>NZ_CP141615.1:3012317-3313549 GCF_035593305.1 Limnochorda sp. L945t | reverse complement strand
ACCCGTGGCGCCGGCCCTTCAAGGACATGCGCGTCCCACGCTCCCCCGCTCTGTACACTTAGCGGGATGACATAATCTCGGTCCCCATGAACGTGCGAAAGGGTGACAAAGTCACTGTCCCTTGACACCGCGGCGGGCCGTTGCAGCCGCCCCCAGTCTGGCTACGGAGCCGCTTCCCGCTTTATAATGCCGCCAGACATGGCAGCGGGTAGCTCGGAGTTGAGGCAGTGGCTCCAGGCACACGGGCTGCGGCCCACCGGCCCGCGCCTCGCCATCCTCGGATTCCTCCGGGCCCGAGGCGAACACCTCACCCCAGCGGAGATCTTCGAGGGGCTGCGCGCGGCCGGCAGGCCGATCAGCATCGCCACCCTTTACCAGAACCTGCAGGCGCTCTCCCGGGGCGGGCTCGTGAAGCGTATCGTCGGCCCCGATGGCGCACTTCGTTACGACGTCAACCTGGCGCCCCATCACCACCTGGTCTGCCAGCGGTGTGGCAGGTTGGTCGACGTCGAGCTTTCAGGGCCCATCGCCACGAAGCCCGTTGCGCCGCACGCCGGTGACCTGGCGGGTTGGGAGGTCGTGTCCGTGCACGTGCAGTTCTACGGGCTGTGCCCGCAATGCGCGGGCTCCCGGCGGTCCGAGGAGGGCCCCGCCGCCAACCGGGGCCCGCTGCCCGGTGACGGCAACGGCCGGCGCCGTCCGCGCCTCACCGGGTGACCTGGCAAAGCCGGCCCGGTGCCCCTCACGAAGCCAGCTTGCGCGCGAGCTCGGCGATCACGCCAGGATCCACCCCGGGCGCGAACGACTCGGGGATCTCCGGCAAGACCGGCACCGGCCCGCCTTCAGGGGGCCCGTCGACCACGTGCAACTCTCCGCTCCCGTCGGGCGCAGGACCTCGCCAGATCCGGGCGATGTCCTGGTAATCCTCCGGGCTGAACCGGTACAGGTTGCGGTGAACGCCGGCCTGCTCGAATTTCCTTGCTTCCGGAAACTTCGCGTTCTCGACGTTGGGGATGGGCAGCAGCCGGGATACCTGGACGCCGGTCAGGGTCTCGAGGGCCCTGGCGTAGGCCATGGCGTGCACTCCCCCACGTACCAGGAGATATCCGAGCATCTCCCGGGCCACAGGGTTGCGGGTCATCTCGTAGACCCGGATCTTCTGGAGGCGGGCGCCGTTTTCCAGGAAGAAGTTGTGGAGCAGATCGAGCACGAGGTTACCGCTGGAGAAGACGTAATCTCCCCTCCATGCGGCGCCCATCGAATCGCCCACCAACGTGGTCTGGGCGGTCGCGATGAAGTGGTGCGTGTTGCGAAGGGATGTGGCCGGCGAGAGGGGCGCCTCTTCCGGCGGAGCCGGCCGGGTCGAACCCGAGAGCAACATGTTGACGGCGGCAGAGACCAGCTCGATGTGGCCCAGCTCCTCGGTAGCGATGTTGGCGATGAGGTCGTAGTAGGGCTTCAGCTTCTCCCGGCCCCGGAAATTGAAGGACTGGTACATGTAGTTCATGAGGGTGGACATCTCGCCGAACCGCCCGCCCAGCAACTCCTGGACAGCGGCCGCGGCGTTGGGGTCCGCCTCCTTTGGCTGCGGTAGCGCGACCTGGAGCCTATCGACACGAAGGAACATCGCCCCGCTCCTTCCTATACTCATAATGATTATGGGGCGCCGGACAAAGCGTACCGGCGCCGCCGGCTGTCCGTCAAACGGGAAAAGCGGGCTCCAGAGCCGGTTGTCGCGGGTATGCGGCCGTCACGAGGGCCCGGGCTCGTCCCCTGCGACCGGCGCTCGCCGAGGGCGGGCAGCGGTACCGTTCAGTCAAACAGCTTGCGGTACTCGCCGTAGCCCTCTTTCTCGAGGTCCTCCTTGGGAATGAAGCGAAGCGCCGCGGAGTTGATGCAGTAGCGCCGGCCGCCAGCCTCCGGCGGCCCGTCGTCGAACAGGTGCCCGAGGTGCGAATCACCCTTGAGGCTTCGCACTTCCGTGCGAAGCATGCCGTGACTCGTATCGACCAGCTCGATGACGTTCTCCGGGTGCAGGGGCGCGGTGAAGCTCGGCCAGCCGCAACCGGCGTCGTACTGGTCGCGCGTGCTGAAGAGCGGTTCGCCCGAGACGACGTCGACGTAGATGCCCTCGCGGGTGTTGTTCCAATACGCGTTCTGGAAAGGCGGTTCGGTCGCGTTCTCTTGAGTGACGGCGAACTGCAGCGGCGTGAGGCGTTTGCGCAGCTCCTCCGCCGGCTCCTTCTTCCTCCAGACCTTTCGCAGTGCCTCGTCGCGGCCCGACCCCGCACGGTAGAGCACGTAGCGAAAGGCATTCTTCTTGTAGTAGTCCTGGTGGTACTCCTCCGCCGGGTAGAACGGGCCGGCCGGGAGGATCTGGGTGGCAATCGGCCGGTCGAAGCGCCCGCTCTCCTCCAGGGCCCGCTTGGAAGCCTCGGCCAGCGCCTTTTGGGTCTCGTCGTGGTAGAAGATGGCCGTCCTGTACTGGGGGCCGCGGTCCACGAACTGCCCGCCGGCATCGGTGGGGTCGATCTGCCGCCAGAAGCGCTCGAGCAGCGTGGAGTAGTTGATCACGTCGGGGTCGTAGACGATGCGGACCGCTTCGTAGTGCCCTGTCTCGCCCGTGCACACCTCCTCGTACGTGGGGTTCTCGACGTGCCCGCCGGTGTACCCGGAGATGACCCGTTTCACGCCCGGCAGTTCGTCGAAGGGATGGACCATGCACCAAAAGCAGCCGCCTGCGAACGTCGCCTCTTTGAGTTGACCCACGCTACCCACTCCCTGCCCTTACCGGCGCCCGCCCCAACGAGAGGGAGCCCCGGTCCCCCGCCCCGCTACGGCGGGCGCGCAGTATGATAGCACGCCGGCACGACCCCGTTCTCGTCCAACCCGGCCCCGCCGTCAGCCGTCGAACGCCGCCAGGGCCGCCACCACGCCGTCCTCTACGGCGACGGGATCGGGGCCCAGGTAGTGGTTGAACAGCATCGAAAAGGCCAGCAGCTCGCCCCTGCGCGTTCGCACGTAGCCCGACAGGCTGTGCACCGCCGTGAGGCTCCCGGTCTTGGCCCGGGCGTTACCCTCGGCGAGCGTCCCTCTCATGCGGCTGCGCAGGGTTCCCCCGACGAGCCGGTCCGGGGCGCCGGCCACGGGAAGCGCGCGGTAGAAGGGTTCCTTGTGAGGGTGGGGCCACATGGCGGCCAGGAGCTGCGTGACCTGCGCCGGGGTGACGAGGTCGGAGTGGGACTTGCCCGACCCGTCTCGGAGGAGCATGGCGCTCGGGTCGATCCCCATGGAGCGGAGAGAGTCCCGCATCACGTCCAACCCGGCCTTCCAGCTACCCTCGCCGCGGCGTACCGCGCCCATCGTCTTGACCAGGGTCTCGGCGATGCCGTTGTTGGACAGCTTCAGCATGACGACGAGGATATCGGAGAGCGGAGGCGACTGGCGCCTGGCCCACTCCACCTGGCGGGCCTTTTCGGGGGCGTGTCCCCGGACCGTCGGGCCCTCGACGCGGACTCCCGCCCGCTCCAGCGCCAGCCGGAAGACGTCGGCGGCGTACAGCGTCGGCTCCCAGACGGTGACCCACTGGCGCGCCGTGGCGCCGGGCGGAAGGGTGCCCGATACGATGATGCGGTTGGTGCCGTGCTCGCGGGTGAAGCTCACGTCCCGGGCGCCTCCTTCGGCCCCGGTGACCACGCGGGCGTCGAGCGTGACGTACGCGTTGTCCGGCACGAGGTGCACTTCGGCCGGCCGTCCGGGGGTGGTGCCCCGCACCTCCACGATGACGGTGCCCACGTCGAAGTCCTCGTTGGGCGCCAGGGTGAGGGCGCTGATCTGGGGGGTGGTCCACGACGGTTCGTCGTCCCAGAGCCAGTCCTCGCCCAGCCGAATGTCGTCGAACCACGTATCGTCCGCCACCAGTCGCCCGGTCACCTTGCGGACGCCGCTCGTCCGGGCGAACGCCGCAGCAAGCTCCTCCAGCGTCTGCGGCAGGACCGTCGGGTCGCCCCCGCCGACGAGGTACAGGTCGCCTTCGAGCACGCCGCCGGACGGCCTGCCACCCGAGACCACCCGGGTCACGAAGCGGAAATCGGGCCCGAGCACGTCGAGGGCCGCTGCGGCCGTGAAGAGCTTCATGTTGGAGGCCGGCACGAAGCGCTTGTCGGGGTTGATCGCGTAGAGCACCCGCCCTGTGTCGACGGAGATCACCCTGGCGCCAATCCACGCTCCGGAAAGGCCGGGGTCGGACAGGATCTGGTCGAGGCGCTCCCGCAGGGCCTGGAGCTGCACGTCCGCCCTGTCCTTGAGTTGGGAGGCCTTGCCTTGCGAGGCGAAGGCCGGGGTCACCACCAGCGGCCAAGCGATGGCCAGCAGGAAGGAGACGACGAACGCCGTGTACGTACGCACGGGTTATGGGGACCCACCCTTCCGCCGTGAGAGACCAGGAGTCGCTTCCATGACGGCAGGACACCTCGCTGCCGGCGAAACACCTACCAGATGGAGTACCCGCATATCCAGAAACCGGCCAACAAGAGCGGTTGGTGGAGAAGGTAGATGGCGAGCGAGTGCCGCCCCATCGAGCAAGCCGGCCGTAGCCAAACGGGGGGCGATGCGACGAGGAGCAAAGGCGCTCGACCATGAGCAGCGAGCCACCGGCCCACCAGGTCCAGCCGCTGCCCGAGGTACAGGCCGGCGACTACCACACCGAGCCAGGGCAGCACGGGAAAGTAGTCCACCGTCTGGTAGCCGGCGGGAGCCAGACCAAGGGGGACGAGCCAGGGTCCGGAAACGGGGATGTGGCGGGCCACCTGCCCGCCGGCTATCATGGCTGCGCCCAGGACCGCGCTCAGGTGCCGCCAGCGCCACAGCAGAGGAGCCAGCAACAGGGCAGTGCCGATGAGATGCAGAATGCCGAAGAGCACGAACCACTCGCCCAGCGCCTGCCGGGTGACAACGCTGATGAGCAACGCCCACCCCCACAGCTTCAGGCCCCGTGCTCGCCACTGCCGTTCATAGGCCGGTGACGGCCTGCGGGAAGCCGCGAGGTTCAGGGAGACGCCCACCAGGAGCAGGAAGATCGCGGCTCCGGCCCGCGCGACCACCCGCCAGGCGCCGCGGGTCACGTCCACGGAAGAGAGCCCGAAGAAGTTCAGGTCCCACATGAAGTGATAGGCGACCATCCCGGCCACCGCGATGCCCCGAAGGGCATCCACGGGCCACCACCGAGCCTGCCGGACCAAAGGCAGCTCGACCGCCTGCATGCCTGTGCGCACAACGAGATCGCGATGCATGACGGGTAAAGGCCATTCGACGCGTCGCCCGATTCTCCGCCCTGTCCGGAAGCCCCTGAGACGAACCCTCGGCCCCGGGGAGCCACCTCCGGTATCTTTACGAGCCAGTCGTCCGGCTAAACCGGGCTACCCGGCGCACTCAGCCCTCCATCAGGAACCCCAGCTCCCGCAGGCGGCTGGCGATCGTGTCGAGCCGGGCCTGGCTTGGCGCCTCAATGGTGTGCAGGTGCGGGCCGCCCGTGAGCGTCAGGAGCGGCGCGGCCCCGCTGTCTTTGAGGTTGGCAACGAACTCCTGCACGTCAGCCCGGCTCGCCGTCATCACCAGCCCCCGGAGCTCCCCGTACACCGGGTGCTCCACGATGACGTCGACGACCCGGCCACCCAGCTCGCAGACGGCGTTGAGCTCTGCCTCGATATCGTCAGGGCCGTGGCTGACGGCCACGACCTGGCGGCAGCCGTACTGAGGCTCCGGCCGTGCCGGCAGGGTCCAAAGATAGCCTCTCGGGGTAGCGACGATAGGCTCGCCGGAGGCGCGCAACACTGTCACGTCCTGCACGATCACCTGCCGGCTGACGCCCAGGCGTTCGGCGAGCCGTGCTCCGGCAACGGGCGCGCCCGCCAGCCGCAGTATCTGCACCAGCGCCTGGCGCCGAGCCGCGGGGCCCCGCTCCGGGACGGCGCCGCTCGGATGTGCGGCGATGCCGGAAGGAACCACCTTGCCATCCCTCCGGTTACTTTTACAATAGCGGTAGGAAGCTGACAAGACACCTGTTAAGTCAAGCGCGAGGAGGGGATTTGGGCAGCGCCATGCACGAAACCCGGTTGGGGGCCATCCTTGTCGCCATCCTGGTGCTTTCGGCTTATCTGGTGCCCTACGCCGCTCTGTCGGAGGTCAAAGCGTGGTATGGCAGCTTTCTGTACTGGGTGCTGTTCGCCCTGGCGGCCATCGCCGTGGTCGCGTGGCTGACCCGTTCGTGGGGCGCCGGCCCCGCCGACGCGGACGTCGCCGCCGGCAGCGAGGCCCGCTACCGGCATGAGGGGCGTAACGGGCCATGAGCCCCGCGATGCTCTACGGCGCGTTCGCCCTGTACGGCCTGTTCGGGACCCTCGTCGCTGCCATGGCCCGCCGCGGGGTCACGGGGCAGGTGGAGTCGTACTTTCTTGCGAACCGGCGCCTGGGCGGGGTGGTGTCGGCCCTGAGCTATGCCGCCGCTACCTACAGCGCCTTCATGATGGTGGGCCTGGCGGGGCTGACCTACCGGGGCGGGGTCGGCGCCCTGGGCTTCGAATTCATCTACCTTGCAGGCCTTTCGCTGGTGGCCTTCTTCGGGCCGCACTTCTGGCGGGCCGGCCACCGGTGGAGGCTCGTCTCCCCGGCCGAACTGCTGGCGGTTCGCTACGCCAGCCCCGTTCTCGGGATGGTCGTTGCCGGCGCCTCGGTGCTCTTCCTCATCCCTTACAGCTCCGCGCAGCTGACGGGGGTGGCGCTGCTGATGGAAGGGATGAGCCACGGAGCCATTCCCTTCCAGGTGGGGCTGCTGTTGGCCGCGGCCCTGTCCGTGGCTTGGGCGTGGATGGGCGGGCTGAAGTCGGTGGCGTGGACCCAGGCCGTTCAGGCCCTGTTCACGATGGGGACGGCGCTGTTCGTCACGGGCGTAGTGCTCGCCCGGGTCGGCGGGTTAGGCGGGCTGTTTGCCAGGCTGGCGCAGGATGCGCCCGAGCTGCTGGTCGTGCCGGGCAACGGTTATTTCTCATGGCAGACCTTCCTCGGGCTGTCGCTGCCATGGTTTTTCTTCGCCCTGTCCAATCCCCAGGTGTCCCAGCGACTGTTCGCGCCCAGGGACCTCGGCGTCATGCGCTGCATGCTCCTGGGTTTCCTGGCCTTTGGTTTCATCTACACCCTGACCTCCATCCTCTGGGGATTTGCCGGCCGGGTGCTGCTGCCGGGTCTTGACAACCCTGACCTGGTAACGCCGCAACTATTGGGGTCGGGGTACGTCCCGCCGGTTGCGGCCCTTCTGGCCATGGTCGGCATCATGGCCGCCGCCATCGACACCGTCAACCCCATCCTGCTGACCCTCTCCTCGATGGTGGCCAGGGACCTGTTCCGCCCCCTGCGGCCGCAGGCCGACGACCGGGCGCAGCTGGTCGTGGGCAAGGTTGCCATCCTCGCGATCGGGGTGCTGGCCCTCTTGTTTGCGAACCTGCGGGCCGGCCTCGTAGCAGTCTTGTCCGTCGCCTCGTCTGCCGGGCTGCTGGTCACAGTCCCGGCGCTCATCGGGGCCTTCTACTGGCAGCGGGGCACGGCAGCAGGGGCACTGGCAGGCATCGTGGCGGGCGGTGCGGTGGTGGTCGTGATGCAGTTCACCGGCCTGCGCCCGCTGGGGTTGTGGCCGGGCGTGTGGGGGCTCACCGTGTCGGCCGCTCTTTTCGTGGGCGTCAGCCTGCTGACCCGGCCCGAGGCGACGCGCGCCCGAGAGTTCGCGGTCCTGGCACGCCAGCCTGCGTGACGGTATGCGGGCCTGCGTGCTCTCCGGCTCTCGGGAGGGCCGGGCGGCCGAGCGACGCCGGGCGGCCGAGCGATGCGGGGCCGCCGCGCTCATAGCGGCGTGGCCCAGAGGCGGACGCCCTTCAGCCCCACCATGAGCCCGGCGGCCCCAAATCCCGCCAGCACGGCGAGGTCGCCCGCGACCCCCAGCAGTTCCGGCGCACCGGCGCCGGTCGCCAGTCGCACGAGCTCTACAGCGTAGGACGTGGGATTGAGGAGCGCCAGCGCCCGGAGCCACCCCGGTAGCACGCTCAGGGGGTAGAGGGCGTTGCTTGCGAACAGCAGCGGAACGTTGAAGATGTTGATCACCGCGTGGTACGCGCCCATCGTCGACGTGATGGACGCAAAGTAGGCGGAAAGCCCGGCGAACCCTATCGCGAACGCAAGCGTTCCTGCCATCGCCGCCAGCGTTGCAGGGCCCTGCAACTGCATGTGTGCGCCGAGCACCGCCGCCAGCAGCACGATCAGCACGGCCTGGCCGACCGCCTTCGTCACGGAGCTCGACACGCTGCCGGCCAGAATCGCGAGCCTCGGGATCGGAGCGACGAGGTACTGGCGGATGACGCCGTTGAGGCGCTCCTGAAGCAGCGTGGCTCCGCCCACGACCGACGACGAGAGCACGGTGAGCGCCGCCGCCCCCGGCGTCATGAACGCCAGGTACGCGGCACCGAAGCCTGCTCCTGCGCCGCCGCTCGTCATTCCGGCGCCCGCCAGCCCCCCTACCGTCGCGCCGCCCGCTAACCCGCCTGCCACTCGTCCCAGTGCCGACGCCATTCCCACCCCAAACAGCCCCACCAGGATGAGCGGCATGAAAAGCGTGCTCATCATCTCCATGGGGCTTCGCACGAACCGGTACATCTGCTTTGCGTAAAGCGCCGTAAACCCGCTCACCCGGCCTCGCCTCCATGCCCATCTCCGGCCTCGTCTCCCGCCTCGTCACGCAGCGCCCGCCCGGTCAGCTTGAGGAACACGTCGTGGAGCGAGGGGCGCCTGACGCTGAGCTCTCGCAGACGAACCCCCTGCTCCTGTGCGAGCCGCACGAGCTCCGGCAGAACCGGCTCCGATGCCGCCACGCCCAGCTGCAACCGGGTGTCCATCGAGAACCATCGGGCCAGGCCCGCCTTCACGAGGACCTCCCCCAGCGCCCGAAGCGCACCTTCATCCTCGTCGCGGGTGGCGCCAGCTCCCCCAGAGCCCCGCCGCTCTCCGCCCACGTAGATGACTTCCTCCCCGAGTGCCCGCACCAGCTCGCCAGGGGTGCCCTCCTGGAGAATCCGCCCGCGATCGATGACTGCCACTCGGTCGGCCAGCCGTTCGGCCTCCTCGAGGTAGTGCGTGGTCAGCACCACGGTGACGCCGTCCCGCCGGCGCAGGTCGCGGATGGCGTCCCACAGAGCCTCGCGGTTTTGCGGGTCGAGGCCGGCCGTGGGCTCATCAAGGAACAGCAACCGAGGCCGGGAGAGTAGCGCCCGGGCGAGCTCCAGGCGGCGCTTCATCCCGCCCGAGTACGTGCCCACCTTTCGGTCGAGCACGCCGCCGGGCGCCCGCCCGGCCCCTCGTCGTTCAGGCCCCGCCCCGAGCCCCACGAGCTCTGCCAGCTCGGCGATGCGGCGCTCGCGCTCTTGGGCGCCCATCCCATAGAGTCGAGCGTGAAACTCCAGCACCGCCCGTCCCGGCAAGTCGAGGTCGACGCTCAGTTCCTGGAACGCCACCCCGATCTTCCGCCGTACCGCATCCGCCTCGGCGACGACGTCGTACCCCAGCACCCGGGCCTCGCCGGCAGTAGGACGGGCCAGCGTCATCAGGATGCTCAGAAGGGTCGTCTTGCCGGCTCCGTTGGGCCCGACGACGGCGTAGATGGCGCTGGCCGGAACGGCGAGGTCGACGCCGTCGAGCGCCCGAACGGCCCCGTTGGCGTAGGTCTTGACCAGCCCCCGGGCCCAGACGGCCAGTGACCCTGCTTCACCGTCGCTAACGGGCTGCTGTCCTCGTCCCGCCGCCGGGACCGGAGTCCCTCCCGGGGCCCGGGGCATTGTGACCGGCTCTGTCATCCCATGTCCCTCCCAGGCTGTGCAGGTGCACCTGGAGCAGTGCGACGGTCTGTTCGAGACGCGGCCGGATCTCGTGCAGGAACCGGCGTAGCTCCGCTCGGCCCTCGGATGTCAGGGCGTACTCCTGCACGAGCCGCCCGCCCCGCCGTGCCGGGGTGGCCTTGACGAGGCCCTGGCGGCGCAGCCGCCGCAGCAAGGGGTACATGGCGCCGGGCGACGGCCGCCAACGGCCCCCGGTGAGGTCGTAGATGGCGTCGAGGAGCTCCGTGCCGCACAGGGGCGCCCGCTCGTCCAGGAGCTTCAGCACGAAGTACGGCAGCAACCCTCGCGTCAGCAGCAAGCCGCCGGAGAGCTTGGAGAAGTCGATGAGGCCGCTGCGTGCCACCGGCCATCCCCCTCGCCGGGCTCGCGGACGCCCGGCTGGGCGCAGCCCGGCTCGGCGACGAGGAGTTTCCTCCTGTCTCCAGGTTCTGCTATCGCTAATGATATGTAGTTGCTGTCGTGAGGTCAACAGGCGCTGGTCGGCAGGGTTCGCCTGCCGGGAGCCACCCCCAGGAGCCAGTGGAGAACGGGCGGATCCCGGGCAATGGCTCCGCAGCGCTAACAACGCCGGGTTTCGAGGGGCATATACCGGTAGGGCAAATCACCCATTGCGGCAGAGGGGGGTCGAAATTGTCTATCCGAACGAGCACGCAGCCGTCCAGTCTTGTTGAGGTGCTCGACCGGGTTCTCGATAAGGGAGTCGTCGTCGACCTCTGGGCGAAGGTCTCCCTGGTAGGGATTGAGCTCCTCGCCGTTGAAGCCCGTGTGGTCATTGCCTCAGTTGACACCTGGCTGAAGTATGCCGACGCTGTCGGCCTGCTCCAGCCGACGCCGGCTCCGGTTCCGGCGTGAACAGAACGGCGCTTTCTTCGCCCGGCGCCGCCGGGAGTGGCCGGGCAAGGCCCTCGGCGGCGCCGCGATTCCCGGGCACCGGAACCGCCTCGAGCAGCACGAGGAGCGATGGTATGCAGGAGCACGCCGGAGTCGTCGTCACTCCTTCCATTGCCGGTCTCATCGAGCGGGCGTTCATGTACCTCGCAAACGGTATACCCGTGCATCTCAGCGGGCAGCCCGGAGTAGGCAAGACCACCCTGGCGCTGCACCTCGCGCACCGGCTCGGTCGTTCGGTACACCTCCTACACGGTGACGAGGTACTCTCCACTACCGAACTCGTAGGCGCACCGCTCGGTTTCACCAGGCGCTTGGTGGTCGACGAATTCATCCGCTCCGTGCACCGGCGCGAGGAGTCTTTGACGGAGCGGTGGGTGGCGAACCGACTGGCCATCGCGTGCCGCTCGGGAGGCGTCATGGTTTACGACGAGTTCACGCGGTCCCGGCCGGAGGCCAACAACGTGCTCCTGCCCGTTTTGGAAGAACGGATCCTGCCCCTGCCGACCGCCCATGGGGATGTGACGTTTCTCCGGGTTCATCCGGAGTTCCGGCTCATTCTGACGAGCAATCCCGGCGAGCAAGCAGGCGTGCACGCAGTACAGGAAGCGTTGCTCGACCGGGTGGTCACCCTGACGCTGCCGGGCTACGGGTTGGACGAAATGGTCTCGATCGCCGCCGCCCGTACGGGGATCACGCCCGATCAAGCTCATACCCTGGTCGAGACCATCGCGCATTGGGCCGCGCGGCCGGGCGCGAGGCCGCGGGGTTCACTGCTACGAGCCGTACTCATGGCAGCGAGAATCGTGGTGGCCGAGGGTATCCCGGTGGATCCGGCGGATGCACGTCTGCGGTCGATCGCGGCCGATCTGGTGGGCCTCTCGGGGCAAACCGGCGAGGCACGAGAAGGAGAGATGGTCGGGTGAAACACGATGGACGTACCGCTCGCCCCGCAAACCTCCTGCGGTGGGTGACCCGAGTGGTGAAGGACCTGGAGGCAGGCCAGCGCGAGAACGTGTATCTGGTCGAATTCGTTTCCGGCCAGCTCCGGGTCGATGCTGGGGCCAGGGTTTCCTTCCTCCAGGAGGGTCGTGGGAATGTCCAACTGGCACGTGTACGCCGCCGCTGATCCGGATGCGCTGAACCCGAGGAACCTCGCGCTCCCCGTTCCCGGTATACGCGGAACTGCCGTGCACCTCGTGAAGTGCGGCCCGCTGGTGGTAGCTGCCAGTGACCTTGCCGAACAGGTCGAGCGACCGACACCCGAGGAGCTCGCCGCGCACGCCGAAGTGGCACGCTGGTTCCTGGACCAAGGAGCGACCGTGTTACCGTTCCGGTTCGGCGTGACGGCGCCCTCGCAGCAGGCCATCCGCCGGCTGGTAGAGCTCAACGAGCGGGCGCTGGTTCGACAGCTGGACTACCTGAGAGGGCGAGTCGAGGCATCCCTTGTGGCCTTTTGGGAACGGGAGGCGCTCCGGCAAGCGTTGCTCCGGACACCGGCAGTGCGCCGGTGCGTCGCGGCGGCGCGTGTGTCCCCCGGAAGCGAGTACGCGGCGCGTGTGGAACTGGGAAGCCTCGCAGAACGTGTGGTGCAAACCTGGCGCGAGCAGTGTGAGCTGCTCGCGCGACGAAGCCTGATGAGCCACGTCGTCGAGCTACAGGAGGGCCGTCTCATCGGGGTTCGCATGCTCATCAACCTCGCGCTCCTCGTGCCAGAAACAGAGCAGGAAACAATCCGTGCGATCGTCGCGAGACTCCAGGAGAGTTTGCGGGGGCGCTTGCGCTTCAGACTCACCATGCCGCTTCCGGCGTTCAGCTTCGCCAACATCGCGCTCCGGGTCCCTTCGGACATCGAGGTCGCCGGCCGGTAGGAGAAGGAATGGAGCGGATAGGGGAGGTGACTGACTGTGCCCGAGCTGCGGATGGGCTTGCTGGACCTCTTCGCGCTGCCGGTCTCTCTGCCGCTCAAGACAGCGTGGATCGCCATCGAGGAGGCGACGGCTCTCGCCCAGCGGGAGTACGAGGAAGCCCGAAGGCTTCCCGGTGAACTGGCCGACCTCCAGGCGGCATATGAAATGGGAGAGATCACCGAGATGGAGTACCTCCGGGCGCTGGACGAAGGGGGGCGCGAGGGCGATGCCGGTGCTCGACAATCCGAGGCGAGGTGATACGCTGGCAGACCTGATCGACCGTGTCCTCGATAAAGGGCTGGTCATCAACGCCGACATCACGATCTCCGTCGCCGGGGTGGAACTCCTCGGCATCAAGATCCGGGCCGCCCTGGCATCCTTCGAAACCGCGGCCAGGTACGGGCTTGAATTTCCCAGCGGCACGAATCTCGACTCCAGGGGCTGGAAGGAGGAGGCCGGCAAGCGTGAACCCTGCCCGCAGTGCGGGCGCAAGGAACCCAGGATGGAGCTCCTCTCGACGGGGTGCCCGTGGTGCGGTTGGGAGCCCCCGAAGAGGCGAGCCGGGGGAGCGGAACGGTCACGGGCGTATGGAACCGAGGTGGACACATGGCTCTCGAAGTTGACGCAGACAACCTGAAGAAGGGGCTCCTGGGACTCGTTGTCACGCTGGTGGAGGTCATCCGGGACGTGCTGGTCGCAGAGTCCGTCAAACGGATGAAAGGCGGCTCGCTGTCGAGTGTGGAAGCCGGTCGACTGGGGCAGGCTTTGATGGACCTGGACCAGGCCATCGAGCAACTCAAGTCGGAGAACGGCCTCCACCAGATCGTTCGCAAGACGAGACGGGCCCTGGACGACCTCGTGGACGACACGCTCACCCGTTTCGTCGACCCGAAGCAGTGGGAGGACGCATGACTCCCGCCGGACAGGTCCCGCATGCAGAGGAGCAGGCCAGGTGCGCTATGGTTGCCCTCTTCGCGGCGCTGGGGTTGAAGGCTGCCGGTGTCCGGGTGTCGAGGGATTCGTTGACGAGGGCCGTTCAATTACTGGGCGTCTCGGCCCCCGATCCGTGGATCCTGGAAGGTGTGTGGCGCCTCGCTACCAACGAACCTGCCGTTCCCACCCAACCAGAAGCAGCACCAAGCGCGCCGGTAGAGGCCGAGCCCGAGGTCAACCCCCGACGAGACCGTGTGACGCCACCCGGGCAGGCCTTTTACCTGTATGCCATCGGCCGCGGTGACGGATGCGACGGCCTCGCGTGCCGAGGAATCGAAGGCCAGCCCGTGACGGTCACGAGAGTCAACGGGTGGTTTGCATTGGTGCACGAATGCGAGCCACAACCTTACGCTTCCGATGACCGAGAGCAGGTCATCCGCTGGATAGAGCAACATCACGCCGTGGTAGAGCAAGCAGCCGAATGTGCCGGGGATCTCATTCCGGTGGCCTTTGACACCATCATCCACAAGGACGGCGTGGATGCGCTCGCGGCCCTGAAACAATGGGTGTCGGATAACACGACTCAGCTCGAACAGATCCTGGCCCTGGTGAGCGGATGTCGAGAGTATGGGGTCCAGCTACTGCGAGAGCCAGGGGTTGCCCGCTCACATCTTCTGGCCACACGGCCTGACTTGAAAGAGTTGCAGGTTCGCCTCAGTCGAGCCCCTGCATCCGTAGCCTACCTGCTCCAGAAGGATATGGACCGGCAGGTGCGGAGCCTCCTCGAAGACGAGGCGACTCAGCGTACCGCGGCATTGGAACAGGCACTTCACCGGCACGCCCGGGCCGTGCGATCGGAAAAACTTCGAGATCCAGAGGGCGAAACCGAGATGGTGGCGAATTTCTCCTGTCTCGTGCCGAACGAGGCGATAGAAGACCTCCTGGACGCGCTCCGTTCCTTCGAGTCCTCCGACGGCTACTCGGTACGAGTCACCGGGCCCTGGCCGCCCTATAGTTTCGTCAACCTGCAACCGCAGCGGGGTGAAGCCGGGTGAAGCCGGCCCGGCCCCGAGTCGTCAAGGGCGGGGTCGCAGACTTGCTGGAACGCGCCCTGGACAAGGGCCTCGTGGTGAATGCCGACCTGGTCGTCACCCTGTCCGGCGTGCCGCTCATCGCTCTCAACCTGCGGCTGATGCTCGCCAGCGTCGAAACCATGATCCGGTACGGTGTGATGCGGGATTGGCTCCAACCGGCTCGACAGGACGAGGAGGAGCGGCAAGGTGCCTGGGTCACGCCACCCGCCCGAGTCCCTTTTCCAGCGCCCAACCCCTCTGGACATGGCAGGAGCGCTCGACCTCATGGTGACGCGGCCGCGCGCCACGCTTGGCGACACCGGGCGTCCACCGGCGCTCCGCAGTTCCAGGCTCGAGGCCACTGCAAGCCGCTTGGCGATGACGGACATGTCTTCCCACCAGGAGAGCCTCCGGGCCATGCTGATCCGCCAGGAGGACGAGGTGCTCCGCCAGCGGTCACGATTGCACCAGGCGCGGGAGCGCCTGGCCGAGAGCTTCGTCCGCAATCGGGCACTTTCGATATTGCGGCGCCGTGAGAGCTTGGCGCGCCGCCAACGGATGAGGAAGGGTTAGCCGTGCCACACCTTCGCGAGGTCCTGAACGCCGCCATCAAAGAGCTCAAGGCATTGACGGGCCTCGAACTCTCCGGCGTCACCGGAGCGCTCTCGCAACCGGAGGGATGGTTACTTCAGGTCGAGCTGGTGGAGCGGCGTGGCGTTCCAGACACCATGGACGTGCTTGGACTCTATGAGGTTCATACGGACGCGCAGGGGCACGTGCTGGCATTCGAGCGCAAGGGGCTCCGGCACAGGGGTGACGTCGACCCGTACGCCACGGACGTGTCGTGAGCGTCGCCGGGACGAACCGGCTTCGTTGCTACGGGCTTCGCTTCAAGACGTGTGCCTTCGCCGCGCCGGACCCCGAACGCCAACTCTCGTGCCATCACGCTCCCGCGCCCTCAACCCCCGATCGCGTCGCCGCACCTCAGTCGCGCGCTCGGGCACTCTCCCACCATCGCGCTTCAAAGCCCCACGCGTCGAGTCCACCGGCGCGATCCGCCACCATGGCCCGTTCGCTCCGTTCGACCCAGCGCGCGGCGAGATTCTGATCTCCTGCCAGCGTCACTTCGCCGTGCACCGCGCGACATCGTGTTCGACGTCGAGGTCCACCGGGCCGCGTCCCCATCAGCGCTGGCGACGTACGCGATCCCGCACGTGTTCGCGTCCGCTTGACCCCATCGGTCAGGGAATGCGCGACGCAACGAGCTTCGCCACCCGGACCTCCGGCCTCCCGGCTCCCGACCTCCGCAGCGCGGCCGAATGTTCCGCGAGGTTCGCGTCGTTGACGATGATCGCGACACCACCGACTTTCACGCGCACTTCCTGCCGAAACACGACGCCGAGCCGCCGACCCCTGGCATCACTGTTCGCTTGTCTCCCCCGTACTCGCATGTATCCTTGACTATGCGCAAGGTCCAGTCCATCAAACTAAGCTCCACCCAGCCGCCCTTCCCATCGACGAAGCTGCACTCCCACCCCAAGTCCTTCGTGGTGACAGGGAACCCGAGGATGCTCGACACCTCCGCCACCGTAATCATCGAGCAGGACCGCCTCACGTCGTAGCCCGAGCCTGTGGACTGCGCGGGTGCGGCGGCGGAGCCGGACTCACCGCGACCCGGGCACCCCCCACCGCCTGATGCGATCGCACGGCAACCCGCCGCGACCAGCAGGATGGGCAGCAAACAGGTCAACCAACGCAGGCGGTTAAGTGCATGGGGACTCCATTCCGGCGTCTTCCCTTGTTTCCCGCCCCTCTCCGCATTTCTTCGCCGACTCTCCAGCTGGTTTCCCCGAGGTCCTGCAACAACAATTGTTGTGCGTACCGTACCACGGTGGTTCAACCTTATCAATGGCCCGTTGGGGTGGCCCGTCCAGTAGGGTCGTCCAAGATCCCGGCAGTCTCCCTGTAGCCGGGCTCCCCACGGCACAGCCCAGGCCGGACGGCTGCGCAAGGCCGCACCCGTGGCCGTCTGACGGGCGTAAGGGTGGCTTAGCATCGGTGAATGCGCCTGAAGCCAAGCTTGCGGGTCGATCTCGACCAGCCCACGGGCCGGCTCGGGTAACGGCTCGTCTCCTTACGGAGCTGGAGCGTACTGCCTCGGCCGTCTTCCAAACCCTCAGCATCCACTCACCCGAGCGAGTCGAAGAGCAACCCCCGACCCCGGCCCCGCCGTGGTGCGCCCAGTAATGCGATTGCGTTAGGCGGCACTAGACTAGAAAGACAGTCGCGCGAAAGCCCCAATCCCGGACAACCCCATGTCCTGCGTGCGCCGCTTGAAGGTCATGTCTCGGTAGCTCAGCCCAGGAGAAACGGGGACGTTACGGTACAGGGAGTAGAAGGCCCCGACACCGATCTGTGCCGGCCCTACGGGGTAGCTCACCGAGAGTGCTATCCGTGTCGCGGGGATGGTGGTGCGGACGTCCTCCTCGAACGGGATGTCGCCTCGCAGCACGTCGTGATAATCCCATATGCCGTCCGGAGGGTTCGCGGTATCGACCAAGGCATCGTCCACGTCCACGAAGCGGCTGCTGGTCTGCAGGATTCCCATGAGGATCCCCTGGCTCGCGGACGCTTCGATGAACGCGTCCCCCAGGTAGGCGGAAAGGCGAAGCCCCACGTTCGGGCCGAAGACTGTCCCCGTGCTCGAAGCTTTTTCGTCGAGCGTAATGCGGTTGCGAACGTACTCCAAGACTGTCTGGGTGCCCTCGGATTCTGTGTACCAGTCCGTCGCTCCTTGAAACGTCATCGCTACTCTGCGGTTGAAATGGTGGTCGAGATGGAAGATGCTGAGGCCCCCTTCCGCGGCGACCTCGAAGCCGCCCCCGCTGAAGAGCCGGATGCGCGCACCGACGGAACCCGAAGCGAGCCGGATGCCGGCATCGGCGCTCCAGTCGATGGGGCTCCAGCCGCTCGGGTGCTGGTCGTTCGGCATGGCGAACTGGGATTCGTCGGGCAACCGGAAGTTGCCGTCCCAGAGAAAGACAGCGTTTCGGTACGAGACGTCGCCTGATACGGAGGGGGGAGCCTCGAAGTGCCTGCTCTCGCTATCGCCCCAGTCGACGAACAACCCCTCGGCCGCCAGCGTGAAGTCCGGCGTCAAGCCCACGGAGGCGGTCAAGCGCGGAACCAGAGAAGGTCCCGGCTGGAACCAGCGGGGAGTCACCTCCCGAGAGTAGGCGACCCCTTCGGGAGTTGGCTTCTGCCAGTCCAGGACCTCGTCGAGGATGTGGATGTCGGCACCCGTAAACGACACATAAAGAGGTTCTGCTGCAATGGTCATGCCGTCCTGGGCGGCCGCGGTGAGAGAACCGAATGTCAGGATGAAAGCCACCAGAGCAGCACAAGTAGTCCCCAGGCGAACGATGGTTTCACGGAAAGCCACGTTACACCATCCCCCTTGTATGTTTGTTCCCGGACAGATCCCCCGCGACCGGTAGAGGCAGCGGATCGCTCCCGCGATCCGGCTCCCTGCCGCCCCGGCGCGCGGCCCTCTGTCCACAGCCCTGTGGATAACTGAGCAAGTATTTGGGGCGTCCCAGTCGAAGCCTGGCGCAAGCCAGGTTTTGGGGCGGTGCTGCTCCCCCTTGGGGCCACTAACCGCTTCGAGAGACTGCACGCCCCACGCCGAGCGGAAGACCGCTGACCCGTACGCTGCCCGTTCCCCGGCTCGACCGGGTGCAGCAGCCCGGGTACCTCCGCGAGCCCGGGAAACAGGGCTGATGCTGGCAAGGCTGCGGCTTGACGCCCGGGCGACTGGGGCCCCAAACCTTGGCCACCTTTCCTCGAAAGGAGGTCTTGCGTCCATGGCCCAACGGCTGTGCGTCGGGATCGACGTGGCCCTCAAGCAAAACCGCGCGCGCTTTGTCGACGACACCGAGGCCGATCATGGCCGCCTGGCCTTTGCCAACGATGCCGGCGACGCCGTCAGTCTGGTGGCCCAAACCTGCCGGTTGCTCACCCGCCACGCCATCCCGCACGTCCGCTTCGGCCTGGAGGCCACGAGCTTCTACGGCTGGCATCTGGCCCTCTACCTCACCAAAGCGCCGGAGCTTGAACCCTTCGCTCCCGAGGTCTACCTCTTCAATGCCCGCACCATCGACGCGTACAAGAAGACCTACCCCGACCTGCCCAAGACCGACTGGGTCGACGCCTACGTGCTGGCCGACCGGGTCCGCATCGGGCGGCTGCCGCGGCCGTTTGCTTACGACGACCGGTATCTCCCCCTGCAGCGCCTGACCCGGCACCGCTACTTTCTCGTCAAGCAGCTCGTGCGCCACAAGAACTACTTTCTGGGCTACCTCTTCCTCAAATGCAGCCGCCTGGTGCAGGCCTGCCCCATCTCCGACCCCCTGGGAGCCGCCGGCCGGGAGCTGATCCTGGCCTACCCCTCGGCCGAAGAGCTGGCCGCCGCGTCCCTGGACGAGCTGGCCCGGTTTCTCGTGGACAAGAGCCGCAACAAGTTCTACAACCCCTACGACGTCGCCAAAGCCCTCCAAGCGGCCGCCAAACACTCCTACCGGCTGCCCGAACGCTTACAGGACCCGGTCAACCGCATCCTCGCCTCCACGCTCCAAATCATCCGGGACCTGGAGCGGGAGATCCGGCAGACCTCCCGGGCCATCGAACGGGAGATGCACGGCGTTACCTGCCCGCTTCTCTCCGTCCCAGGCATCGGGCCGGTCTTTGGGGCCGGCATCCTGGCCGAGATCGGGGACGTGCGCAACTTCCCCAACGACGACGCCGTCGCCAAGTTCGCCGGCCTCACCTGGCGGGAGCATGCCTCGGGCGAGTTCGAAGGGGAAGATAAGCCCTTGAGCCGTACCGGCAACCCCTACTTGCGCTACTACTTGGTGGAGGCAGCTAACAGCGTGCGGAGGTACGCGCCCGAATACCAGGCCTTTTGCGAGCGCAAGTTCCGGGAAGCCACCCGGCACCATCACAAGCGAGCCATCGTGCTGACCGCGCGGAAGTTGGTCCGGCTTGTCTATGCTCTGCTGCGCACGGGACAGGCCTATACCGGAACCCGAAAGGAGGCCCGCTCCGCCTGACCGGGGCTCCGCCGGCCACCCCGATAACGTTCTCCGGCCGGCCACAAGCCCGCTGCATGAACCGCTCCCGACGCGCGCAAGCACCTCCGGGGGCCACGGACGTTATTCGCCTGTCAAGGTACACCGAACACCCATTCCCGCTTGACACTCACACCGTACGTCTCGCCGGGCTCGCGGACGCCCGGCTGGACGCAGCCCGGCTCGGCGACGAGGAGTTTCCTCCTGTCTCCAGGTTCTGCTATCGCTAATGATCTGTAGTTGCTGTCGTGAGGTCAATGGGCTCTGGTCAACAGGGGTGGCGTGCGTGTCCGTGGGGCCCCGGTAGCGGGAGGACGTTCATCACCGGGAAGATTGCCAGCACGTGGCAGGGTTGATGGTCCGGCCGGCCTCATGAGGGAACCGGAGGTCATGGGAGGAAGGGCCTAAAGGTGAACGGGAAGCGGGTCGATGCCAACTGTTGGAAGTACCTCGCGATCAGTCCGTGGCAGGGCGGTGGAGCGCCGTGGGTCCGGTGTGGGGGAGTAGGAGCGAAGTCGAGGATCGAGGGCGCTGGTTAACAAGCTGCGCACGCGCGTTCGGGGGGGGGGGGGGGGGGGCGAAGGTCCTAGCTCCCATCGCCTAACACCTCCGGCCTGCGTTCCCTGGAGTTGGTACATATCAGCCCTCTCGTGGTGTAACTTCCCGACCCCTGCAGCTCTCCGTGGGGCCCGCTGCCCGTCTCGGGTCTTCCCTCTCGTCTCCGTCACAAACGCTTGGAGCCGGGTACGCCTGCCCAAGCGGACAAGCCGCGATCCCCCGCTGGTCCCCCCCTCACAGGCGTCCTATCTTCAGACGAACGAGGACCGGTACCTGGCCGCCTGCCTGAACCCGACCAGGGCGGGGACGCCTGCACACGGCCCGCATCACTAGGCCGGCGGGAGCGGGCGGCAAGCGAGAGTTGAGCTGGTACAGACGAGGGGGCGTGTCATGGAGTCCCGTGGTGTAACCCGCCGGGGCGAGTTACAGCTTGTAGTCTTCAAGCTGGGAAACGAGACATACGGGGTAGACATTGTCACCGTTCGGGAGATCATCGCCCTGCAACCCATCACCCGCGTGCCAGGAGCCCCGACCTTCGTGGAAGGCATCTTGAACTTGCGGGGGCACGTGATTCCGGTCATGGACCTGCGCCGCCGCTTTGGCCTGCCTTGGACGCAGGCTACGCGGGACACGCGAATCATGGTGGTGGAGGTGGCCGGCCGCACACTGGGGTTGGTGGTAGACGCCGTGTCGGAGGTACTCCGGGTGCCTGCAGAGACGTTGGAGCCACCCCATGAGTTGACGGTCGGGGTGGACGTGGAGTTCTTGCAGGGCGTCGCCAAGCTGGATCAGCGGCTCGTAATCCTGCTCGACCTGGAGCAGCTGCTCCAGGCGAAGGAACGACAGCCTCTGAAACCACTGAAGACCGGCAACACGTCGGAGAGCGAGGTTCCAGCTCCTCCGGCCGGCTAGCACGACCCCTGGCTGTCGTGCCGGGGCCATCTCCCGGCGCTTCTCTTCGTCCGGGCATCTCGCGTCGTAAGGAGGCAACACCCAAGTGAATGCCGTCCGAAACCTAAGAATCTCGACAAAGCTGAGCCTGCTCGCCTTCCTCAACGTTTTGATCATGGTCGTTCTGGGCATTTGGTCGATCTACAGTCTCAGCAAGATGGATCGAGCCATTGAGAAGATGTACCAAGGAAACGTCCTCAGCATTCAGGCCGCCGCGGACGCGGAGCGGGCGGCTCGGCGCATTGCCGTCGAAGTATCTAACCATGCGCTGGCCGAGACTGTCCCCGACAAGGAGGCTATCGAGGCGAACATCCGCCGCTATGAGACGGATTTCGGCCAGGCGATCGAGGCTTACATGCCTACCATCGTTCTCGAAGACGAGCGTCGGGTCATTACCCGGGTGCAGGCAACCTGGCGAAACTACATGCAGGCGGTCAACACATTCCTGACAGTCAGCCGAGCCAATCCGGGTGTGACACGGATCAACGAAGTGTTGAACCAGCAAGTAGCTCCTGTCCGCCAGCAGCTCAACCAGGATATCGAAGAACTCGTGGACATCAACGTGAAGATGGCCAAGGCAACGCATGTAACCAACCAACAGCTTTATGCGAGCACCCGCCTCTCCCTGATTGCCGTCATCGCGGCGGGCGCCTTGCTGGGCTTTACCCTCAGCATGGTCATCGCCCGGATGATCACCGGCCCTCTACACTTGATGGTCAGTGGTGCTCAGAGGTTGGCCGAAGGCGACCTGACCCACCGGGTCGAGCACAACAGCCATGACGAGGTCGGCCTGGCAGCCCGGGCTCTCGCACAGGCGTCCGACGGGCTCCGGCGCTTGATCCACACCGTACGGCAAAGCGCCGAGCAGGTGGCCTCGTCCTCGGAAGAGCTGGCCAGTTCCTCCGAGGAGGTGGGCAAGGCTGTACAGCAGGTGGCCGAGACCGTGGATCAGGTGGCCAAGGGTAGCCAGCGCCAGTCGGTCGCTGCCAGCTCCACGTCGGAAAGCGCCCGGCAGATGGGCGAAATGGTACGCCGGGTCGCCCAGGCCACCCAGCGGATGGGTGAAGCGGCCGACCAAGCGGCCAAGCTCGCGCAAGACGGCCGCGTCGCCCTGGGCGCCATCACTCAACGGATGGACCAAATTCAAAGGACCGTGGGCGAGTCGGGCCATGCCGTGCAGGACCTTGGCCAGCGCTCCCAGCGGATCGGGCAGATCGTCGACGTGATCACGGGGATAGCGGAGCAAACCAACTTGCTCGCGCTCAACGCCGCCATCGAGGCGGCGAGAGCCGGTGACCAGGGTCGCGGCTTTGCCGTGGTGGCCGAAGAGGTGCGGAAGCTGGCCGAGCAATCGCGCCAGGCGGCATCCGAGATCGCCGCGCTCATCGCCGAAATCCGGCAGGAGGTCGATCGGGCGGTTCGCAACACAGAGGCCGGCTCCGGTGCGGTGACAGAGGGCGTGCAGGCGGTCGCAGCTTCGGGCCAAACCTTCGAAGCCATTGCTCAAGCCGTCGAGCAGATGGTTCGCCAAATCGAGGAAGTCAGCGCTGCTGCCCAGCAGATGGCGGCGTCCAGCGAGCAGGTCGTCAAGGCCGTCGACGAGATCGCTGCCATTACGGAGGAGAATGCGGCCGCAGCCGAAGAGGTGGCCTCCAGCACGGAGGAGCAGTCTTCGGCAGTTCAGGAGATCGCCAGTTCCGCTGCCAGCCTGGCCAACATGGCCGAGCAACTCATGAAAGCCGTGGAGGTCTTCAAGGTCTAGTGGAGTCTCGCAGACCGTGCTCCGGGGCCGGGGAGCTGCGTCTCACACCTGTGATGCGGCTCCACGGCCCCACCAAGGCCCATTGGGTGTTTCTCGCCCGGCTTCGGAGATGACCGTTCGTCACCACCGCGGTCCGTGGGGCGAGCCCAAGTGGACTCAGGGAGCGGGTCCACGCTTACGCTCCATCCCCACGTTGCCCCAGCGCAGCGAGAGCTTCGGTCCGCAGTACCTCCGTGCCATCCAGAGCAGTTACGTGCCAGCCACGCACGGCCGGCCTGAAAGGCTTTGTCGTGCCGGGCGGAAAGGCCTCTTCGCGACCCCGAACGAACAGCCGGTTGCCCTACGTTTGCGGCTCTGAGGTTGGTCAGGCCCTTCATCGAGGCGGCTGAGCTATCGGCTCAGGTTCCGGGTGTGTGCGGACACCCCGCGGGGGCCCGCCGAAGTCATGCCCTTGCGTATACTTCTACGGATGCCAAGCTTGTCACGGAGGGATGAGACATGCTCCAGAGCTGGTCGGGCCCCGGAGCCGCTCGGCACCCGCGCCCGAGACCTGTTCGGAGACGGTCAAGGGGACTTGCCTGGGTCGCCGGCATGGGACCCACCGTCTTGTACAACCTGCTGCTCGCCCTGTTGTTCCCGCTCGCACTGCGAATCGCGGCGCCGCTCGACCTGCGCGGCAAGACCGCAGTCCTGCTTGGCGGATTCCTCCTCGCGGAGCTCGCCGTCCTGGTGTCGCCGCTCGCACGGCTCCAGCACGCGGGGCGTTCGCTTGCCGACCTCGTGTGGGGACGGCCGGCACCGAAGCGTCCCATCGTGGCCGGCATCCTCGTCGCCATGCTCTACTCCGCCATGACCCTCGCCTCGCCGATCTTCGGCGGTCACGCAACGGAACTGAGCTGGATCATCCTCACGTTCGTCCTGGGAACGGTGCTGGCCGCCCTCTACCTCGCCGGCCGGCGGAGCCTTACGCCGGTGGGGCTCACCCATGCCCTCATCCATGTGCTCATCGAGCCGTGGCTGATCCTTGGAACGGTACGCCTGCCGACCGCACGTGTCGCACCAGTACTCACCGGTAAGGAGTCGCCGGCGCCATGAACCGCTCTCTGCCCCAACTTGAACACGCGCGTTGAACACGCGCACGAGGGCAAGGAGGCGACCAGCACTCCATGAACGGGCCCGCGATGCCACCCGACCGCGAACCGGCCGCATCACGCTCTGCCGGGGCGGCTGCCGGATCGCTTGCCGAAGTTGCACGGGTATTCCTGAAGCTCGGGACCATCGCCTTCGGTGGCCCGGCCGCCCACATCGCCATGATGCGCGAAGAAGTGGTGCAGCGGCGCAAATGGCTCCCGGAGCAGCGCTTCGTCGACCTCATCGGCCTCACCAACCTCATCCCCGGTCCCAACTCCACGGAGATGGCCATCCATCTGGGCTACCTGCGCGCGGGCTGGCCGGGGCTGGTGGTGGCTGGCCTGAGCTTCATCCTGCCTGCCGCCCTCATGGTGGGCGCCCTGGCGGCCGCCTATGTCGCCTACGGCTCCACGCCTCAAGCTGACTGGGTGCTGTACGGTATCAAACCCGTCATCATCGCTATCGTGCTCCAGGCGCTGCTCGGGCTTGGCCGGACGGCGTTGGACACTCCGCTGGCCGCTGGGTGGGCTGCGCTGGTGCTGGCGCTGTACTTGCTGGGCGTCCATGAGCTGGTGCTGCTCTTCGGCGGCGGGGTTGCCTATGCCCTGGCCAAGAGGCTCTGGGAGCGGCCTCCCCGCGGGCGTCCCGTCGCCCTCCGTTCTATCGGGGGGTCTCCCGTCGCGGCAGGACTGGGGTTAAGCAGCGCCCAGGCGGCAGCGGGCGGGGGTGGAGTGGCGGCAACTGCGGCTCCTCTTACCCTACCGGGGCTGCTCGGGGTCTTCCTGAAAGTGGGCGCCGTCCTCTACGGGAGCGGCTACGTCCTGCTCGCCTTCCTGCGCCGGGACCTGGTAGAACGGTTGGGCTGGCTGACCGATCGCCAGCTTCTGGACGCAATCGCGGTGGGCCAGTTCACCCCGGGCCCTGTCTTCACCACGGCCACCTTCGTGGGCTACATCCTGGGAGGCCTGGCGGGAGCGATCCTGGCGACCGTAGCCATCTTCCTCCCGTCGTTTCTCTTCGTGGCGGCTGTGCACCCCCTTGGGGTCTGGCTCCGGCGCTCTTGGTGGACCTCGGCCGTCCTGGACGGGGTCAACGCAGCGTCCCTCGCCTTGATGGCCGGGGTCACCCTGCAGCTGGCCGGGACGGCTCTGGTCGACCCGTTGACCGTGGCCGTCGCGGCTGCGGCCCTGGTCGCCTTGGCCCGCTTTCGCCTCAACTCGGCCTGGCTGATCGCGGGCGGCGCCCTGTTGGGCGTGCTGACACGCATGCTGGGGCATTGAGGGGGCCGGCACCGTTCCCCGCCATGCCACCCTGGCCCCTCCTCCAGCGGAGCCTGGCCCTCGGCGTCCCGGCTCAGTGCGGTACCGGGCGTCTACGCCGTCCTGGCGCTCGCTGCGCACCGGGCCTTCGAGCGACGGGAGAGGAGCCGCTGCAAGCCTCTCGACATGGGCCGTACTGCGACGGCTCGCCGGAGACTACCAGGGGTGCGTTTCTCCCTGCAGGAGCGCCTGTAGGAGCAGCAAGGCCAGCGCCAGGTGGGCCAGTGCGGTGTACATCCCGGGGAAGTAGGCGCGCCGACGGACGGCGAGCACGGGATGCACGATGCCGTTTCCGAGCATGGCAACGGAGAACGCCCAGATCACGGCCACAGCTGGCTTCCATCCCACGCCCCAGGCGGCGGCGCTCGAGATGAAGACGGAGAGCGCCACGAGGTTGAGGGTGAGGAAAAACTCATCCGACCATGGCTTGAACCCCAGTGCCGCAGGAAAGGCGCGGTGAAACCCGGTTCGAAACTCCTCGAGCACATGCAGCGCCTGAACTGCCACCGCGAGCAGGTAAAGGGCCAGGACGCGCCCCATGTTGGCCACTCACCTCTCGAACCGTGCCGTGGTGGGCGAGCGAGGCGTCATTCGCCAGGCTGTTAGGTTGCCCTGCAGGACGTCAAGCAGCACGGGGAGGCTGGTCACCACCGTCAAGACGTCGGCAAGGGCGTCCGCCTGCCCAAGGTTGGCGCCGACCTCCGAGATCTTGGGTAGACCCGGGATGCATAGCCTGTCCGCCCTCATGAGATGCGCCCGAAGCGCATCGGCACAGGCCGACGGGTAGTGACCGGGCCATGTGCGGTCCTGTGGTGCGTCCGGTGGTCGACCCGGCCGGGGATGGCAACCGGCGGGCGGGCCAAAAGGATCGTGAGACCCAGGTCCCGCACGCGTGGGCATAAAGTCCCGGGTGACGGCGGCCGATGCGGTGGGTAGCCAAGATCTTCCGGACTCCACGGGGCGGGCTGGCCCTGCTGGCGGCGCAGGCGGAGGCGGCCCTTCGCAGTATCACGGGCCCTCAGCCCGGGCACCGGCTCCGGCCCCCAGTACCGTCCTCAGGGGAGGACGGGCCTTCGCGTAGCGCGGCAATGAAAGCGGTATCCATGGTGCCCTCCAGGAGGGATGCCAGTGGCTGTCGAGCAGGCGGGATCGCTGCAGGTGTCGCGGTGGAATCCCACCAACTGGTCGATCAAGGTCCGGCTCGGGTTCATCATCTTGATACCAACCGTTGCGGCCGCGATGATCGGGTTGAACGGCGTGAGGACATCCCGGGAGGTCTTCTCCGAGCTCGAGCTGCTCGGCACTCGCCGGATCGTTGCCCTTGACCTCGTCCTCCAGGCGGACCGGGACCTCTACCAGGCTCTGTCGGCCTTCAACGAGTTGTTCGCCCGCTCGCCTGCCGACCCGAAGTACCCGTCGCTGCGCAAGGACGTGGAGGACAACGCGACCCAGGCCCTCTCGAGGTCTACCCAGGCCAGGGCATTGCTCGCCGACCCGCAGGACAAAGCCCGGATTGACGCTTTCGTGGCCGGTGTGGGGCAGTGGAAGCAACGAGCGAGCCAGATCCTCGCCCAGCACGAAAGTGGAGCCCTCAGCGCGGCAGACGCCGTCAGGGAGGCCGATTCGGTTCGCCAGGAGATCCTCGAACCCGCACGCGCGCAGATCGACCAGCTCGAGGACCGGTTCAACGAGACCACGCGCGCCCAGGTGGCACGCGCTGAGGCCAACCACGCCGCGAGCGAGAAGGCCATGTGGCTTCTGCTGGTGGGCGGCCTCTTGCTCTCCTCCCTCGTGGTCTGGCTCGCAGGCCGTTCTGTCGCAGCGCACGTCATCCTGCTCCGCGACCGCCTGCGCACCACCGCGCAGGCGGCCGACCTGACGCAACGGATGCCCGTGCGCTCTTCTGACGAGATGGGCGAGGCGGCTGCGTCGTTCAACCATCTGGTGCACACGTTCAGGGGGCTCATCGGCGAGACTCGAAGAGCAGCCCAACAGGTCGCCTCGTCCAGCCAGGAGCTGGCCAGGTCTTCTGAGCAAGTGGGCCGGGCCATTCAACAGGTGGCGGCAACGGTGAACCAGATGGCCGCAGGCACCCAACGCCAGTCGGCAGCTGCCACGACGGCAGCGGGCGCCACCCGGCAGACCGGCGAGATGGTGCACCGGCTCGCCGAAACCGCCCGGCGCCTCGCCGAAGGCACCGCCCAGACCGCCCAACTGGCGAAGGAGGGGCGCAACGCCCTGGCCGCCATGCTCCAGCAGATGAGCCAGATCCGGTCCACCGTGGGCGAATCCGGCAAGGCCGTCGAGGACCTGGGCCAGCGCTCCCAGCGGATTGGGCAGATCGTGGACGTGATCACCGGCATCGCCGAACAGACCAACCTGCTGGCGCTCAATGCAGCCATCGAAGCAGCCCGGGCCGGGGAGCAAGGCCGGGGCTTTGCGGTGGTGGCCGAGGAGGTGAGGAAGCTGGCCGAACAGTCCCGCCAGGCGGCCTCGGAGATCGCCACGCTCATCGGGGGGATCCGCCAGGAGGTGGACCGGGCGATTCGCAACTCTGCGGCCGGGCAGAGCGCAGTGGCCGAAGGGGTTCAGTCTATCGAGACGTCCGGCCAGAGCTTCGAGGCCATCGCGCGGGCGGTGGAGCAGATGGTTCAGCAAGTCCAGGAGGTAAGCGCCTCGGCCCAGCAAATTGCGGGGGCGAGCGAACAAGCGGTCAAGGCGGCCGAGGAGATCGCCGCCATCAGCCAGGAGAATGCGGCCGGGACCGAGGAGATCGCCTCGAGCACCGAGGAACAGTCGTCGGCCATGGAGCATATCGGCAGCGCCGCCGGCAGCCTGGCGAGCCTGGCGCAGGAGATGGTGAAGGCGGTGGAAGTATTCAGGGTGTAACGGGCTGCGGGGGCCGGCTCCCTGGCCAGGGTCGTCCCCGCAGCGCGGCCCACCTGGTCGGGTACCTTCCAGGTTGTGGAGTGGTTGCTTGCTGCGTCGGCGCAACGGACGTCGGGCTCGGCACCGGAGGTGCCTCGGCGGGTCTAGCTGGGCTCCGGCTGCGCTGGGCCCACCACGAAACGGGGGCACATGGGGGCATGGACTGGACCGCGGTGGTAGGCCAGGTGCTCTTGGGCGCCGCGTTGGTGACTGGATTCGCATCGTTGGAGCACAAGTACCGGGGCGTCCCTTTCCGCCGCGCCGTGTGGCGCGAGATCCCGGTGGTCGCCCTCATCATACTTTGGGCCCACCTCATGGCGTTCTTCTACCGGTCGGCCCACGCTACCCCGTAGCTGGCAACGCTGGCGCCCTGGGCCCTCTCCTGCGGGGGAGAGCCGCCCCGTCGTATCGTGTCAATCGGCCCTGCGAGCTTCGCGCCAGCTCGGGCCATAGTTCGCCCCTTTCGGCCAGGTCGCCCGGAATCAGCCGCTCACCAGCGTGCAGCAGCCGGATGGCGTTGGCCAGATCATCGGGGTGGATATCCTTGAGGAGGTAGGCGTTCGCTTCGGCCTCCAGACAGGCCTCCACCAAGCGGTAGTCGTCAAAGGTGGTGAGGACCAACACGGGCATGCCCGGATGCTCTGCCTTGAGCACCCTGGTGCATTCCACGCCCCCCATGACGGGCATCCGTACATCGATCACCGCCAGACTCGGCGGGTCCTGGCGGGCTACCTCCACCGCCTCCCGGCCGTTGGTCACCGCGGTCACCTGGAAATCGCGCCCCGGGGCAACGAGGAAGACGGCGATTCCCAGGGCGATCTGGAGGCTCCCCCATAGGGGGCGGGCACGGCCCTGGCCCGGACCGTAGAGAGCCAGGTCCAGGGCGACCAGCGCGGCGACGAGGAGGGCCCACCGCGCCAGGCCCTCCGAACCCGCCCACAGCCAGGCCATGATTCCGGCAGTGACCAGCCCCCAGCGCAGGACGTGAAACGGCCAGAGCTCCTCGAACTGCCTCGTCTCCTCGTCACGCGCGCTCACCGTGCAACGTCCCTACACGGCCCTCCGGCGGAGCGCCTGGACGCCCACCACCATACCGACGACGCCCACCAGGAGCAGCACGGCCAGCGGCCCGGCCTGACTCTCCCAGCCCCGATAGACGAACCCGCCCTCCAGAGCCTCCATCGCCCAGTAGAATGGGTTGAACACGGCCAGCTTCTGCACACCGGCCGGCGTCAGCTCCAGGGGCATGACGGCGCCCCCCAGCACGGCGAGAAGAGGCGGCGCGCTCCCCAACAGCTGGACCTGGGCTTCGCTGCGAACGAAACCCGAGAGCGCCACGGCCAGGCCCGAGCCGGCGAAGAGGCTTCCCAGCACCGGCAGTGCGATGGCACCCGGGCCGGCGGCAAGCCAAGGCGTCCCCAGTAAGCCGGTGACCGCCAGCACCACCGCAGCCTGCAGGAGGCCGATCAGGAAAATGCTGGCCATGAAGGCTGCGATCACCTCGCCGTAGGGAACTCCCGTGCTCAACACTCGCTGCAGCAGCCCGGCCTTCCTCTCCCTGTGAAGCGCGGCCGTCCGCTGGATGGACGCTGTCAGCCCGAAGAGGAGGTAGACACCGAAAACGACCCGCACCCGCGTGAACGGGCTGGCGTCCCCAGTTGGCCTCGGGGTTTCGATGGCCACCAGCGTCTCCGGCAGCGCCTCGCCTCGTGCCAGCGCCGCCGCGATCGCCTTCGCCCTCGTGACCAGGAGTCCTCCGGCGGAGCCGCCGGCCTGCAGCACCTCCAGGCGCGGCGCCCCGGCTGCGATGGAGGCGGCGAAGCCAGCGGGAACGACCAACGCCGTCTCCACGTGGCCACCGGCGATCTGCTTCATCGCCTCGTCCCGGCCGGCCAGCTGGACATCGAAAGGCGTCGTTGCCAGTGCCCGGATCAACCGCTCCACCGTCTCCGTACCATCCTCGTTGACCACCACCGCACGCGGAGGCTTTACGGCGCCCGCGCCTGCCAGGATCAACGAGATGATGACGCCGAATGCGATGGGCATGACCACGAGCCACACCAGGTCCGCCACCGACTGAGAGGTGCGAAGAACCGTCCAGCCCGCCATCGTCGCAATCCGCTTGAGAACACCCATGATCACGCCTCCTCCGCGGCCCGGCAGCTGGAGATGACCCATGCGACGGCGAAGAGGGTGAGGGTGGCGACGACCAGGATCCGCAGTTCATCCGCGATGGCGGAAAGACCTCCGCCCGTGGCAAGCTCGAAGTATCCGTCAAGCATCGCTCGGTTGGGCAGCCACGCAAAGCCGCGGGCGAACCAGTCCGGCATGAGCGGCAGGGGCAGGCTGGATCCGCCGGCAAACGCCAGAAGCATGAAGAGCACGCCGCCCGCTTGATCGACCAGCCTGGGGTTACGCGGCGCCAGGCTCATCACGACGAACGACATGGCGGCTGTCCCGGCCGCGCCGGCGACGCTCAGAGCTGCACAGGCCAGCGGCGGGCCCCAGACCACTCCAAACAGGAGCGCGGTGGCGACCCGCATGAAGGCGATGAAGAGGGATCCCATGAGCACAGCGCCAACGAACCCGGCGACCAGGTAAGCGGGGAGAGAGAGCCCGCTTGCCCGAATGCGAGCGTAGGCGCCCGAGGCCCGGTCGCGGGCGCAATACGTCATGACCGCGTGGCTGCCGAACATGGCAAACATGACGGTCAGGCCGATGCCGAAGTACTGGAAGGACCCGGCGGAGCTCCAGGGGAAGTCGGCTCGGCCGGGTTTGCCGGTCTTCTCCGGCGTGACGACCTCGGTCACCGCCATATTCACGATCTCGGTGCCCGCCAGGCTGGCCTGTGCAGCGGCGGCGCGCACCACGGGTTGAAGGATTTCGGCGACCATCCCGCCCGGTGGTGCGACGACCGCGATGGGCTCATCGGGGAAGCGTGCGGGTACGATGAGCGCCGCGTCGGCTTCCCTGGCCAGGACGCTCCGCCGGGCCTCGGCCGGGCCGGCGGCACGGGCCACCGTGAAAAGCTCCGGCTTCGCCCCGAGCGCTTCGGTCACGGCCTGAGCCGGGGCCGACCGGTCCCCTGCCACAGCCACCCGGTACGGCTCCGCGGGAATGAACTCGCCCGACAAGGCTCCTCGCATACTGACGCCCAGGATGAAGATGATCACGATGGGCAAGGCGAAAAGCCATAGCGGGGCGCCCTCGAGGAGCAGGCGGTGCACCAGGTTCATCGCGATGACCCCGATGCTTCGACCGCATCGCATCTACTTGGCCCTCCCTTTCCGGCGCCTCACAGGTTTTGACCGTCCCGCAACGTCTTCCCGGTCAAGGCGAGAAAGACGGTCTCCAGGTTCGGCGTCTCGAGCCGCATGCCGCCCAGCGGCACGCCGTGCTCCTGCAGCACGTTCAACACCCGCGGCGCCTGCGCCGGGCCCTCGGGCAGCATGAGGCGGAGCTCACCCCGCGTCGCTTCCACCGGAACGCCTGCCGCACTTCGCAAAGCCGCCAGGTCGAAACCCTTCGGCAGTGACTCCTCGCTCGCCGGAACCCGCAGCACCGCGCTCTCTCCGGCCAGGGCCCGCACCTCGTCCAGGGGTCCCTGGGCGATGATGCGACCGTGATCCATGATCGCTACCCGGGTGCAGAGAGATTCGACCTCCTCCATGTGGTGGCTGGTGTAGAGGATGGTCATGCCCTGCTCGGCCAGGTGCAGCACCGAGTCGAGGATGTGGCGGCGCGACTGGGGATCGATGCCCACGGTAGGCTCGTCCAGCAACAGCACTTTCGGGTGACCCAGCAGAGCGATGGCGACGTTCGCCGGCACTTCATGCCGCCGGAGAAGCCTGCGACCCGCTTCCCGGCTACCTCCTCGAGGCCCGTCACCGCCAGGACCTCTTCTATCTGGCGCTTGCGTTCGGCCCGGGAGAGGCCCCGCAGGCTGGCGAAGTACGAGAGGTTCTGCCGTGCCGTGAACTCTTCGTAAAGGGCGAGCCCCTGAGGGACGATGCCCAGCATCCTCTGCACCCGCTGCACGTCGTCCCGCACGGAGATGCCGCCCACCCGAACGTCCCCGCTCTCGGGGCGGCGGAGCCCGGAGATGATCTCCAGGGTCGTGGTCTTGCCGGCCCCGTTCGGACCGAGCAGCCCGAACACCTCACCCGGCAAGACGTCAAAGGAGACATGATCGACGGCGGTCGTCGAACCGTACCGCTTCACCAGATTGTGGACGACGACGACCGCCTCGCCCACGCCCGTCCGAGGCGTGGAGGTATCGGCCTCCCGCAACATGCACATCCCTCCTCCGGCGCTCTCCGGCGCCGTGGGGTTGAGTATACGGATGCTCCCGAGGAGCCTGCCAGTGACCGGGGTCATGAGCCGCGGAGGCCTGCTCTACGTCGCTTTCGCCAGGCGAGGCACCGCACGAGGTCGGCGGGCCAATCGGCATCATTGGAGCAAGAGGGGCAGCCCACCCCAGCCCTCGACCACGTCGTACGTACGTCGTCCCATTACGAGCGCACCCATCGCCGCGAACGGCGCCTCGATGGCATCCCGGTTAGCCTCGGAAGGCCTGAAGAAGTCGCTGCAGTGGCTCGGGGCGTCCTTGACACACACTCACCTCTGTCGGCCCTTGACACCCGATAGACCGAGCCCTATAAGTGAATGTGACGTCGTATTCGCCTTCTGGCTTCACCCACGCCGGAGAAGAGGGATGGCTGTGTCAGACAGGTCTTCCGAGCTCCGCCTTCCGGCACTCCTCCAGGCTACCGGCCTCCGACGGGTGCCCCGGCAGGCGCGAAGCCGCGCCAAGCGCGACGCCATTCTCGCAGCTGCCGCCCGTCTTTTCGGGGAGCGCGGGTATGAAGCCACCACCGCCAGCGATATCGCCGCTGAAGCCGGCGTCAGCATCGGAACGTTGTACAGTTACTTCCGCGACAAGCGTCAGATCTTTCTGAGCCTGTATGCATCGGCCCTCGACAGTTTGAGCGGCCTCGACATCGCCGGAGCGCTACTCTCGCCCGATCCTCTCGAGACCATCCGCGCGCTGCTGGCCCGTGTCCTGCCCTACGATGCGGCGCACTATGCCCTGCAGCGGGCCTGGGTGGGTCTAACCGTCCGCGACCCGGATGTCGCCCGTTGTGGCGAGCAGATCCACCGCTTTCTGTACGACAAGCTGCTAGCGGCCGTCCGCCAGGCCCAAGCCCGTGGCCTGGCGCGCCCCGACCTTGACGCCGAGGCCACTTGCTGGGCCGTCCTCATCCTCGTCGACAGGGTCTGGCATACGGAGTTAGATCCCGCCACGCTACCGGCCGAAGAGTTCAGCCGCCGGCGCGACGCGCTGGCACACATGATCTTTCACGCTATCTTCCCAGACCCGTCCTCGAGACGTGCGGCAAGCCCTTTAATGGGAGCGCACCGTGATGGCAAGGGACAAGGGGGGCGCGTGACATGAGCTGGCTGGATCGCCAGTTTGGCCGGCCCTCCGGGCTCGCGGGCCGACTGGTCGGCGCGCTCATGGCCCATTCCAACCGGGAGCTGAACGCTTGGACCGTCGAACTGCTGGGGGTGAAGGATGGCGAGCGGGTTCTGGAGGTAGGCTTCGGGCCCGGCATCGGGGTGGAGCACCTCGCCCGGACTTCCCGGGCCGCCTTCATCGCCGGCGTCGACCACTCACCGCTCATGGTCCAGCAGGCGCGGCGGCGCAACGCCGCCTTTGTTCAAGAGGGGCGAGTGGAACTGCGTTGGGCGTCCGTGTCCGCGTTGCCGTTCGGCGACAGCTCCTTCGACAAAGCGTTCTGCGTCAATTCGATCCAGTTCTGGCCGGACCCGCAGGACAACCTCAGGGAGGTACAGCGCGTTCTGAGGCCCGGGGGGCTGGTCGCGGTAACGCTCCAGCCCAGGTGGGCTGAGGCCGAATCGACGGTCGCAGGTGTCGGCCAGCAACTCGTCGCCCTGGTGGCGGGCGCGGGATTCGCTGACGTCCGGCTGGCCTCGAGGTCGATGCGGCCCGTCGGCGCGCTCTGCGCGACGGGCGTCCGCCCTCCGACCTGAGCGCAAGGGATAGCCAGGCGATGAAGGCCACGCCGAGGAGGAATGCTCCAACCATCAGCCCCGTAGCAGGCCCCTGGCGAAGCCCTGCAGGAACTCCGGAGACAGCAACCGCTCCGTGGTGTGCCCCCTCATGATATCATTCGCCCCGACCTCTTGGTACGGGCGACCGCGGTTTGCGACTTCCATTACCTCCAGCAGTTTCTCGCGCAAGCTTGCGTTCGTGATGGCGCACGTGGGCTTCCATGCGAAGCAGGGCGGCACGCAGGTCGCGGGGTTTCGCTCCGGCTTTGGTGCGGATGCCGGGCAGATCCCGCCCGCCGGCTGCGACCACCAGTCGCTCGAGCTCGCGTTGCGCCGCCTCGAGGCGCTCGATGAGCCTGGTAATGGGCTGATCCGCGTTGGCCCGCACGGCTCGGGCGTTGAGCTGCGCGAAGGTGCCCACCGGCAGCGCCGGCTCCTCGCCCCGGAGCAAGGCGCCGATGGTGGCAGCATGGGTCTCATGCCAGAAGACGAGGTGGACGAGCACCTCTCTCGGGCCCCACTCGCCGGGCTGCAGGAACGATTCGGGAAGTCCCGTGATGTATGAGGCGAACGACGCGACGGCGGCCCGCAGCCGCAGGGCCGCCTCCATTGCGGTCGCCGGGCTCGCCGAACGCGCCACTTCCCTTCGCCTTTCTCTCTACTCGACGGGGAATTCCACTCCCCGGGCGGCCCCCTCACCCGCAGCCCGCTCGCCTTGATGCGCGAGTCGCCCTTCGGCAGGGGCTCGCTCACCGGCCACCCGGCAGCGAAATCGTTTCGTTCGGGGTCGAACCCTCCGTCGAACCAGACCTTCACCGGCGGGCCGCCCGGCAGGCGCCCCGGTTGAGCCAGGTGCGGCATGGCCGCGGCGATGCGGGGCCCACCTCTCCTACGGCCCCCACCTTGCGCCGCCGTCTACGGGCAGCGTAGGGCCGCGACGAGACGCCGTCCGGTCAGGGGCGTGATCGAAGGGGCCCTCAGCCGGAGCGCGAGTCCGCGATGACCCGGTCATCCCGGCGTTGGCCCAGTGCGCGCGTATTTGCCGACCATTTCCGCCACCACGTCAGGCTGCTCCTGGCCGCCCAGAGCCACGGTAGAACCTTCGCCGATTTCGGCCCCGTTGAAGACGATGGCCCCAGTGGCAATGAAGCAATTATCCCCAATTATGCCCCACCCTGCAACCGGTCAAGTACGCGTGCGGACCCACCAGCACGCGACGGCCGAGGATCAACGGGAACGGCCTGCGGCCCCCCGTGCCGCGCAGCACCGCGTGCTCCATCACCACGTAATCGGCCCCGATCTCCACACGGGCACCGGGCCCCACCGCCGTCAGCACTGCTCCATACAGAACCCGAGCGCCTGCACCGACCACCACATTACCGGACAACACGGCAGTGGGTGCCACGTAGGCGCTCGGATCGACGTGCGGTGCTTGTCCTTGGCGTTATACCCGGAGCAAGACAACTCCTCCTCCACCCGCCTGTCGTACCCGGAGCTCTGCAGGCCGTGCCCAACCAAGAACGAGTTTCTTGACAGGCGAACGTTTGGTCGATATAGGTGAGTCGAGCAGGCACCGTCCAGGGGGCGGGGGACCGTGCTGCAAGGGTCATACAGGCCGCAAGCCGAGCCCTATCATGCGTTTACCGACGAATCGGGCAGCGGACCTGATCGATTCGGCTCGGTGGCCGTAGTGAGCGGCCCTGCTGATGGTGCTCTATACCTTCGGGGAACGATTCAGCACGCCTACGGAGGCATGCCCCTGACAGAATGGAAAGACATCAGCGGTGATCGGAAACACCAGGAGGCAGCCTGGTGCATGCTGAGCTGCGCGGTAAAGGCAGTCCTGGAACATCGCGTGCGCGTTGATGTCCTGGTCTGGGACAAGCATGACCGTCGCCACCAGGTGCCCGGACGCGACGACGTGGCCAACCTCGCCCGCATGTACTACCGGGTGCTCATCCATGCCGCCCGACAATGGGGCCGTCCGAACTGGGCCGTCACGGCCGACGAAAACACCGCGCTGGATTGGGAGCATATCGCCGGCTTCGTGGGCCGCACCCGGGTCGTCAAGCTGGGCCCCCAGCTTCACCTGGAGATGATGCATGAGCGACGCACGTTTCAGGCGTCCGTCAAGACCGTCAAGTCTTCCGACGAGCTGCTGGTGCGGGTGGCCGACCTCTTCGCGGGCATGGGACGTTACCTTCGGGAACAGGCTTCAAACTACCTGGCCTGGCATGCGTGGCGAGCCGGCACTGAATCCCGCAGCCTGCAGCTCGGGCTTGCGCTGCCGGGGCTAGACGATCCCAGCGAGCCTCCTTTATCCAGCAGCGCGAAGGCCCGCTTCGAGCTCGTGCATCGGCTGAACGAACTGATAGCCTCCCACCGAATGCCCGTAAGCTTAGAGACCCAGGGCTACTTCGTCACCTATCGCCCCTCGCTACCCCTCAACTTCTGGCATTACACGCCCCGACACGAGTTGGACCGGGCACCCGTCAAGCAGCGGTGAACGGCGTCGGGGACCAGGCGATGGCGGTCAAGGCACTTGCATCATGACTCAGCCCCGTCACTACGAGGATGTGAGGGAATTGGGGAACGATGAACTTCCGCCCAATCGAACGTCAGATTCACGAATCCCCGCTTGTTGACATGGCACCTCCCGTAGCAGCGGGAACGAGCCGGTGGTCTCGCGGCCGGCAAGAGTGGCTCTCCTCGTAGAACAGGGCCATACCCGCTCACGGATGTGCATGGTCGCCCGGGACGTCGGGCGAGCTACGCGCTTTCCCGCTCATCCAGTACGCGACAATGGCGGTCAAAAATAATGACCAACGCAACACCAATAGCACACACATGTTCTGGGCCTGGGTCACTGCAGATCCTGATGCCCGCTTTCGCCTCAAGCCTGGTGGGGTACGTGAGGAGCTTGCCGACAGGGTTTACCGGTCAAGGCACTCGAGCCGTGCGCCCGGCCAAAGTAGGCCTCGATAAGGCTGGCGTCGGACAGCAGCTCGGCGGGTGCTCCGTGCCGGACGACGGTGCCGCCCGACAACACGTAAGCGCGATGGGCCCGTCGCAGCACTTCGGTCACCTGCTGGCTGACCAGCAACACCGCCAACCCGCCACTGTTCAATCGTCCGATGACTTCCAGAATCTCGCTGGCGACCAACGGCGCTAGCCCTAGTGTGGGTTCGTCGAGCAACAGCAACGCCGGCTTGGCCATCAGCGCCCGCCCGATAGCCAGCATTTGCTGTTCGCCTCCGGAGAGCGTCCCGGCCATTTGCCGGAGCCGCCCTCGCAGCAGGGGCAACACCTCGAACACTTCGTCCAGGGTTTCACGCCGCTGCCGCCACGCCTCTGGCCTCGACGCCCCCAATAGCAGATTGTCGAGAACACTCATCTTCGGAAAGACGTGGCGTCCCTCAGGCACCTGGACGACGCCGGCCTCGACGATGCGATGAGGCGGTTGCCCGTCAAGGCGATCACCGTCAAGCGTCACCATCCCTTTCCACGGTTTGACCAGCCCACTGATGACCCGCAGTGTAGTGGTTTTGCCCGCTCCATTGGACCCCACGAGCACGACCATCTCACCAGCCTGCACTTCGAGGTTGACACCCCGAAGAACCGGCTGGTCGCCATACCCGAAGTGGATATCAGCCAGCGACAGCATCGTAGTCCCACCCCAGGTACACCCGCCGTACCTCGGCGTTTTCCAAGATCTCCGCCGGCGTGCCCTCCGCGATGACGTCTCCATACGCCAGCACAACCACCCGGTGTGACAGCCGCATGACCGCTTGTAGGACGTGCTCGACGAGCACCATGGCAAGGCCACGCTCCCGGTTAATACGCTCAAGCAGTTGAGTCAACTCCATGGTCTCGACGGGGTTCAACCCGGCGAAGATCTCGTCAAGGAGCAGCACCTGAGGCTCTACCGCCAGCGCTCGGGCAAGTTCGAGGCGCTTCTTCTCCTGCACGGTCAGCACACCCACCGGCGCGTCCACCCGATGCCCGAGCCCGACCTCGACCAGGAGGCGGCGAGCCTGCGCTCTGACATCCTCCATCCGCCCGACTGTTGGCTCTCGAGCAATGAGGACGGCTGTCACGTTGTCGGTCGTGTGAAGCTCTGAAAACGGCCTCGGAATCTGGAAAGTGCGGCCAACCCCTCGCCTGGCGATGGCATAGGGGGGCAACCCCGTCAGGGGGCGTCCCTCAAGGCTCACCTGCCCCTGGGTTGGGCGCTGAAGCCCAGTGATTAGGTTGAACAGCGTGGTCTTACCGGCTCCGTTGGGACCGATCAACCCCAGGATCTCCCCCTTTCTCACCTCGAATGACACCCCATTCAGCACTTGAAGGCCGCCAAACCGCTTCATCACGCCCTCGACTCGTAGATTCGCGGCTCCCGGTTCGTTCGCCATGCCCGGCCCCATTGTTTCCCGCCCACCGACCGAGCGAAGAGCCTTTGCAGGCAAGGCAGCAGGCTCGCTCCTGACCATACTCGAGAGCCTGTCGCGGCTAGGCGAGGTCCCGAACCCCTCAGGGGGCTCGCCGCGGTCCTCCAGCAACCGCGTGCGACCGGGTGCTCGCCTGCTCGCCGCCAGCCCCGCGAGGCCTTCCGGCAGCAGGACGATGATCACGGCAAGCAGCAATCCGAAGGCGATGCGCGCCGCCTCGGCTCCAATCCAGACCGTCAGCGCCTCCTCCAGGCCCCGCACCACGCCGGCCCCCACCGCGGGGCCGAACCATCGCTTTCGCCCGCCGAACAGGGCCATCAGCACGAGCATTACGGAAAGGTTCGTATCGAAGACCGATTCGGGATACAGGTACACCCGGTCGAAGATGTAGACCGACCCCACCGCACCCGTCACGCCCGCGCTCACGGCGAACGCCACCAGCTTCACCCGGGGCGTGTTAAACCCGAGCGCCTGGGCTGCCTCCTCATCGGAACGTAGCGCCGCCAGCTCCAGGCCTTGGCGACCGGCCTCGAATCGCCTAGCCAACCCAAGCGTTGCTACCAGCACCACCAAGACGAATCCGTAGAACAAGGCCCGGGTTACCAGCGGCGACCACGGCGGTACCGCCAGCCACAACCCGGACCCTCCGCCCGTGAAGCCGACATTGGCCACCACGGTATGGGCCGCTAGCGCAAGGATGAGCGTCGTGACCGCGAAGTACGGGCCCCGCAGCCGCAGCGCCGGATACCCGCACGCTGCGGCAAACGCCATGGCCGCCACTGCGCCTGCCGGCCACGTTACGAACGGCGATAGGTTATACCGCCCCATGAGCAGTGCCGACGTGTACGCGCCGATTCCGAAAAAGGCGGCGTGTCCAAAGGACAGGTACCCGCCGTAACCGCCGATGAGGTTCCATGCTGTTGCCAGTGCTGCGTACATGGCCATTGACCCGCCAAGCCCTAGCGCGTATTCGCTCCGCAAGACCAGCGGTATCGCCGCTAACCCGACTGTAACCGCCGCGAGAGCGGCTTGCCGGGCTCGGCTGGTCCAGGGGATCGTTGCGGATTGCACGCTGCTCATGCGCCCCTTCACCTCTGGACGAGGCCCTCCGGCTTCCACAGAAGCAGGGCAATCAGAGAACCGAACAGCACCAGGGGCGTCCACGAGTACGGCATGACGAGCCCCGTCAGACTCGCCAAATTCCCTACGGCGAGTCCCGCCAACACTGCCCCCCATAAGCTACCCACGCCGCCTACGATGGTGACCAAGAAGACGTAAACGAGCCACGTCATCTGTGTCGCCGGGCTAAACGTATAGATGAGCGCCATGGCCACGCCGCCCGCCGCTGCCGACACGAAGGCGAGCCCGTAGGTCAGTCCGGTGACACGGTCCAAATCGATCCCGCTTAGGGCTGCCCCTTCCGGATCCTGCCAGACGGCGCGCACCGCCCGCCCCGACAGCGTTGCGTGCAGAAACCACATGAGTCCTGCTATAACGACGAGCGACCCTCCGGCAGCAACCAGGGAAGGTAGCGGCACCCCCACGGGCCCCACGAAAAGGGAGAGCCCCTGCACGGGCAGGCTCAGGGCCCGCGGTCCTGGGCCCCAGGCCATGGCTAGCATGTTCTCCAGCGCTACAGCCAGCCCGAACGTCAGGATCATGGACGTGAGGTTGAGGTCAGGGCTTCGCCGGGCGGCCGGCACTACCACCCATCGGTAGAAGAGCCATCCGAGCCCAAACGACGCGGGCCCCAGCAACGCCAGCGCGGCTCCGAGCGCCGCTTGACCCTGGCCGGCGGCCCAGTAGACAATGTAAGCGGCCAGCACCGCAAAGACGGGGTGGGCCAGGTTGATGACCCTGGCCACCCCCCATATCATGCTGAACCCAGCACTCACCAGTGCATAAACCAGTCCGACGAGGCTTCCGGCGACCAGGCTTTGGACGAACAGCACCATGGGTTACACATCCCCTGGGGCCGCCCCGACCGCGGTCACGAAAACCATACCGGATGTTCTCACGGGAGCCACCCGATATGCCCGTACAGAGCCGTGGCTTGCCAACCGCCCGACCATCTTCTCTACTTACCCCACGACGGCTTGGGATACACCGGCGCGTGGGTGGCAACTTCGGGCGGCCAGATAAGCTCCACCCGCCCTTCGATGACCTGCGTCGTGTACCGGTAGGGAGGCGGCAGCCCCCGTGCGTCAAACGTGAACCGCCCCGCGATGGTCTCAATAATGTGGGAACGCAGGTAGGCCGCAACGGCGTCCTGGTCGAGGGTACCCGCCCCCTGGACCCCTTTCTCGAGCGCCTGAGCCCAGGCGTATCCGAACAAGTAGTACTGGGGTGTCGTGCCGACGCCAAACTCTTGCCGGGCCGCCTCCGCCAGTTCGGCTATGCCCGCAAACGGCAACCGGTCGTGCAGGGGGGTCCCCGACACCACATAGTTGCCGTCGGCGCCGAGTTCCTGCACCCACTCCGGGATGATGGAGCCGATGCCCTGGAGAACAAGTTTCGGGTTGTAGTTGAGAGCCTTCATGGCCCGGATGGTCTGCACGCCATCCGGAAAGAAGCCGTTGGCGATGAACAGGTCGGCCCCAAGCGCGATGGCTCGGCTCACCAAGGGCTCGGCAGTGGCCAGCGGGACGTCGTATCGCTCGTCCATCACGAGCAGGATGCCGACTCTCCGCAGCCCTTCGATGGCGCTGCTCCGCACGGCGGCGCCTACGGGGTTGTTGATTGTGATCATGGCGGCCTTTTGGGGCCGCTGTGCGGCCGGAAGGGTCGCCAGCCATTCCCAGACCCCTTCGTACCACCACTCGCCCATCAGCGGCGGGGCGCCAAACGAGTAGCGAAAGCCCCGCTGGAACGAGGCCATGTGGCCGCCCATGGATACGTACACTTTGCGATACCGTTCAGCGACAGCCATCTGGGCCGCGGCTGCCGTCCCCGGATACCCGCCCAGAATCAGGTCGACCCGGTCGACCGTGATGAGGCGTTCGAGTAGGCTGATGGCCCGGTCAGCGACGCTGGCGTCGTCTAGTATGGTCAGCTCCACGGGGCGGCCCAGCAACCCACCGCGGGCGTTGACGTCCCGGGCCCACTTCTGGTAGCCGCGGGCCACCCACTGGCCTGTATCCGCAAACGGCCCGGTGAGTGGCAGCGTCGCGCCGATTCGGATGGGTGTCGCTGCGACAGCGATGCTCGCGTGGACGGCCATCGCCGCGGCCCCCAGCAGCATGCCCATGGCAACCGAAACGAGCCGGTTATGAGCTCCACGCTCCACTTTTCGCCGTCCTCTCCCATCGCAAGCCAGATTTGGCCTGGTAACGCAGTCAGTGGTTGTCGGAAGCGGTGCATCACCGCCCGGGTCTTTCTTCACTGGCCGCGTCGTTGATGATGGCGACGGCCCGGGTCCAGCCCGCGCTGGCCCGGGCGATCTTCACCGGAAAGCAGGCCACCTTGAACCCAAACGGCCGGGGAATCGCCTTCAAGTTGCTGAGCTTTTCGATCTGGCAGTACTCGTGCTCCTTGCCGAAAAAGTGCGCTTCCCAAAATGCTCCCTTCCGCCCCGCCTTCACCTCCTCGACCATCACATCGAACGGCCGATCCAGCCCCCACGCGTCGATACCGACGACACGTACGCCCTGCTCGACCAGAAACTGAACTGCTCCCCTGGTGAGCCCCGGATGCATGAGGTCGTAGCCCGGTTCGCCGAAGTGCTCGGACGTATCGGTGCGAACCAACACGATGTCAAGCGGCTTGAGAGTGTACCCGATGCGGCCCAACTCCTTCTCGACATCCCGCTCGCCGATGGGCTCTCCCCGCCGCTTATGGGTCATGTTGAGCACGACCCCGTCGCTGAAGAACCACTCGAGCGGCAGCTGGTCGATGGTTCGTGCCGGAGCAGTTCCGGATACCGGCCCGTAGTGGTAGGGTGCGTCCACGTGCGTTCCGGAGTGGGTGGAAAGGGTGATGTTCTCAACAGCCCAAGCATGACCTTCCGGGAACAGATCCTGCTCCAGGGATTTCGGCACCTTCAGCACCTGCTCCGCCATCCTGAGCCCTTCCTCGTGGCTCACATACGAGATCTCATGCCGGTTCACCTCAAACGGGCTCGTCTCAGGCCGCAAGGTATCGGATAAGTCAATGATGCGCATGGCATGCCCCCTACACCGTCGGCGAGCGCGCGGCTTCGTTACGCCCCAGAACGTCGTCGACGATTTGGCGGAACACCTGCTCGGGTAGAGCGTTTTTCAGTACCAGTCCCGTCTGCTTTACCCGCTCAGTGATGGCGGCCACTTGCTCGTCCGTGGCCGTCATACCGATGGCTTCAAGCAGCATCTGCACTGCGTTGCGTCCGGTGCCCCGTCCGGCCACCACGGTCGGCCCCGCCTGCCCTACAGTCTCAGGCAAGTACGGGAGCAGCCCCAGTGAGCCGAGAGGCGTCTTTTGGAACTGCCTCAGAACGTGGACGACGATGCCGCTCTCGACCTCAAACAGCCCGGGCCCGACGATGGGTTTGTTCTGTGCGACCGGTTTCTTAGAGATTTCCGTGACCAACCGGGAGACGTGGTACAGCCGCTCCAACTTGATGCCAGCATCGATGCCGAGCAAGTGCTGCAGGGCCACCGCGACCTCCTCGGTGGCCACGTTACCGGCTCGCTCGCCGAGCCCGTTGACCGACGAGTGCACGGACGTTGCCCCGGACGTCAAGGCCATCAGCGCATTGGCAGTAGCAAGCCCGTAGTCGTTGTGAATGTGAAGCCCCAGGGCCACCTCGGGAAACCACGCCCTCAGGCGGTGAAACATAAGCCGTACCGAGTCCGGGTGAGCCATCCCGAAGGTATCGCTAACCGTGATGCGGTCGATGGAGCCCTTTTCCAGGATTGTACCGAAAAAGCGTTGGAGGTATTGCATGTCCGGAATGCGAAAGGCATCCCAGCCCATGAACTCCACCTCCATGCCTACTTTCTTCGCCGCGTTGGAGAACTCGATGATCTGGTCGGTCAATCGTTCAGGCGTCGTGTTGTAAGCGTACTTGACGAGGTACGGATTAATCCCGAACTCGAGGACCATGGCCGGCACCCGCAACTCGATGGCATGCGCTACGTCCTCCTCGCGCACCCGGACGAGAGGTTTGATGCGGGCGCGCAGCCCCATCTTCACAAGGGTAGCCACAACCTCTCTGTCTTCTGGGGTTGCCAGAAGCCCCGGCTCAATGGAGGCCACCCCGAGAGCGTCAAGCTCTTGGGCAAGGAAGACCTTCTCCTGGGGAGTAAAGGCGACGCGAGGCGTCTGCTCGCCGTCCCTCAGGGTCACGTCATGGATCTCGACCCGCTGCGGTACCGTCCAGGCCTCACGCACTTCATCACGGTAGTTGAGGGGCGACACCCACCGCTTCTCCCCGAAATAGGGACCCGATAGGACCACGCCAAATGCCGGCTCCAAACGGCCGTTTGCTTGGGTCACAAACCTCCTCCTCTCCCCTATGGTCCGGGCAGTTTAAGCTGCCCGGTCGCCAGTACCCGGTCGTCAAACACGTCCAATAGCAAGTCCAGGTGTTCCCCGTAGGCGGCGCCTACCGCCTCGGGGAAGCGCCGCACGATTTTGTTAACGTAAATGTCATGCCGAATGTAGTTGGCGATGGCCCGGACCATGGCCGCGTTGGAGGTCCACAACCCCTGCCACTGCTCCGGCGACGTTCCGTGGCTGATGAAGAGCGCCATCCGCTGATCCACAACCAGGAAGCTTTGCCCGCCGTGGCGCGCCTTGACTGAGGGGAGGTCTACGTGGCGAATGGCAAACCCCACGCCGGGCCCCTGCCCGTCAAAGTAGATGGCAGCCACCCTCACCCCCCGGGAGGCAGCCTCGGCAAGACGCGGTCGGATGGTGGAAACAACGGGCTCCCAGAGGCTAAGGAGCACCTCCGCCGAAGCCCGAGCAAGGAGTTCCGCGGCCCGGGTCATGAGGGTGTCGAACCCCTTGAGATGCCACAGTGCCTCTGCCTGGGCAGCCGTGAAGTCGGTGGCAAGCAGCGCTCGGATTTGGTCGGCCACGACGTCCAACCGTCGCCTGCGGTGGGCGAGAAACTCCTCGATGGGCAAGGGAACGTACGTGACCGGCTTCGATTCGCGGTGGGCGACCAGCCCCCTCGTCACCAGCTTCTCGAGCGTGGCGTACACCTTGGCCGAGGGGACCCCACTGAGCCGGGCAACTTGATGGCCGTTGAGGGGGTTGCGCCGGCAAAGGGCCATATATACCCGGGCCTCGTAATCGGTGAGACCGAGCTCCTGCAACAGAACAATCGGATCCCCGTTCAGGTCCGGAAGCAAGGCTACACCACCCGGGTAGTAGTTAGCCTCATGGTAACGGATATCGAAACCGGTGTCAAGATGTCGCCTTGCCTCAAGAAGAAATTGCCCGAGCGACCTTCGTTGCCTCAAGCACAGATGGCACCTGGATCACGGCTTCCTCCACCACCCGACCGGCATGCAGGTGCTGAGGGCGCTGTTGGCGGCGGGGTTTAATCTCTTTCAGCGCTTCGTGGCCCGCCGCGTCCGTCGGCGCAGCCCTTGGTTAGGATGAACGAGACCGGCCCCCATTCACGACGAGCGAAGTCCGGCCGGGCGACCAGGTGAAGAGCGACCGACGCGACGCCCTCCGGCTGGCCCAGTTGCTGCGAGCAGGAGAGCTGACCCCGGTCTGGGTGCCCGGAGAGGGGGACGAGGCGCTGCGAGACCTGGTGCGGGCCCGGGAAAGCGCCAAGCGGGACCTCGGGCGCGCTCGCCAGGAGCTCACGAGTTTCCTGTTGCGTCACAGCATCTCTGCGCCGAAAGGCACGAAACGGTGGTCCCGGATGATCCTGCGGTAGCTGGATACGCTGAGCTTCCCCCACCGGGCCACCCAGGTGGCCTTTCAGGAATACCTGCATGCGGTGGAAGAGCTACAGGCCCGGGTGGATCGGCTGGAGGCGGAGATCCATGCGCTGGACACGGAAAGCCGCCAAGCGCCGGTCATCCAGGCGTTGCAGGCCCTCAAAGGGGTCGGGGAGGTCACGGCGGTGACGCTGGTGGCTGAGATCCGGGAGTTCTCCCGTTTTCGCAGCCCGGCCCAACTGATGGCGTACGCGGGTCTGGTGCCCCGAGAGCACTAGAGCGGCGTCCAGACCCGCCGAGGCGGGATCACCAAGACCGGCCATGCGCATGTCCGGCTCGTGCTGGGGGAAGCGGCCTGGGCGTACCGCCACCGCCCCGCCGTGAAGGCTCCCTTGCGGAGCCGCCAACAGGGGGTCGATCCCGAAGTCTTGCGCATCTCCCTCAAGGCGCAACAACGGCTGCATCGCAAATACTGGTACTTGCTCGGCCGGGGTCAACCATCCACCGTGGCGGCGACCGCGGTCGCCCGCGAGCTCTTGGGGTTTGCCTGGGCCGTTGCATGCCACGTCGAGGCGCAGCGGAGTCGGGTAGCGGCCTGACCGGACGACCAGAGGGCGACAGCAGGCGTTTCGAGGTCTCAACAAAGATCCGGCCGACCGGGTGAGCCGGAACCGACCGGGGACCGGTGGGGGGAATCCTCGCGGATCCTCTGCACACGGCGCCTGAAGCCGCACGTGGCGTCCCTAGTTCGAGGCAGCTCCCCGACGGACGGCGTAAAGTGCGGTAGCCAACCCGCGGATATCAGGGTGCCAACCGTCGACGACATCCCCGGCCCGGCTCCACCCCGGCGGATCACGACGGGGGTTGACGGCCTCGTTCATATCGGAAGACGGACCGGGGGCTAGCGGAGCGGTTGCGAGAGGAGCTTCTGGTGTGGGAGGCGCCGCTGGACTCCTACCTCTTTAACACCAGCTGACCCGGCGGCCGCCGGGTGCAGGAAGCCGACCAGGGAAGCCTTCTTTTTGGCAACCAGCCGGGTCCCCCGGAAGCGGAGAGGACGCCCGGCCTTTTTTCTCGCTCCCGGGCGTGCTTGTGCAGGAGGATGACAATCCTTTACTGGTAATCATTGGCGCGACCCCTGGTCGGGTCAGGAGGCTGATTGACTGACCGATCGCATGTTCGTATCATCCAAGGCAGGCGCTGGTGCGGCGATCCTGCGGCTGTTCGGTGGCGACGCGCCAGCAGGAACCGCAGCCGGCCCAAGACGACGGAGGCAGTATACCGGTCACCATGGGGCGTACCGCAAGAGAGCTCACAGAGCAAGAGAAGGCAGCTTACCGCCACGCGTGGCTCAGCCTGCGTGAGTCCAGGCAGGCGGAGGCGAGGCAGGCGGCAAAGCAGGCGATGGCGGTTGCTCGCGAGGCTGCTGCCATCCTGCACGGGGAGTAGGGAAGGAATCCCTCCATGACACCCGACCTCGTGGCTCTGGCGGGCCGTATGAGGGAAGAGCTGGCTGAAGTCGGCCGCGTCGCGGAGCGTGCAGATACGATCATGCGAAAGGCGAAAGCCACTGGGGACGACGCTCACTGGGATGCGGTCGCTCTCAACCTCCATGGGTTCTACACAGGAATGTCGCGGCTTCTCTGCGCAGGAGCTATCCCGGCTGCGCAAGATAGTCGAAGAACACGAGAGCGAGTTTCTGAGGCAATGGAGTGAGCACTTTGGCCACTAAGCTACACGATGCTGTGGGCGTCCGAGTCGAGTTCGACGACGCAATGATGCACGTGGACCTACTCGACGGACGCCGGATCAGCGTGCCGCTCGAGTGGTTCCCGAAGCTGAGCCGTGCCACGCCCGAGCAGCGAAGGAACTGGCGCTGGATCGGCGGCGGCATTGGCATTCATTGGGAGGACCTTGACGAGGACGTCTCCATCGAGGGCCTCCTGAAGGGATAGTCTCGTCGCTCATCCCTTTCCTGGCTTCGTCCTATGCTCCTCCTGTCGAAATCGGGCATTCGGTTCTCCGTCAAGGGGCTGTTACAGCGGTAGCCCCGCCGGATACGCTCTCCGAAACTCCGCACGTCTGCAACCCATCGGAGAACGGTTAGTCTGCGGCGCAGGGGGAGCGGCCCCCCCCTCGCAGCGGAAGGTCCCCGCACCGACAGAGGAAGGCCGACGTGCAGCCTCTTCGCGCGCCCACTCCCGGTAGTCGGAACCATCTGCTCGGTAGTCTCATCGACACCGCCGTGTGCCGCACCCGGGACCCCGCTCCCCTGAACGCCACGCGCACATCTTGTATGCGCGCACTGGTACGATGGGATCATGCCGAAGGTGAAACTGCAGGTCTACGTGGACCCGGCTATAGCCGATAGGCTGCGGGCAATGGCCCGAGAGCACCGCTTGCCCGTGGGCCGGGCCGCTGCCCACACGCTCGAACAGGCCGTCCGGGAACAGCAAGACGACCGGGCGCAGGCCAGCTCCCTGCATGACCAGCTCTGGTATCAGAGCGTCCAGCGCCTGAAGCAGCCCCTCGCCGAGGTGGAAGAGATCCTCTCTGCCCTGCCGCCCCAGGAGGCCCAAAGCCTCGCCCCGGTGCTCAACGCTGCGCCCCCTGAGCGCCGGGACAGGGAGCGGACTTGACGCCACTGGCGCTTTTGCCACCAGGGCTGTGAAAACGGGGTCAGGCGTGCCCATTCCCGCGCCGCTCGCGGACGTCCTGGCAGCCCACAAGGGGACGCAGGAGGCACAGGGGCTTGGGCCGCTGGTGTTCGACCGGGGCGATGGCAAGCCCATCGCGCCGGCGGAGCCGGATCATGCATGGGCAGACATCCGGGAAAAGCCAAAACTTCCCGACGACCTGCGCCTGCACGACCTGCGCCGTTCCTGCATCACCTGGCTGGCCGAGCAGGACGTCGGCCATGACGAACGGCTGCGGGCTTCGAGGGCCGCGCCCGGGGGTATATGACAGGGGTATATGGCATACGTGCAAGGAATGGCGGAAGGGGAGGGATTTGAACCCTCGGAGGCCCGGTAGGACCTCACACGCTCTCCAGGCGTGCCTGTTCGGCCGCTCCAGCACCCTTCCGCGCCGTGACGCTCCCGGCCGGCACGTGCCGCGCGTGGCGGAGGGGGAGGGATTCGAACCCTCGGAGGAGCTAGGCCCCTCAACGGTTTTCGAGACCGCCCCGTTATGACCGCTCCGGCACCCCTCCGCGGCCCCGCACCCGCCGGTGCGGCGACCATTATACCATTCCCGGCCTCGCCGCACCACCGCCCTGCCGGCCGCCCGGCCGCCCCTCTCGTTGACACCCCCGAGCAGCGAGACTACAATGAGGGCGGCCTTCGGCAGAGCGTTTCGGGCACCCCGGCCGGCACTCGTTGCGCCCTTACCAGAGGTGGGATCGCGAGCGATGAGCAGGTATCTCTCCCTCACCCCTCTCCTTCGCCGGAGCCACACCGCCCACAGGGACGGCGCTTTACGCCGGGCCGCAGCCGCCCTCGCCCTGGCGCTGGTCGCAAGCCTCGTGCCACAGCCAACGCGCGTGCACGCAGCCGAGACGCTCACCGCTCAGCAGATCCTGGAGCGCTCCCGGCAGGCCGCTCAAAGCATCCAGGATCTATCCGCCCGCGTCACCACCGTCCTCGTCGACGCCAAGGGCCGGCGCACCCGGACCGTCTCCGACGTGTACTACCTGCGCACGCCCGGCATCCTGCGCCTGGAAGTGGTCGAACCGTCCGCCCTGGCCGACCAGGTCTACATCCTCGATGCCGAGAAGAAGCAGATGCAGGTCTATCTGCCCGTGACCAACCAGGTGGTCGTACGGGAATTCTCCCCCACGACCATGGCGTCCGGGGCGAACCCGTCCGGCCAGGGCGCAGCGGCGCCTCTCCTCGAGTCGTTCCTTGGAGCGCTGCCGCAGGAGACCCCCAAAGGCTTGAAGTTCGCCGGCACCGAACGGTCAGAAGGCACCACCTTTTACATTCTCGAAGCGCCCGTCGACCGCGCCGCTCTCCAGCGCGCGGCCAACCCCTCCGGCGCGCCGGCCGCCGGCCCGCTCGAGGGGCTGGCGCCCCTGTCGAGCGACGTGGAGTCGCTCAAGGTGTGGGTCGACGCTCGCACGTGGCTCCCGAGCCGTGTCGAGGCGCTCAACCAGGCAGGGCAGGCGGTCTCCACCATCACGATTGCCCAGCTGCGCGTCAACTCCGGCCTGAAGATCGCCGCGCTGCGCCAGCTCCCCGCCGACGCCGAAGTCGTCCCGTCCAGGTAGGAGCCTTGGCCGGGTACCGCTCATGGAGCGCTTCGTCGAGCAAGCCATCCGTCGTCCCGTCCTGGTCAGCATGCTGGTGCTGGCCGTCATTGTCGTAGGCAGCACGGCCGTCACCCGCATGGGGCTCGACCTGCTCCCGGACATCGAGGTGCCCGTGGTTGCGGTCGTCACGGTCTACCCGGGAGCCGGGCCCGACGCCGTGGAACAGCAGGTCACCAACCCCATCGAGCAGGCGCTCACCCTGGTGCCCGGGATCAGCCGCACGACGTCGCTCAGCCTGGAAAACGTCTCGCTGGTCGTCGCCGAGTTCGGCTGGGGCACTCACGTGCCCCTGGCCGTGCAGGACGTCGACGAGGCGCTGCAGCGCATCCGGCTGACCCTGCCCTCGGACACTCAGCCCCCTGCCGTCCTGCGATTCGACCCCACGCAGATGCCGATGGCGATGTACGCCCTGACGGCGGCCCGGGACGCTCCCGCCGGCGCCGCGGAGCTGCCGAAGCTCACCCAGGTGGCCCGCGAGGTCGTCGTGCCCCTGCTCGACCGGGTCGAAGGCGTCGGGCGGGTGGTCGTTTCCGGCGGTACCACGGACGAAGTGCAGGTGCGCTACGACCCCGGCGCCCTGTCCGAGGCCGGCCTTTCGGCAGCGCAGCTCGTGCAGCTGCTCACCTACCAGAACGTCGAGGTGCCCGTCGGGGCGATCACCGAGGGCGGGCGGCGTCTCCAGGTGCGGGCCGGAGCACCCCTACGATCGGTCGAGCAACTGCGCGAGCTCCCGGTCGCCATCCAGCGGCCCGGGGAAGGAGCTCCGGGCTTGCTTCCCCGGCTCGTGCACCTCGGGGACGTCGCCAGCGTCGAGCTGGTCCACCGGCCGCCCGAGGGTTTTGCCCGCATCGATGGGCGGCCGTCGCTGCTCATCGCCGTCCAGAAAGAGGCCGGGTACAACACCGTGGTCGTCGCCCGCCGGATCGCCGGCGCGCTGGCGTCGGCCCGGCACGCTCTGGAAGGCTGGGAGCTCGTCCCGGTCTTCCAGCAGGCGGAGTTCATCGTGCGCTCGATCCGGAGCGTCACGCAAAGCGGCATCATCGGCGGCGTGCTGGCGGTCGCGGTGCTTTACCTGTTCTTGCTGGACATCCTCAGCACGCTCACCATCGCTCTGGCCATTCCGATCTCCATCGTGGCGACCGTGGCGTTCATGTTCCTCGACGGCATGACCCTCAACCTGATGAGCCTGGGCGGGCTCGGCCTCGGCATCGGGATGCTGGTCGACAATTCCATCGTCGTGCTGGAGAGCATCTTCCGCCACGCCCGCGCGGGGGAGCCGCCCGGCGTCGCGGCGCGACGGGGCGCCGCCGAAGTGGGGCTCGCCATCTCGGCCTCGACCTTCACGACCGTGGTGGTCTTCCTGCCGGTCGTCTTCGTGGGCGGGCTGGCGGGCCGCATCTTCCGCCAATTGGCCTTGACGGTGAGCTTCTCGCTCCTCGCCTCCCTGGCCGTCTCCCTCACCGTGGTCCCGATGATGGCCGCCCGGCTCGGGCTGGCCTCCAACGGGTCGCTCGCCGCTGCCGTGTCGCAACTGGCGGCCCGGCGCCGCGGGCGACACTGGTTCGGCCCGGTACGGGATGCTTACGAACGGCTGCTGCGCTGGTCGCTGCGCCACCGCACGGCGCTGTGGGGTGCGGTCGCGCTGATCCTGGCGGCGGCGGTCGCCGCGTACGGGCAGCTCGACGTGGAACTGCTCACGCCGGTCGACGCGGGCCTGCTCGGCGTGACCGTGCGTATGCCCGGCGCCACACCCCTGGAGCGCACCGACGAGGTGGCGCGGCGGGTCGAGCAGGCCGTCGCCCGGGTGCCCGGCGTGGCAGCCGTGGCGACGCAGGGGGGCAGCGCCGGGACGGGGGATCTCCTGTCGGTGATGGGCGGGGAGTCCGCCAACGCCGCCAACCTCTACGTCTTGCTCGCACCTCGCTCGACCGGCCGTCACCGGGCGTCCGAAATCGCCCGGGCGGTACGGCAAGCGGTGAGCGGCGTGCTCCACGACGTCCCCGGTGCACAAGGCACGGTCACGGATACGCCGACGCTCGGACTGGTGGGCGAACTCCTTGCGCGGCGCGTGACCCTACAGGTCACGGGCCGTGATCCGTCCACCCTGCAGCGCGTCGCCTCCGAGGTGGCGGCCCGCTTGAGGCAGGTCCCCGGCTTCGTCAACGTGTCGACCTCGCTCGACGAGCGCGCCCCGGCCCTGCTGCTCCGGGTCGACCCAGGGCGAGCCCTCTTCGGCGGCCTCGTCGCCGGCCAGGTGGGTGGGGCCCTGCGCCAGGCGGTGACGGGCGCTCCCGCAGGGAAGCTCGTGCTCGCCGACGGCCGCCAGCTTCCTGTGGTGGTGCGGGCAGAGCCCGGGTCCGTGAACAGCCTCGAGGGGCTGATGCGCTACCCGGTGAGCGGCCTGGCGTTGCCCGGCGCCAAGCCCCCTCAGGTCCAGGTAGGACGCGTCACCTCTCCCGAGAACGTCCTGCAAGAACCGGCCATCCAGCACCGCGACGGGCGCCGGGTCGTGGTGGTCACGGCCGAACTCCAGGGAGTGCAGCTGGGCGAGGCAGGGCGGCGGGCGCTGGCGGCCATCCGGGACGTCACCGTGCCGGCGGCGCACGACGTCATCCTGGCCGGCGTGCACGAGCTGATGGGCGAGGCGTTCGCCGACCTGTGGCTCGCGCTGGCGCTGGCCGTGGTGCTGGTGTACATGGTGATGGCGGCGCAGTTCGAGTCGCTTCTGGATCCGTTGATCATCATGATCACGGTGCCGTTGGGGCTCGCCGGGGGCGTCCTGGCCTTGTGGCTCACAGGCCATCAGGTAGGCATCACGTCGATCCTGGGCGGAGTCGTCCTGGCCGGCATTGCGGTCAACAACGGGATCGTGCTCATCGATTACGTCAACCAGGTAGCGGGGCGGGTGGCGTCGTTCGAGGAGGCGGTGGTGCAGGCGTCGGTGGTGCGCCTGCGGCCTGTCTTGATGACGGCGCTCACCACCATCTTCGGCCTCGTGCCCCTGACGCTGGGTTGGGGAGAAGCCGCCGAACTGGAGGTGCCACTGGCCGTGACCGTCGTGGGTGGCATGGTGCTGGCGACGGGGCTCACGCTGCTCGTCGTGCCGGCCCTCAAGCTGTCGCTGCATGGCGTGAAGCTCTCGCACCGGGTCCCGGCATCGGCTCTGCCGGCTCAGCCAGGGTGGCTGGCCCCGGCGGTGGCGGGAGCCGCCCTCATGACCCTGCTCGCCGCCTCGTCGGCCCGGGCAGCGGCCCCGCCGGCGGATGCGTGGAAGCTCCAGGGCGGTGCGGTGGGCCTGGGCGCGACCTATTGCGGTTCCAGCCAGGAGGAGGCTCGCGACGGGGGTATCTGTGGGGGATGGGCGGGCGGCCTCGTAGAAGCGAGCCGCATCGAGGCGGGAGGCGCTGTCTCGGCGGCCGACCTGCAGGTGGCTCTGGGGATCGAACGAGGCCCTGAGGGCCCGACGTGGATGCCCCAGGTAGGCGGCCGCATGGTGAGGAGCCGGGCGCTGGGGTTGCTCGGGTACTCGTCGACGATGGGGAGCGTGTGGCTTCAGGGACGGCTGCCGCGCGTGGCTCCCTCGACGGTCGAAGCCATGGGACGCTTTACGGGCTCCGTGGCCGCAGGCAACGTGATGCTGGGCGCCACCGTCCAGGGTACCACCACGGGATTTCGGGAGCAGGCGCTGCTGCTCGATGCGAGCGGCATGGCGTTGTGGCTGGACGACCCAGGCCCCGGGTGGGGCGGGCGAGCGATGGGCCGCTTCCGGTTCAACCGTACCTGGTCCGTGGCGGCGAGCGCAGGATGGCACAAGCGTCCGGATCCGCCCAACAACGCCGCTCCCGGCGGCGCGAACGTGGTGGACACACCCCTGGATGGGCCGAGGATGGGGGCGGGCGTCGAGTGGCGCGGGTTTCCATGGGCCGCGATCCAGGCCGGGGGCGGCGCTCGCTATTCTGAAGCCCTGCAGTACTGGGTCATGCAGCTCTCCGCGGGGGTGACCCTCAACGTTGCCAGGACGCTTTCGGCGAGTGTCGACGTGATTGCAGACGTGGGCGCTTCCGACGCGCCGCCCGGCGTGCGGCACGCCCCCGTAGCCGCTACCGTCATGCTCCAGGGGGGCACGTCAACGGGGCCCGTGGTGGCCGTCGGCCTGCGGACTCCACCCGTACCGGCGGGAAGCGACGCCGTCGCTTCATCGTCACCCCTGGCCCTCTCTCCGGACATCCTGGCCACGCTCACCCTGCCCGTGTCGTGGGAGATGGCAGGCCGCCCGGTCCGCCAGGTACGGCTGCTCGCGGCCTGGCAAGCAGCCGAGCGCAAGGCTGAGTTGAGCGCTGCCTTTCCCTTCTGAGGCCGTCGCCGGTCGAAGCCGCCGCGGGCAGACTCGCCGGGCCGGTGATAAGATAGGGCTGGTGGATACCTGTGCAGGCGTATCGACAATGGGCCCCGCCCGCCGGCCTCGCTCCCGGACGTTGCTTCGTGTGCGGCCGCCCGGTCGGCTCCTCCGGAAGCGCGGCCCTCGGCTCGTGGCAACTGTGCCCTGCCTGCCGGGTCCTGATCCGGCAACGCGCGACCACGATCCGCTCGCCAGGCGCTCTCGAAACGAGAGGGGCGGGGCGTCGCCCACCCCTCAGCGCCGGCCCCGGTTCGGGTTGGATGCGGCCATGGTCGCCATCGCCAGGATGTACGCCTTGAAGTTTTCGGGCAGGTCGAGCTGCTGCAGCACGGGCCGCAGCGGCGACCGCTCCATCTCCCGGCGCATCTGGAGATAGCCGTCTCTTGCCATGGCCATCCCCCCTTCCCATGGGAAGCTCCACGTGGGGCGCCGGAGCCGGCTCCAGGCCTAGTCTGCACCGGCGCTCGCGGGCTAGTCGGCCGCGGCGCCAGCTTCCTCAGCACCGGGAGTAGCCGCAGTTCTGGCAATAGCCACACCCTTCGATCCGCACGTACTGGGCCTGGCCGCACATGGGGCAGATGTCCGCCCCTGCCGTCGCATGGCGGTGGCCGTTGCGGTGGAGGGGCTCCTCGGCCGCATGCAAGTCCCCGGGCCGGTGCGAGAGGGTCATCGCCGGCGCATCGCTACCCTGGCCGGGCCTTTCTCGTGCCGCGGCATCCCGCGTGGCCGGGCCGCCGGCTGCCCGCTCAGGGCCTCCAGGGTTGGTCCCTGAGCCGGCAGCACCAGAGGCAGAGAGGGTGCTTTCCGCCTTGGCCCCGCTACCCTCGTGCCGCCCGGAGGACGCGCCCGGCTCGGAAGGGCCATGCTGTCCCTTACCGGTGGATGCCGGTGGCAGCTCTTCTCTTTTTTCTCTCGAGCCCTCTTCGCCGGGCTCGTGTCGCCGCGTATGCAGGTAGCGCTCCAGGGCCTTGGCCAGCGCATCCGGCATGGAAAGCACCTTGTTGGGGCCGAAGCCGAACGGCTGTGCCCCACCGATGTTGCGCAGCTGCTCGACTACCAGCGCCAGCTTCTCCAGGTTGCTGATGGGGCTGGGAGTGCGCAGGTAAAGCGAGATGAGCCGGCCGATGGCCTCGGCGTCCGCGGTGATGTCCATGCCGCCTTTGCCCAATACGATGATGGTCTCGAACGGCTGCCCCTTCGGGTACTCGTTGACCACCACCCGGGCCGTACCGACCAGCGTCTTTTGCCGGTACGTGAAACCCTCCACCTCTTCCGGCACCTCGCCGATGACGGCCCTGGGCTCCACGTCCAGCGGAGAGCCCGAAGTCGCGGCTTCCCGCCGCACGCTCGCCACCTGCTCCGACGTCACGCCCGTCTGCTCCGAGCCGGGGGTGCCCTCGTCTTTGGCGACCAGTACCTGCTCGTCGCGCGACTTGTCCCGGTAGATGGTCACGCCCTTGCAGCCCAGCTTGATGGCGAGCTCGTACAGCTCGAGCGTCTGGTCCACGGTATAGTGGGACGGTAAATTGGCCGTCTTGCTCAGGGCACTGTCCACCCACCGTTGGATCGCCGCCTGCATCCGGACGTGCTCCTCGGGCGTCAGTTCGAGAGCCGTGACGAAGTAGGGCGGCAGCCTCTTCACGTCACCCCCGAGCTCGGGGTGAGCGTCGAGGTACTCCTGCACGACCGGCTCGAAGATCTCCTTCCGCCCGAGCCGCCCCTGACGCCAGTAGGACCAGGCGTAATACGGCTCGATGCCCGTAGAAGTGGCTGCCATGGTGCCGGTCGTCCCGGTAGGCGCCTGGGTGAGGAGCGTGACGTTTCGGATCCCGTGCGCCCGGATCGCCTCCCGTACGTCCTCAGGCATCGTCTTCATGAAGCCCGACTGCAGGTACTTCTCCGCGTCGAAGGCCGGGAAGGGGCCCTTCTCCTTCGCCAGCTCCACCGAGGCCAGGTACGCCTCCCGGCTGATGAAGCCGTACAGCCGGTCGACGAACGCGATCGCCTCCGGGCTCCCGTAGCGAATGCCCAGATGAATCAGCATCTCCGCCAGGCCCATCGTGCCCATGCCGACCCGGCGCTCCATCTTTTGCTGGCGTTCATTCTCCTCGAAGAAATACGGAGTGATGTCGATGACGTTGTCGAGGAACCGTACGCCCAGCCTGGCGGCCTTGCCCAGTTCTGCCCATTTGACTTCCCCGTTTTCAACAAACCGCGCCAGATTGAGGTGCCCCAGAAGGCAGACGCCCCATGCCGGAAGCGGCTGTTCCGCGCACTGATGGGCAACAAGGCCATTCGCGATGATTGAATGAGTCACCGGCTCCGTTGTATCATAGACGTCCTCGAAGCCAGCAGGCTCCACTGACGCTACCTTCGTCACAAATCGTTCCAAATGAGTTTCCCGCAACTTCGATTCAATATAGCGACGGACCTTCTTCTGCTTCTCCACCTCCAGGAAGCCGATGGATCGGGCAAAGCGATCCCTGTTTTCCTTGTCCAGAACAAGCTCCCACTGTGATTGAACCGGATAGCACGCAGGACTCCTATCGCTGCCCGGGAGGGGTCGTTTCGCCGCATCACGGCGCTTATAGACCCGTGAGACGATCCCCAGATTGAGGAGGAGCAACTGCACGTCCTTGAGAAGCTGCTCTGAGCTGCTGGTCAGCCGAATTGAGCACGATTTCCCGTGACATGAGATGTTGACCGTGCCATCACTCGTGAACAGCCCCTGCAAAAATCCGACGACCGCGTCTTTGGGTGCCCGCCAGATCGAGTCTGGTACCCTCTTTTCACTTGCCTTGACAGGCCTCATGCCTAGATTCCTGAAGAAACGTGCGGGTATCCCCTCGAGCTGCAAAGCCGCCGTGTGATTACGGGTCGTAACGTTTCCACTGACTCCAAACCACGACTTGAGCAACTCTCTAAAGCGGGGTAGACGAGCCCGTTCTCCAGGGCCAAAGACCAATGTCACAACAGGCTTGCCATTGTCGTCGTACGTATAACCGTCTCCAGTTAACCAACCAAGTACTTGACCTAACTCGGCGCTCCATTCCTCAGGTGGATGGGCGTCGCCTCGACGAATTCGAGCATTTAGCTTGCCCAGTACAGCCGGCTCATCGATAATCCAGGGCGGCAAGCGGCGCTCGTCGGACCACGCGCCCGGTCCCGATTGCAGAAAGAGGGTTTGGCCAGGAGTCAGGTCTTTCAGCTCGACCCAACCGGCCGGGGTCAGGAACCTATGATCGGCAGTGGCGATCACCTCGTACCCGTGAACGGTCTTCAACCGAAACACCGGCGCGTTGCGACGGGTAAGGAAGACGTGAACCGCTGGGCGAACCTCGACGCCTGTGGGCAGTTGCCTCAACGCTTGGGCCGATATCCGGCCCCGGGAATTGCCTGCCACTGGAGCCATGGCCACGGCCCGCACCCTGGCATCCGTCAGAACCTGTAGGGGCTCCTCGCTGTGGTAGAGCTCCTCGAACGTCAGGTATCCCTTCGACGTGGCAAGGCGCACGGACCCCGCAAAGCAGGGGTTCGTGGAGATGAGCGGCGCATAATACCACGAGTTGGACATCTTGTTGGCGTAGTCGAGCCGGACGAAGCCCGGCTCTGCCGAGGCCCACGCCGACTCGACGATCTGGCGGAAGAGGTCCCGGGCCCGCACCCGCTGGTACACCCGCACGGGCTTGCCCATGGCCTTCCACTTCTTCAAATCGCCGTCCCACACCCGGTCGTAGTCGGGGTCGGTCGTCTCGGGGAACACCAGCTCCCACTGCGCGTCCTGCTCCAGTGCCTGCTCGAACTCCTCCGTAATGCCGACGCTGATGTTGGCATTGGTGATGGCAGAGAAGTCGCGCTTGGCATTGATGAACTCGACGATGTCGGGGTGCCAGACGTTGAGGATGAGCATCAACGCGCCCCTGCGACTGCCTCCCTGCTCCACCAGCCCCGTGGCGAAGCTGAAGAGGGCTCCCCACGAGACCGATCCCGACGATTTGCCGTTGACGCCCTTCACGGACGCAAGATGCGGCCGCAGCACGGAGAGGTTGATCCCGACCCCGCCGCCGCGGGCCATGGTCTCCACCATGTTGCCCAGCGTGTCGATGATGGCGTGGCGCGAGTCGGCCGGCACATCCGGCGTGCGGCCCCGCACGGGGATGACGTAGCAGTTGTACGCGGTCAGGTTTTGCCCCGAGCCGAGCAGCAGGTTGATGCGCCCGCCGGGCACGAAACGGAACCCGTCCAGGAGCCACCGGAACTCGTCCCGTAGCTTCTCCCGCAGCTCGGGCGCCTCGACTTTCGCGGCCGCCCGGGCCAGCCGGTCCCACATCTGCTCCGGTCGGGTCTCGACGGGCTTGTCGCACCGGCTCAAGGGACGGCGGATCACCTCGCCGCTCACCTTGAGGCGCACGACGACCTCGCCGCCCTCCACCGCCTCGACGACCCCTACCTCCTTGGCAGGGTGGCGCCGGTCGTCGCTGGTCATGACCACGACAATGTCGCCCACCGCGATCTCGTCTCGGGCAGCTTTCGGGCTGTAGCGATCGAGGAAGATGAGCTCTTGCACGGGTCCCCAGCGATAGCTCCTGGACTCGGCCTCCATGATACCGAACACCTGCCCGCCACTAGATGTTGAGAGCACTGGCATTATACTGCCCGACATGTCGGGGAGCAACGGGCGTTCGGGGCCGTCCGGGGCGCCCTGCGACCGCGCGCGCCGGGCCTCGAGCCCGTAAACGGGCACCGGCCACCGTCGCTACCTCAGACGGGTAAATCGCGCCGGGCGAACGAGGCCACGCACACGGCGGAGAAGAGAAGTCCCCATCCGGCGAGCGCTACCCATGCGGCGCCCGGGTCGAGGCCCCTGGCCGCCGCCTCGAGCGCGCGCTCGCCCTGACCTCCCATCATCGCCGACACGAAGGGGTTGTGGGTCACCACGAGGGAGTGGGCCACGTTGCCCAGCAAGTAAGGGCGGATCTCGGAGAGCCACCCCCGGGTCTGGACGATGAGCCCCGACACGAGGGCCTCGACGAAGTAGTAGACGAGGGCCCCGCCCACGGCCAACCCCGTGTTGCGGAAGTAAAACCCCGCGGCGGCCGCCACCACGCCGTACACCGTGAGCACGGCCCACAGACGCAGCGTCATGACGCCGAGGGACTGCCACGTCTCCGCAGAAAACGCCTGCGGACGCCAGGCGTGCAGGGCCTGGCTCGTCGCAAAACCTCCCACGCTGCCGGCAGCGAGGCCGATGACCACCGCCCCCGCCGCCAGCACCGCCACGGTGCCGAGTTTGGCCCCAAGCCACGCCCAGCGGCGGCGCCCCCGGGCCAGCACCCGCTGGGCCGTGCCCCATCCGAACTCGTTGGCCACCAGCGAGCCGGCCGCAATCGTGATGAGCACGAATCCGGGGAAGTAAAGCACGCCCGTCACGCCGGCGTACGCCGAGGGCATGACGAGGTTGCTCCGCAGGGCCACGGCCAGCATCTCCTGTTGCATGGCCGTGGCGTGGCGATCCTCGGGCTGCGCCGCACCCGTCTCCAACCGGGCGAACCGGCGCACGTCCTGGTACGCCTGGTACGACAGCACGGAGTTGAGCACCAGGAACACCAGCATGAGCCCGAGAAGCGCCCAGACGAGCCGTAGCCGCCGGGTCTTGAAGAGTTCGACCTGAAGCGCCGTGACGAGCTCGCTCACGAGCGCACCCCGCCCTCGGCCTGGCGGCCGGTAGCAAGTTCCATGAAATACTGTTCCAGCGTGCTGCGGACGGGCACGAGCTCACTGATCCAGAGGCCCTGAGAGGCCAGCACCCGGGTCAGTTCGGCGCCTTTGTCGGGTGGGGCGTCCACCCAGACGCTCTCCCCCTGCACCTGCACTCGCGGCCGCCAGGGCAGTTGCTCGATGAGGCGGGCCGCCGCCCTGGCCAGTGCCCCGTTGTGGCCGTCCACACCCTCCGGATGCCCGTTGTGGCGCTCCCCGGGGCTGACCCGGATCCGGATGCCCCGGGTCCGCAGCAGCTCCTCCACGGGCCCCTGAGCCACCAGGCGCCCCTGGACGATCACCCCGACCTCGTCGCACACCTGCTCCACCTCGTACAGGAGGTGGCTCGACAAGAACACCGTCAACCCCTGCGCGCCCAGACCCCGGATGAGCTGCCGGACCTCCTGGATGCCGAAGGGATCGAGGCCGTTGGTGGGCTCGTCCAGGATGACCAGTCGAGGATGCCCGATGAGGGCGAGGGCGATCGCCAGCCGCTGGCGCATCCCCAGCGAGTAGAACTGGTAGCGGTCGTTGGCCCGCTCGGTGAGGCCCACCATGGACAGCGCCTCGTCGATGTCGCGGTCGGAGACCATCGACCGCGTCGATCCCAGCACCCGCAGGTTGTCGCGGCCCGAGAGGTAGGGATAGAAAGCAGGCGCCTGGACCAGTGCTCCCACCTGGGCCAGTGCCGCCGGAAAGTCCCGGCTGCCCTGGCACACCCCCAGGACCTCGATCGAGCCCCGAGTCGGGCGGATGAGCCCCAACACCGAGGCGATGGCCGTCGTCTTGCCGGATCCGTTGGGCCCCACGAATCCGTAAATCCGGCCGGCCGGTACCCGTAAGTGGATCTCCTCGAGAGCTCGCACCCTGCCGTAGTGCTTGGTCAGACCGTCTGTCCGGATGGCCCACTCGCTCAACGCGTTCTTAGCCCCTATCCCGACCTACATCGGCTGCAAGCGCCTCGACGTACAACGCGACCGCCGACGATACGCGTTCGAGGTGAGCACGGTCCACGTGCTGGATGATATCAGAAAACCAGTGGTAATGGGGGATCCCTCCCCCATCTTCCAGGCCGATGAAGGTGAGCGCCTCGTATCCGTGTTGCACCGCCGGCCCGCCGTCGGTGCTGAGCAGCAGCATCCGCGGCCACAGACTCCACGTCTGCGGGCCGGCCAGCCGCTCGGCCACGGCCCTCATGCGATCGCCGCAGCCCAGGGGCACGAGCATGCCCTCGTTGAGGAGGGCCCGCAGGCGCCCCCCTCCCACGTTGTCCACGTTGACGAAGAAAATCTCATCCTTGCTCTGCGCCGCCTTGTCGCCTCTGGCGGCGCCCTCGGCCCGCAGGTACGCCCACATCCCTCGGGTGCCCGTCTCCTCGGAGCCCGTGAAAAGGAAACGAAGCCTCACCCCGGGAAGCCCCCGCCCGGCCCAACGCCTGGCCAGGGCGAGGGCGACCGCGACCCCCGAACCGTTGTCGTTGGCCCCGTTGACGGGCCGGCCGAAAAGCCCCGACAGAGCCAGGAACCCCAGGCATACCACGGAGAAGCCGAGCCCGATCCCGACGATCCACCGCCACGCGCCCCAGCCCGGCGCCACCCACCCCGCCACCGCTCCGGCCATCAGCCCGACCAGCACCAGCGCCAGGGCCCCGTAAGCGACGCGGAAGAAGAGCGCCAGGAACGGCCGCATGGGCGGCGAGAAGAGCCAGCTCCCTCGCTGGGTATCGTAGTGCGCCACCACCACGATCTGCGGACCACCGGGCGGCCTCTCCCCGTCAGGCCGGTCCGGCTCGTCGGCCAGGACGTTCTGGCTCGGCCGCCGGGGCAGGAGCAGGTCGAGGGCAGGGCTGCCCAGGCGGGCCTCCTCGATGAGAACGGCCACCGCCGCGAGGGCTACCAGGGCGGCGACGGCCCGCACCCAGGAAGCGCCGGCCGCAAGCGACAGCGCCGCCATCAAGACCACGATCAGCCCCACCAGCGGCGGCCCGGCATACAGCGTCGCCGCCGGCGCCCGGAACTCCTGAATCCGAACGCGGTAGCCCATCCCCGCCAGAGTCGCTTCGAGCCAGCGCGCCGCTTCCTGCTCGAAACGAGAGGTCGAACCCCGATGGGGCCAGCGCGTGATGCCCTCCAGGTATTCCCACACGCCCACCGCAAATCCCCGACGCCCGATATTCGCCAGCCGACCCGGCAGGGCCTTTGGATCTCCGACCCGCCGGCGCGAGAATCGAAGCGGATGCGCCTTGCCGGTGACGGTTAAACGTGTTAAGTTTCTACGTACAGGAGGCAAGCGAGCGTTCATGCCGCTGGTAGACCGCTTCGGTCGGACCATCCGCAAGCTTCGGATATCGGTTACCGATCGCTGTAATTTCCGCTGCGTTTACTGCATGCCTGCCGGGCCCATCGCATGGCTGCCCCGCCACCAGCTCCTCACTTACGAGGAAATTACGCGTCTCACCGGGATCATGGTGGGCATGGGGGTGGAGAAGGTGCGGCTGACCGGGGGCGAACCGCTGGCGCGTCGCGACATCCCGCGCCTCGTCCGGCTCCTGTCCGGCATCGAAGGTCTGCACTCCATCAGCATGACGACCAACGGCTACTTCCTGCCGCCCCTGGCGCAGGAGCTGCGCCAGGCCGGCCTGACGAGCGTCAACATCAGCCTGGATACGCTACGCCGGGATCGCTTCCTGAAGATCACGGGCAGGGACTACTTCGATCGGGTCATGGAGGGCATCGAGGCGGCAGACGCGGCAGGGCTACCCGTCAAGATCAACGCGGTGGTCATGCGCGACTTCAACGACGACGAAATCGGCGACTTCTCCCGCTGGGCGGCCGAGACGGGTCATGCGGTGCGCTTCATCGAGTTCATGCCGCTGGACGGGGACCAGCGCTGGGATCGGAGCCGGGTCGTGACCGCGGAGGAGATCCTTGCCAGGCTGGCCGATGTCGGCAGCGTCGAGCCGGTGCACAACGACCCTTCGGAGCCCGCTCGGTTGTACCGGGTCGGCCTGCCCGGCGCCCGCCCGGCCGTCATCGGCATCATCCCCACCGTCTCCCAGCCGTTTTGCCGCCACTGCGATCGGATCCGGCTCACGGCGGAGGGGCGCATCCGCAACTGCCTGTTCGCGGTCGAGGAGCACGACCTGCGTACCCTGCTCCGCAGCGGCGCCGACGACGCTACCCTGGCGGAAGCCATCGCGCAGGCGGTCTGGATCAAGTGGGAGGGCCACTTGATTAACCGGCCGGAGTTCCGGCGGCCGGCGAAGGCTATGTACGCGATCGGCGGGTGAGGGCCGCCCGCCGCCTTACCAGGTCGATGACGGCGGGGAGCGCTTCCCTGCCCGCTCTCAACCCTGCCTCGATGGCCTGGCGGGACTTGTCGAAGTCGAGCGTGTCGATCGGTACCGAGAAACGAGGGCGCAAGATCAGGTCGGCCTGCTCCAGGATGGCGTCCGTGTGGTGGCGGGAGCAGATGGCCGCCGCCCGGATGAGGGCCTCCAGGCCGCTTTTGACCGACGCAGCGGCTTTTTCCACGCTCACGTCGACCGCCACCACGACGTCGGCCCCGAGCTCCCGGGCCGCCTGCACCGGCACGAGCTCGACGAAGCCGCCGTCCACCAAGAGGCGCTTGCCGATGCGCACCGGCGGGAAGACCATCGGCAATGCGGCGCTCGCCATGGCTGCCAACGCCGCATTGCCCTCCGTCAGCACCACCCGCTCGCCCGTCTCGAGATCGGTCGCCACCACCCCCACCCGGATGGGAGCGTCCTCGAGGCGCAAGCCGCGGGTCAGCTGGTTGAGCAACGGCATGACGTCGCCGAGCAGGGGGCTTCCCCACCCCAGGACGTTGCTGGTCAGGATCCGCTCCGCCGCAACCAGCCGGCGCAAGCGGGACATGAGCGTCTCCCGCTCCCCCGGCGCAACGGCCAGCGGGGTACGCAACGCCCCCTCCTCGAGCTTCTGCAACACGCCGCTGCGCTCGGGGTCGCCCAGGGCGAAGGCCACCGCCACGATGGCGCCCATGCTCGTCCCGGTCAGCACGTGAATGGGGATGCCCGCGCGCAGGATGGCTCGTACCACGCCGATGTGAGCCAGGCCCCGGGCCCCGCCCCCGCCCAGCGCCAGGCCCAACCGGACGGGCGCGCCCGGCGTGCCGCCCGTCGTCTCCCCCATCGAAGCCCCAGACCGGACCCCGTTCACTTCGCCCAGCGAGCTCACGCCAGAAGCGGCTGCAAGCGCATGGCCAGGCCCAGGTCGCCCTGGATCCGCAGGCGGCCGCTCATGTATGCGGCGACGGGGCCCAATCGCCCGGCCGTCATCTCCTGGAAGTCGGCCACGCTCATCTCGATGGTCACGTTAGCCCCGCCGGAGGGCCCCTCCTGGACGGACGCCTTGCCGTTCGCCACGTCAAGGGTCCAGGTGCCGCCGCCCTCTCCGCTGAGGACGAACTGGAACTTCCCGGACGAAATGCCCGCCCGCTGGGGGTTGTCGTTGATCTTCCGGGCAAGGGTCTCGAGATACTCCGCCGGTGAGGCCACGGCATGAAGCCTCCTTCGCGCGAGATGGGGACCCGGTGCCACTCTTCGGCGCCGGGCGCTGGGGCTCCTTTGGTCGAACCCCTTCAGATAAGCTGTCCCGTCCTGTAGAAAAAGCGAAGGATGCCATCGATGATGGCATCACATGTCGTCGCCAGCTTGCGCTCGTGCGCCGACGCTGACCCCACCAGCGGCCCCACCACGCCGATGAGGCCGACGTGGACGGGCAGCGACGCGAGATCGGCTCCGATCGTGACGGTCCTGGGCACCTGGCGCTCGTCGAGCGCCGTAGGAAAGGCCGGGCGGCCCGAAACCACGGCCCCCAGCGCCTGGCGCGCCTCCAGGAACTCCTCGTCCGGCTCCACCATGCCGGACCATGCGATGACATGCCCGTCCTCTTCCGCCTCCCCCGTGGTCCCGTCCACCACCAGCACGAACGAGTGGGGGAACTCCTGCGTGATGTGGAAGAAGACACCGGCCATGTTGTGGCGGGCGACGGGTTGACCTGTCTGGCCGAAGACGTAAGGATGCACCTTGGCGAGCTCCGAAGCCACGGTGGGCCCAATGGTGCCGGGCCCGTCCAGCGACAGGCCCATTCCCACCACGACGACCGGACGCCCACGGCCGGTCCTGGCGTACACGTACTCGAGCAGCCTGGCCAGCCGGAAGTCCGCCGTCCAGTGACTGGAATCCACCGTCCCGATCCACGGCATCCCGCACGGCCTCCTCGCCCCAGGGTACCAGCCTGCTCGCCCGGCTGTCCAGAGGCAGGGGCCAGGGCTCGACGTCAGCCTGCTTCGCAGCGCACCGGGTGCGACGGGTCGCCCGGATCCTGGGTCCGGCGCGCGGCGACGCCGAGCCCGCCGCCCGGCTCGGCCTGGTCAGGGTGGAGCGGCCCGGTGCGATCCCGCAGGTGTGGCACCGGCCGGCCCCACCGCAGCGCCATGACCTCGGACACGATGCTGAGGGCAATGGCGCCCGGGCCCTCGCCGCCCAGGTCCACCCCGACCGGGCTGTACACGCGTGACAGCGCGTCCTCCGGGAGAGCCCCATCCTGCCGCAGCCTGCGCAGTAGCCGTTGGGTCCGGGCTCGCGGCCCGAGTAGCCCGACGTAGAGCAGGGGGTGGCGGGCCAGGGTGCGCAGCGCCGCCTCGTCCCGCAAGAAGTTGTGGTGCATGATCACGGCCGCGCTCGACGGCCCCAGGAGCCGTTCCGGCAGGGTTTCCGGGGCCGTGCACAGCACCTCGGCCGCCTCGGGAAACCGTTCGGGCCGGGCGTAAGCGGGCCTCGGGTCCACGACCACCACCTGGAACCCTGCCGCCCCACCGATGCGCGCCAGGGGTTCGGCGTCGGGCCCCGCTCCCAGGATGAGGAGGATGGGGGGAGGTTCCATGAGTTCCACCAAGAGCCGTACCTTGCCGGGTGTGCTCGTGCCGCCGGACGCCTCCCCGCCGCCTGGGCCGCTTGCCGGCCACGTGACGCTCCGGGTGCGCTGCCGCGCGGGTAGGGCCCGCCCGGCCAGAGAGACGGCCTGCTCCAGCATCCTCCGGCCCTGCTCCACGGCGAAGGCGTTGAGGTCCTCCCGCCCCAGGTCGCCGCCGGTCTCCTCGGTCTCCACGGCGCCCGGCGCTCCTCCCACCCGGGCTGCCACGAAAGCCATGGCGCCTGCTGCCACGGACGGCTCCCGGCTTTCCACGACCGTGGCTGCGGCAACCCATCGGCGCTCGCGCAAGTGGTGGGCGATCCGGGCCCAGGTCGCTGACATGGCTGCCTTTCCCCTCCTCTTGCCCTTACCGGCACGATTGCGTTGCGGCCGGTCCGCAGGAACTTGCTCCGCCCCGGACGAACCGTACTTTCTACCGTTGCAACACGGGTGGTGGAAGGTCCATGGCCGACAGCGTGGAACTGCTCCGCCTCCTGGATGCCGCCGCCGGGGCGGAGGGACGCCGGGCTGCCCTCGCCACCGTGGTCGGCGTCGAGGGTTCGGCGTACCGGCACGAGGGCGCCCGGATGCTGGTCTTCGAGGACGGCAAGCTCCTCGGGGCCATCAGCGGCGGCTGTCTCGAAGCTGACGTCCGGGAGGCGGCGCTCGAAGCCATCCGCTCGGGCCAGGCCCGGCTGCTGCGCTACGACATGACGTCGGACGACGACGAGCTCTGGGGCCTCGGCACCGGGTGCAACGGCGTCGTGGAGGTATTGGTCCAACCGTTGGATCTCTCCGGCTCCGGCCGGTGAGGACGCACCGGCCGCCGCCACTCGAGGCCGTTGAGGTACGCGGCGAGGGCGCCGGGCGCCTCGACCACGCGCCCGACCGCGACCTCGTCGACGTACGCCAAGACGGCCTGCATCCCGGCCGGGAGCCCCTCGGGCCGGTCCGGCAAGGCCTGCAGCATCGGGTTGATCCAGACGACGCGCCGCGCCTGGCGCTGTAAGCGGCTCATCTCTTGGGCCAGCTGTTTCGGATCCCCCTTGTCCCATCCGTCGGAAACGATCAACACCACCGCCCCCCGCCGCAGCGCCCGCCGTGCGAAAGCCCGGTTGAAGGCGGCCAGGCTCTCCCCGATCCGGGTGCCGCCGGCCCAGTCGAGCACGCGCCCTGACACGTCGTCGAGGGCGCGGTCCACCTGGTGGCGGCGCAGCGCCGGGGTGATGCGGGTGAGCCGTGTCCCGAACACGAAGCTCTCCACGTCGCCCCACCGGCGCGTGAGCCCGTGCAGGGCGGCCACCAGGGGGCGGACGAGGCTTTCCATGGAGCCGCTCACGTCGCACAGCACGACCAGGGGTACCGCTCGGCGGCGTCGCCGCAGGAAGGAGAGCGTGACCAACTCGCCGCCCGCGGCCAGCGCCCGCCGGGCGGTCGCTCGCATGTCCCAGAGCGGCCCCTCGGGGCGGCTCCACCAGCGGCGGCTCCGCCTGCTGGGGCGGCGCACGAGCCTCTGGACGAATTGCCGTAACTCCCCTCGCTCGAAGGGTGTCAGCTCTCCCAGCGGCCGCCGCCGCCACACCTCCTCGGGGCTGTACCCGGTGGTGCGCACCAGGTCCACCGCCTCCCCGTCGCGGGCGACCCACCCTTCGCCCTGGGGCTCGAGCCGCACGGCCCAGGGCACCCGCCGGGCCGCCTCCTCGAGTTGCCGGCGCCTGCGCAGGCGTTCGACGTGGGCGTGGAGCGTCTCGTACGCCGGGTCGCCGGGCGGGGGAAGGCCCCGGGCCGTTCGCCACAGCAGGGTGAAGGCCGCGTCGAAGAGGGGAATCTGTTCGACGCGGGTGACGATCTGGCTTCGAAGGGCGACGTAGACGTCACCCCGGGAGCAGAGACCGGCTGCCTCCACCGCCTGAAGGGCGCGGATCACCTGGCCGGTGCCGGCCTGGATGCCGAGGCGGCGCAGCGCCCGGATCCACCGCACCACGTTGGGCCCGAAGTGGGCCACCGACTCGGGGAGGAGCTCGTCACCGGGCAGCAGGCGCTTTCACCTCGCTCACGAGTTCGCGCAAGCCCGAGCGCCGGACCTGTTCCAGGTCGTCCCGGTACTTGACGAGGCACCCCAGCGTCTGGTCGAGGCTTTCAGGGTCGATCTCGCGGCGCCCGAGCGCCACCATCGCCGCCGCCCAGTCGATGGTCTCGGCGATGCCGGGCAACTTGTAGAGGTCCATGGCGCGCAGGCGCTGCACCACGGCGCACACCTCCCGCGCCAGGCGCTCGTCGATGCCCGGCACCCGGGCGGTCACGATCCGGTACTCCCGCTCCGCCGTCGGGAAATCGATCCAATGGTAGATGCACCGGCGCTTGAGCGCATCGTGGACCTCCCGGGTGCGGTTGGAGGTCAGGATCACGAAAGGCGGCTCCTTCGCCCGGATGGTGCCGATCTCCGGGATGGTCACCTGGTACTCGGCCAGGATCTCCAGCAAGAAGGCTTCGAACTCTTCGTCCGCCCGGTCCACCTCGTCGACGAGCAGCACCGGGGCGCGGCCGCCCGGCGGATCGATGGCCCGGAGCAGCGGCCGCTGCACCAGGAACTCCCGGGAGAAGAGTTGCTGTTCCGCGGCACGGGCGTCGCTCGCCTCGGTCCCTCTGGCCTCCAACAGGCGGATGCGCAGGAGCTGGCGGGGGTAGTTCCACTCGTAGACCGCGCTGTGAACGTCGAGGCCCTCATAGCATTGCAGTCGCACCAGGTCCCGGCGCAGCAAGGCCGCGACGGCCTTGGCTACCTCCGTCTTGCCGACCCCGGCCTCTCCTTCCAGGAACAACGGGCGCCCCATCCGGAGCGCGAGGAAGATGACCGTCGCCAGCGCCCGGTCGGCGATGTATCCCACCCCTTGCAGCGCCTGCAGCACCGCCTCGATGGAGTCGAGCCGCAGGGGGGATACTCCCTGCGGCTCGGTCTCCCCGCTCACGAAGCGGCCCGGGCCCGCTGTGCCGCCAGCCTCAGGGCCCGCTCCGCGTAAACGCGCGACAGGTGCGCCCGGTACGCGTCCGAAGCGTACAGGTCGCTGTTGACGGTGACCCCGTCAGCCGCCTTCGCCGCGGCGTCCCGCAGGGTCGCGTCGTCAAGTGGGCGCCCCACGATCACCTGTTCCACGCCCGACGCCCGGTAGGCGCGGTCGCTCACGCCCGTGATGCCGACCCGGGCCGACTGGCAGGTGCCGTCGGGGCCCAGCGTGAGCACCGCGGCCACCCCCACGACGGCGTAGCCCGAGGCCGGGTGCGGGTGCTTGACGTAGGCCGAGCCCGTCCGCCCCGCCAGCACCGGGACGCGAAGCTCGACCAGCAGTTCGTCGGCGCCCAGCGCCGTCACCAGCGGCCCCAGGATGAAGTCGCCGATGGCGGCCGTTCGGCGGCGGCCGCCGGCTCCTGCGATGACCAGCTCGGCATCGAGCGCCACGGCCACCGCAGGCAGGTCCGAGGCCGGGTCGGCGTGGGCCAGGTTACCGCCCACGGTGCCCCGGTTGCGCACCTGCATGTCGCCCACTTCGGCGGCCGCCTCGGCCAGCACGGGGCACGCCTCCCGCACCAGCGGCGAGGTCTCCACCTCGTGATGCGTCGTGAGCGCTCCGATCACGAGACGGTCGCCTTCCCGGCGGATGCCGCGCAGCTCGGGCAAGCGACCGATGTCCACCAGCAACCCGGGGTTGGACAGCCGGAGCTTCATCATGGGCAGGAGGCTGTGGCCCCCGGCCAGGACCTTGGCCCGGCTGCCGTCTGCAGCCAGAATGGCCAGCGCCTCTTCGAGCGTCGACGCTCTCCGGTAATCCACAGCGGCAGGGTACACCACGCCACCTCCTCTACTGGCGGTGAATGGCCGCCCAGATCTTCTGCGGGATCAACGGCATGTCGAGATAACGGACGCCCAGCGGCTGCAGCGCGTCGAGCACCGCGTTGACCACGGCCGGCGTGGCCGCGATGGTGCCCGTCTCCCCCACTCCCTTGACGCCGAGCGGGTTTTGCGGGGCAGGCGTCTCGGTCCGGTCCGTTTCGATGGGCAGCACCATGTGCGCCCGGGGCAAGGCGTAGTCGAGCATCGATCCGGTCAAGAGCTGACCGTTCTCGTCGTAGACGGCCTCTTCCCACAGGGCCTGGCCGATGCCCTGCACCACGCCGCCATGCACCTGGCCGTCCACGATCATGGGGTTGATGACCCTGCCGCAGTCGTCGACGGCCATATAGCGCAGGAGCTTTACCCGTCCCGTCGCCGCGTCCACCTCCACGACCGCCACGTGGGTGCCGAACGGGTAGACGAAGTTGGCGGGGTCGTAAAAGGCACTGGCTTCCAGGGACGGCTCGATGTCGGGCGGCAGGTTCCACGCCAGATAAGCCTGGAGCGCCACCTCCTGGAAGCTGCGGGACCGATCCGCCGAGCCCTTGACGTAGAAGCGACCGTCTTCGAAGACGATGTCCTGCTCGGCCGCCTCGAGCAGGTGGGCTGCCACCTTCCGGGCCTTCTCCACGACGCGCCGGGCCGCCAGGGCCACCGCGCTGCCCCCGACGGGCGTGGTACGGCTGCCGTAGGTGCCCCAGCCCATGGAGATGGAGCCGGTGTCGCCGTGCACCACTTCGATGTCGTCGACCGGGATGCCGAGCTCCTGCGCGACGATCTGGGCAAACGTGGTCTCCTCGCCCTGGCCGTGAGGGGACGTGCCGGTGTAGACCGTGACCTTGCCCGTCGGGTGCACCCGCACCAGCGCGCTGTCCCACAATCCGCCCTGGAAGCCCACCGCGCCCGCCACCTGGGAGGGGCCGAGCCCGCAGATCTCTACGTAGCTCGCAAGCCCGATGCCCAGATAGCGTCCTTGCTTGCGCAGCTCCTGCTGTTGGCGGCGCAAGCCCTCGTAGTCCACCGCCTCGAGGGCCTTGTCGAAGGCGCCGGCGTAGTTGCCGCTGTCGTACGTCAGCCCGGTGGGCACGTTGTAGGGGAAGGCGTCGCTCGGGATGAAGTTGCGCCGGCGCACCTCGGCCGGATCCATCCCCACTTCCCGGGCGAACAGGTCCACCATCCGCTCGATGATGTAAGTAGCCTCGGGCCGCCCCGCGCCCCGGTACGCGTCGATCGGCGTGGTATTGGTCAGGACGCCGACCACCTCGACGCCCACGTTGGGGATCCGGTACGCGCCCTGCAGCATCAAGCCGAACAGGATGGTCGGCACGCCGGGAGCGGCGGTCGAGAGGTACGCGCCGAGGTTGGCCAGGGCCTTCACCTTGATGGCGGTGAGGGTCCCGTCCCGCCGGCCCGCCAGCACCACGTCCTGGATATGGTCTCGGCCGTGCGTGGTGGCGACGTAGTTTTCCCGCCGCTCCTCGGACCACTTCACGGGGCGCCCGAGTTGCCGGGCCGCGAAGGCGACCAGCGCCTCGTCCGGATAGAACGGGATCTTGCTCCCGAACCCGCCTCCCACCTCGGGCGCCACGATGCGCAGCTTGTGCTCGGGGATGCCCAGCACTCCCGACATCAGCACGCGGTGGATGTGCGGGTTTTGCGAGGTGAGCCAGACGGTCATCTCCCCGCTGGCCGGGTTGAACTGCGCCACGGCCCCGCGGGTCTCCATGGCGCTGGGGATCAGCCGGTGGTTGCGGATCCGCTGGCGAACCACCACTTCGGCCTCCTGGATGGCCCGGTCCGGATCGCCTCCTCCGGCCCGCCACACGAACGCGATGTTGCGGGGCACGTCGTCGTGGACCTGTGGAGCGCCGTCCTGAACGGCCTTCTCCTGGTCGACGACGGCCGGGAGCACCTCGTACTCCACCTCGATGAGCTCCACCGCGTCACGGGCGGTGTACCGGTCCTCCGCCACCACCATGGCCACCCCGTCGCCGACGTACCGCACCTTCTCCGTTGCCAGGGGCGGATGGGCAGGCGTCTTGAGGTCGCTGTTGGGTACGAGCCAGGCCGTCGGGATGTTGCCCAACTTGCCCGCCACGTCCATCCCGGTAAACACGGCGAGCACACCCGGAAGGGCCCGGGCCCTCGAGGTATCGATCCGCTTGATGCGAGCGTGGGCGTGGGGGCTTCTCAAGAAGGCCGCGTACACCATCCCCGGCAGGCGGATGTCGTCGGTGTACGTCGCCCTGCCGGTGATGAGCCGGGGATCCTCCCGGCGTCTGATAGCGGTACCAAAGATGGTGGCCATCGGCTGTCGACCCTCCTCCTACCCCTAGGCTTTCTCGGAGACCGCCGCCGGCTGCTCGCGCAGGACCCTGGCCGCTTCCTTCACGGCCTTGACGATGTTGTGATAGCCGGTGCAGCGGCACACGTTGCCCTCGAGCCCCTTGCGGATCTCCTCGTCGGTCGGATCCGGATGGTCGTGCAAGAGCTGCACGCTCGCCATGATCATGCCGGGCGTACAAAAGCCACACTGCAGGCCGTGATGCTCCCAGAAGGCCTCCTGGAGGGGATGGAGCTGCCCGTCGGAGGCCAGCCCCTCGATGGTGGTGATATGGGCACCATCGGCCTGGATGGCCAGCACGGTGCACGACTTGACCGCCTTGCCGTCCATCAGGACGGTGCAGGCGCCGCACTGGCTCGTATCGCAGCCGATGTGGGTGCCGGTGAGGCCCAGGACGTCCCGGAGGTAGTGGACCAGGAGGAGCCGGGGCTCTACCTCGTGCGTGGTGGTGACCCCGTTGACCGTGATGGTCACTTTGTGTCTCAAGTGATCGCCGCTCCCTTCCCTGCCGGCGTCGCTGCCGCCTCTCATGGCACCGGACATCCCGAAGGGCGCGTATCCCTGTCGTTCCCGAGGCCCACTCTCGCCGCCCCCTTCCCCCGCGGCCCCGGGCTCGGAGAAAAGCCCTTCACGATGCCGAAGAGGCGGCGCCCGCCCTGGCAGCGATTTCGGTCCCCATCCCGCTGAAGAAGTTCCCCATGATCATGCGAGCTACCGCGCCCAGCAGCCGCTGGCCGACCGCGGCGAGGGTGCCGGTGACCGTGGCGTCCCCGACGCAACGCAACAGCGTGCTCCCGTGGCCGGTCGGCACGAGTTGGATGACGCCCTCGCCCTTGACCTGGCCGGGCCCACCGCCCCCCTCCACGAGAAGGCGATAGCTCGAGTGAGGACGCAGGTCCTTGACGGCCACTTTGCCGGTATACGTACCCCTCACCGGGCCCAGGCCGATCTCCAGGGTCGCCAGGTAGGCTCCGTCCCCTTCCGGGTCGAGCCGTTTGCAACCGGGTAAGTGGCGGGCCAGGATCTCCGGGTCGAGCAGCACGTTCCAGACGACCTCAGCCGGGGCCGGGTACTCCTGCTGGTACTCGATCTGCACCGCCGACGACCTCCATGCCGGGAAGAATCCGCCGGGCTCGAGCAGTATGGCGAGACCCGCGCATGGCAGAGCGGGCCTCACGTGCAGAACACGAGCACACGCACCGGGCTGTGTGCGAGGAGCAGAACCGCTGCAGCGTCGCAGAGCGGCAAAGATGGAGGGAGACGAAAGTAACCAGCAGCGGTGGTGCGATCGATTACTTATTGTATTCCCTGTGGACGTAGTGTCAACCTGCGCGACCTCGCCGGAGGTGCCTCACGATCCGGACGGTGCCAGGGAAGGATAGAGCTCCGGGAACAGCCGGGGCGCCAGGGCGGCGACCACGGCAACGCGCACCAGTTGAGTGCGGGTGATGAGGCCCCTGGTGAGGTAACCGACGGCGCCGGGCTCGACCCTCGCGTCGCCGCCGGGGAAATGAGCGTCGACCACCCGGGCGAGCTCCTGCCCGGAGCGCAGCGCCTCGACCATCCGGTCGGGCAACAGCAGGCGCAGGCCTTCCCCGTGAGAGATCCGGCCCCTGCGATCGGCCACGGCAGCTATGGTCACGAGCCACCCGCGCCCATCCGGCTCGAGGTGGACCCCGCCTTCCACGCCCACGCCCCAGGTCGCTTCCGGCACCTCCCGGAGCGCCCCCTCGGCGCGGCCACGCGCCCCGCGCAGGGTTTCGTCCCACGACAGGGGCTGGGGCGAGACGCCACTCGGCACGTCCACGCCGACCAGGGCGACCCGCTCGCCGAAGAGCTCCCGCAGGACCTGGCGCACGGCCTCCACCTTGGCAGGGTTGGTGGAGCCCACGGCCACGGTCCGCGGGCCCCAGGCCGAGGGCCCCGTCAAGCGCCGCTGTCCCCCCGGGATACCGATGAGGCGGCCGCCCCGGGCTTGTCGCCGGCGCCACGGCTCAGTACCTTGAGCAGCTCCTCGGCCCGCTCCGCCGCCACCCTTTGGGAGGTGAGCGCGTACACCCGCATCAGGTGGGCCAGCATCCGCTCCACCAGCTCACGGTCGGGGAGCGGGTCCAGCATCGACTCCTCGAACTGGTGCCCCGCCTCGCGAGCGATGGCGACGAGATCGTGGCGGGAGAGGACCCGCCCGCTCTCGGCGGGATCGACCCAGAAGGGCGGGCTCGTCGGGACGCTCACCACGATCCGCCCCGGCAGCGAGACGGCGTGCGCCTGGAAGCCGGCCCGCCGCCCGACCACCAAATACAGGGCCGCCAGCGAGAGCCCCACGCCGGCCTTCCGGTCGAGCACCTGGTGGATGCAGACGTTGTCGGGGTCATAGTAGTGCGCCTCATTGCTGCGCAGGCCCAGCTCGTGGAAGAGGTAACGATTGATGGCGGCTGCCGCCTCGGGCGCCGACATGCGGGGCACCTTGCGGCGCACCAGCTCGTCGGACATGGCGCGCAGGCGTTCGCGGTAAGGCGCCTCGTCGAGATCCGGGTAGCGGGAGCGAGCGACGACGAAAAGCCCTTCTTCCAGGTCGAACTCGTCGCTGCCCCGGCGCACCAGCAGCGTCAGCCGATCCTTGAGACCCTGGAACCGGAGGTCGTCGAGCAGGAGGCGGGCGCGTCCCCGGACCATGGGATCCGCCTCGTTGGCCGCGGCTACCAGCCACCGGACGGCCGCCTCCCCGGCCTCCATCAGGCGCTGCCGGGCGACCTTGACCGTCCGCTCGTCGTCATCTCCCAGCAAGCGCACGAGCGCTTGAAGCTCCGATGCCGTTAGCTGTCTGGCCACGAACCTCCTACGCCCTCCCCCTACTCCCACCATATCAAGCGGAAGCCTCTCGTGCCAGCCGGGTCCGGAACCAATCCAGGAAAGAAGCGAGCGGCCCTTGCCCTTCGGGCTCGATCCTTGCTCGCCCTCGATCGATCGGCAAGTCCGTCACCCAATAGGTGTGCATCCCGAGCTTCGCGGCGACCATGTCCTCGTCCCGATCGTTGCCCACCATCAGGCAGCGCTCCGGTGGCACCTCGAGACGCTCGGAGATTTCCCGGAAATACGCGAGGTTGGGTTTGCAGGCGTGGGAGTTTTCCATCGCCGTCACCCAATCGAACGGCACGTCCCCGAGGCCGGCCCATTGCAGGCGTTGGCGGATGGCGCTCATCGGAAAGACAGGATTGGTGGCCACCGCCACGCGCATACCCATTTGCCGCACGGCGGTCACGACCTGACGGGCGAGAGGGGTCACCGGAGCATGCTGGCGAAGAAGCCCGAACCGCTCCGCGTAAAACCGGTCAAACCACGGGTAAAGCCGATCCCGCAGCTCTCCCTGGTCTGGCAGAAACAGGCGGCGAAACTTTTCGGCGTTGCTGAGCTCCATGCTCCCGTCCTGGAGGAGGGCCTCGGTTGCCTTCCAGACCTCCCGGGCGAGGCGCTGCGGCTCTATCAAGTGGCCGACGTACTCTCCGAGCGCTCGGAAGTAAAGCGGAAGGAAGCGCTCCATGTCGATCCCGTTGAGCGTGCCATCCAGGTCGAACAACACGGCCTGCACCGGAGCGGTCGCTGACGGCATCGTATCCCCTCACTCCTGCTCGAGAACGTGGATGGGTATGGCTCGGGGCACCGGCGGCGGTGCCAGGCCAAGCTTTCTCTGGTGCACCCGCCCGCGCCTCCTGCGCACCGCCCTTGCCCCCGGCAGGCGGGAGACGGGGGACGGGTGGAAATGCTCTCCCAGTCTCCCGTGCCCCGGACGCCGGGAGCCACAACCATTATCTCCATGAAAGGAGCCTGCGAACGCCGTGGTCGACCCCCTCATCGTCATCGGCCTCGTCATCGTGCTCATCGAACTCGTGAAGGAGCTCGCCCTGCGCCTCGCCCTTGACGCCCGGTTGACCAAGCAGGTGGTCATTCCCCTCTCGGTGCTGGCGCTGAGCATCGCACTCAACGCCCTCAACGCTTTCCTCTTCGCAGGCCCGGTGGTGGGCCAGCCTCCCGACGGGGCGGTCCGGGAGGCGGTGCTCCAGGGCATCCAGTATGGCGCCATGGCCAGCGGCATATATAGCCTCGGGAAGGCGGCCATGGGCCGTTCGTGAGCAGGGCCGGCGAAGTCGCAGGAGGACGATGCGATCATGCGGCTGGTCGTCGCAAGGCTGGGTCGGGGCCCCAGCAGGCGCATGCGGAGAGCGCGGGCCATCGCCTCTTTGGCCGGGCTCGGGGCGCTGGCCGCCGGGGTCGCCCACGCCGTCCACCTGGCAGCCGCCGCGGCGGCCACCAGTGTCTGGATCTACGACATCATCGACCTGCCGTACGTCGTCCGCCGGTACGTGAGCTCCGGCCTGCGGTGGGTGGGCGTGGCGGCCGCGGTCGTCGTGGCCGCCGCCGCCCTCGCCCACGTCCCTCACCGGATGAGGAGCCGGCTGGTCATCTTCTGGCCACGGTGACGTTGTAGGCGGACGGTTGCAGGCCCGCCACTCCGACGACGTCCTCCCCTGCCACGTCGATGAGCGCCGCCGTCAGCGCGCTGAGGCCGTCGACGGTACGGCCGTCCCACGGCCCCGGCAGCCCTTCCCGGTAGCGCTGCCGCAGCCCCGGAATCAGCGCCGGGTCGTCGATCCCGAGCACGCCCTGCTGCAACAGCCCGTCCCAGAGCGTCTCGTCGGAGGCGAGGCGCTGCTTGCTCTCCCGTAGGGCGTCGAGGAAGGCCGCCAGCTGCGCCCGCTTGTACGTGATGGCATCATCCGTTGCGGCCACCACCAAGAACGGCAGGTCCGCGTCCGGCCGGATCTGGCGGATCAATTGCACGGTGCTGGCCAGCTCCCGGAAGCGCCCGCTTGCGGTCATCCCCGGCACGAACTGCCAGTACTGCACGATGGCGTCCAGGTCTCCCCGCTCCAGCAGCCGGTTGAGCAAGGGAGGAGCCGCCGGTACTACCTCGGCGTCCCTTTGCGGGTCGAAGCCGTAGCGCGCGACGCTCACGGCCCGGAGCACGAGGTAGCTCTTGTCCTGCAAGCTCACCACGCCGATGCGCCGGCCCCGCAAATCGGCCGGTGTACGGATGGGGGCTCCGGCGCTCACCAGGATCCCGCCGACGGCCCGGCTGAACGCGTCGACCGCCTGCACCGGGATGCCTTGCTCTCGCATACGGGAAACGCCCACCCAGTCGTCCACCAGCACGTCGACCGTACCCGCCCGAAGGCCCGTCTCGGCGGCCGTCTTGGTGGCGAACTGCACCTTTTGCAGCCGGAGGCCCCTGGCCCGGTCCAACCCCAGCTGCTCCATGACGGCCATTTCCCAACCGAAGGTACCGCCCGCCTGCAAGCCTACCCGCAGCACCGGGCTCTCCTGCGCAACCGCTTCGACATGGGGGACGGCTGCGAGCGCCATCCATCCCAGCAGCACGCCCACCACCATTCGCCCGGCGCGCCGGGCGCTGACCACGCTGGCGCCGCGCATCCCTGCCTCGCTCCCTTCCTGGCCCACCGGCGGGCCGATTACCGCCCGCGGCCGGCAACCGCCACGGCGGTGGGACTTGATATAATGTAACCGTTCTTACGGTGCCTACCTCTTCCTTTCTCCGGTGAGGTGGCAACGATGGCGATCACGCCTTCGAGTACCGGTTCCGTGTCCCGTGGCGTACCCGTGCCCGGCGGCCATCCCGGTACCCTACCCGCGCTGGCCCACGGCATGCTTGCCGACGCAAGACGCCGCGACGCACTGCTCGCTACCCTGGGTCTCGTCGCCCTTCTCACCCTCTGGGAGTGGGCCGCTCGCCAGGCCGGGCCCGCTTTGATCCCGTCTCCCCGCACGGTGGCGGTGCGCCTGTGGCGGGAAACGACGGCAGGCCCTCTGCTCTACCACCTCGAGGCCACGACGCTACGGGTCCTTTCGGCCACCATCCTGGGGCTCGTAGCCGGCGGCGCGGCCGGCTTGTGGATGGGTCTTTCCCGCCGCGCGGACGCCTTCTTCGGGCCCTGGCTGGTCACGGCGCTCGCCATCCCCCGTCTGCTCATCATCGTAGTGGCCTACCTGACGGTCGGCCTCGACGAAACGGCGGCCGTGCTGGCCACGGCCGCCTCCGTCGCCCCGGGAGTAGCCGCGGCGATGAGAGAGGCGGCCCGGGCCCTCGACCGGAAGCTCCTCGACATGGCCACGGTCTTCCCGGTCCCCCGGATGGCTCGCTGGCGCTACGTCCTGCTACCGCAGGTCATGCCCTACCTCGCCGGTAGCGCCCGCGTCGCCGTGGGGCTTGCGTTCAAGATGGTCCTGTTCGCCGAGCTGCTGGGCCGGCCGTCGGGAGTCGGCTACCAGATTCACTTTTACTTCCAGATGTTCAACATGCAGGCGATCCTCGCTTACGGGGTGGCGACCGTCGCCGTTGCCCAGGCCGCCGAATCGCTCATGCGGGCGGCCGAGCGCCGCGTCTTCCGTTGGAGGCCGCCGGCGCCTTGAGACGGGTCAGCGCTGCCCTGCCATCCGCGCCATGGCCCGGACGGCCACGCCCATCGCCAGCACCGGGGCCGCCGCCACGAGCGCGACGTCGGCCACCATCGGCAGCTGCTGGTAGTCCAGCAAGACGTAGCGCAGCAGGTCGAGCTGGTAGCTCACCGGATTGACGTAGACCAGCACCTGCAGCCACGCGGGTAGCCGGACGACCCATCCCCCGCCCAGCGCGTGGATGCCCAGCCGGGCGAGCTCCGCTCGCAGTGTATCCGGAATCTCCAGGAAACCGACCCCTCCGATGATCCCCTTGAGCGGGAAGACCGAGCCGGAGAGGAAGTAAAGCGGCAGCACGACCCCGTTGGAGATGCTGCCGAATCCCTCGAAGCTCCGCATGCGGCTGGCAATGAGTACACCGATGGACGTCATGGTGATGCCCATGCAGAAGACGACGGCCCAGGCCAACAGCAACCGGTCCGGCGCCAGGGAGACGCCGACCACCGGAGCGAAAGCCAGGGCGATGGTCGCCTGGATGAGGGCCACCGTCGCACCCCCCAGCACCTTGCCCGCCGCCACCGACGTTACCGGGGCGGGCGACACCAGGACCTCCCGCATGAGCCCGACTTCCCGGTCCCAGACCAGGGCGATGGCCGATTGCGTGCTCGCGAACAGCACGTTGAGGGTCGCGACGCCCGGGAGCATGTACTGCGCGTAGGTGTACCCCTCGATGTCCCGAAAGGAGGCCCCCAACCCGAACCCCAGCACCACCAGCCACAAGACGGCCCTCGACACCCCGCCGAACCATTGGGAGCGCTCCCGCCGGTAGCGCAGGAGCTCCCGGCGCCACACGATCCAGGCAGCAGCGAGGTAGAAAGCCGGAGAACGGGCCAGCCGGGCCACACCGGCGGCACCGCTCATCGCGTATGCTCCCCTCCCCGCCGCCCGAAGCTCAACAGCCACTCCCGAGGGCTTGCGTCCGGGTCGCGCAGCTGCCGGCCGGTCAGCTGCAGGAAGACGTCCTCGAGCGTCGGGCCGCCCAAAGAGCGCTCCTTGAGGGCCGACGGCGTATCCACCACCAGGAGCTGGCCGCGGTCGATGATGGCTACCCGGTCGCACTGTTCCGCCTCCAGCATGTTGTGGGTAGTGAGCAGCGTGGTGACGCCGCGGGAGCGCAATGCCGCAATCTGTTCCCAAAGCTTGCGCCGGCCCTGCGGGTCGAGGCCCAGCGTCGGCTCGTCCAGGAAGAGTACCGCCGGGCCGTGCATGAGCGCCCGAGCCAGCTCGAGCCTTCGCTTCATCCCCCCGGAAAAGGTACGTACCAGGTGGTGGGCGCGCCCCTGCAGCTCCGCCCACTCGAGCGCCCTCTGGATGGCCTCTCTACGGTGCCGCCCTGCAATCCCGTAGAGCACCGCGTGAAACTCCAGGTTTTCCCATGCCGTCAGGCGGTCGTCCAGAGCGGGCTCCTGGAAGACCACACCGATGAGAGAGCGTACCTCCCGGGCGTGGCGCGTCACGTCGAGCCCCATCACCCGGCCCCGGCCGGAGGTGGGCGGCAGCATGGTGGTGAGCATGTGCACGGTGGTGCTCTTGCCGGCCCCGTTGGGACCGAGCAAGGCCAGCATCTCGCCCGGCCGCACCGATAGGTCGAGCCCGTCAACGGCCACCGTGTCGCCGAAACGGCGGGTCAAGGCCTCGCAGGTGATCGCGTCCGCCGGCTTCATGACGCAGCCGGCAACCGGAGGGCGTCGCCCAGCGCCGCCGGCGCTCATGGCACGATCCCCACGACCACGTCGTGAGTGCCCCTGCCCGTGCTGATGTTCTTCACGACGGTGAGGGTGGAGGTGTCGATCACGGAGACGCTGTCAGACAGCCCGTTGGCGGTGTAAACCTTCTTCCCGTCGGGCGTTACCGCAATGCCCCACGGGCGGCGCCCCATCCGCTCCCGGATCTCCTTGATCACGTCGAGACTCTGCGTGTCGATGACGAAGACCGAGTTGGTCCCGCCCGCCGCCGCGAACAACCGCTTCCCGTCCGGCGTGAGCGCCAGGCCCACCAGGCGAGTGTTGGTGCCGAGCCGGACGGTGTGGATCACCTGGTGGCGGGATGGGTCGATGACCGAGACCGTGCCCCCGATCTCGGCGGACACGTACGCGCGCTTGCCGTCGCGTGAAAAGATCACGATGCGGGGGCGGGCACCCACCATCACGTGCTTGACGACCCGGAGCTCCCTGGCATCGATGACCGTGACCGTGTGGCTCACCTCGCCCGTCACGTAGACCCACCGCCCGTCCGGGCTGACGGCCACTCCCTCCGGCTCGATGCCCGAGGGAAAGCTCCCCAGCACCTCACCCGTCCGGATGTCGAACCCCGTCGCCTGGGCGGCGTCCTCGTTGGCCGCCCACAGCTGCCTCCCGTCGGGGCTGACCGCCAGCCGCTCCGGATCGCTCCCCACGCGGAACTTTCCTACGACTCTGGCCGTCGCCACATCGATCGCGACGATCCCGTCCTCGTCGCTTTCCACCTGGGGGGCGAAATCGCTGAGGGCCACGTAGACGGTCTTGCCGTCGGGGCTCACGCCCAGGCCCCGGGGCCGGACGTCGCCAGGGCGGTTGGAGACCCGGATGGTGGCGATCACCTCGTCCTTCTCCGGGTCGATGACGCTCACGGTCCCCCCGTACTCGTTGGAAGCGAACACGCGATAACGCGGCCCCGCTTGTCCCGCGCCGCCCGCCGCAGCGGCCAGCACCACCACGAGGGCGGTCAGGACGACGGCCGTCACGGCCTTCCGGTTCACCGGCCGGTCACCTCCCGGAGCTGCCGGAGCCGAAATGGCACTGGCTCCGGTTCGCCAGGTCGCCGATCTGGTCGAGCATCTCGTTGGGGCTGAAGCCCGGCCGGTGGGTCTCCGGAAGTTCGCCTGCCAGCGTGGCCAGGTCCCAGGCGCTCTCGGCCCGGTCGTTGACTTTGACCAGGTAGAGCGTCTGGCGGAGCTGGTGATCCCACGGCCGGAAGGAGACCCCGATCCCCTTGTGGACGTCGAAGGTGGTATCGGGCGCCTCGAGGTACTGGACCAGGGCCCGCCCGTCGGTCGTACCCGCGAACGACGCCGCTTCCCAGAGGATCTTCACGGCCTCCCACGCGGCCCACGCGCTCGGATCCATGGGCATCCCCCAACGCTCGCGATAGCGGGCGTTGAGCTCCCGGCCCCCGTAGTCGTCCAGGCTCGCCTCCCACAGGACCGCCCGGTGGCCCGCTCCTGCGCGGGGCGCGGTGTTACGGGCCGCGGCGAAGAAGGTGCGGGTCTGCGCGACCGCCTCCGGAAAGCCCGTCACCGGATACGACAGGCCGGCGGCCTCGTACTGGCCCAAGAAGTCCAGCTGCGCCACCGCGCCGAGCAACAGCACCACCAAGTCGGGACGAGCCCGCGCAATGGCGTCGAGAGCCCGGCCAAACTCCGGTTCGTCCTCCCGCACCTCGGCGCTGCCTGCCTCCTTGCCACCCCAGTGGCGCCGCTCCAGGGCATACCGGCCGCGGGCCAGAAGGGCACGTCCCTCGTCCGTGGCCGCCGTCACGAAGAACCACTGGCGGATGCCTTCCCGCACGAACCAGTCGGCCAGCGCGTCCAGGTACATGGCGGCGCTCGCCTCGAAGTGGAAGGTGAACCGACGGCACGATGCCCCCCGGAGCGCGTCGCTCGCGCAGCCGATGTTGAGGAACGGCACCTCCGCCTCATCGGCCACCCCCGAAAGAGCCTGGCAGGTCGCCACGTCGAACCCTCCCACCAGGGCGAAGACTCCCTCCAGGTCCACCAGGCGCTCGGCCGCCCGCTTCGCCGCTTCTGCCGTCGGGGCGCTCGACACCAGCACCTCCAGCTGTTTGTCCAGCATACCGGCGACCTGGCCCAGCTCCTCCCCCGCCATGATCGCCCCTTGCAGGGCCGCCTGGCCGGCCACCTGCTGGGAAGCGGCCCGCACGGGGGTCAACCCCGTTCGGGAGGGCACGACGACGCCGATCCGGAGCGGTTGCGAGGTGGCGGCCCTCGCGGTCAACGGTTGGGAAGCGCTCATGGAGAGACGCTTCAACCGGCTCCCGGCCACCAGGGCACCGGCGGCGGCACCGACCCGGCACAAGAGCCGTCTTCGGGTCAATGATGAGTCGCTCATCACCAGTTCACCGCTTTCGGGTCTCCCCGGTAGAGCGAGCGAATGTAGGCCATGATCTCCCATATCTCGTCATCTTTCAGGTGGCTGCCCCACGCCGGCATCCCGTTGGGGCGCCCCTCCTTGATGGTCTTGAAGACGGTGGCATCATCCCCGCCGTAGATCCACTGCGTATCGATGAGGCTGGGCCCCATGCCGCCGCCTCCGCCGGTGCCGTGGCACCCGTAACAACCCCACTTCATGAAGAGCTTCTTGCCCTCGGCGATGGCCTCAGGATTCCCGGTATAGGGGTTGAGCTTCTTGGAACCCTCGGCCGTCTGGTGCTGCGGGGCCGCCGCCTTCACCGCAGGCGCGAGCAGCTCCCACAACGCCAGGGTATCGGCGCTCGGCTGCCCGAGCTCTGCCCGTTGCGGATCGGTGGCGGATGGACTGGCCTCGCTCTCCTGATCCATGCCCGGGACGGGAAGGGTGGGTACGCCGTATTCGTGCAGAATGCGCTGGATATCCCGATATCGCCGCTCGATCACGCCGTCGAGCAGCGTTTTGAGGTCCTCGTCTCCCTGCCGCACACCCATCGAGATCGAGTAGACCATCGGGAGAAACGGCGGTTCGATCTCGGGGGAGACGGGCACCAGCTCCAATTTGACAGGCGCGTGGCGGGCGAAATAGCCGGCGATGGGCCCCCACACCACCGCCACGTCGACCTCGCCCTTGACGACGGCGTCGACGATGGGAGAAAGAGGCGCCGGGGAGTCGTAATCGCCGTACACGCTGTAGCCGCGCACCTGGTCGACGATGCCCCGGTTGGCCAGGGCGTGGGCAGGCGGGCTGTTGGCGTAGTCGTCGCCGATCATCTGGATCCCGATCCGCAGCTCCTTCAGGACAGGGTCGTCGAAAGAGCGGACGTGGACTCCCCGGTCTGCCCGGTAGACGAACACGTAGGAGCTCCGATAGTACGGCTCCGTGGTCAAGGCCAGCGGATACCCGTCAGGGACGCCCATGATGACGTCACACGAGCCTTCCCGCAGCGTGTCGCGCACGGCTCCTCGCCGCTGCGGCCACCATTCGTAGGCGAGCGTGGCGTGGAGCTCGTCGGCCACCAGAGCCGCGATGCGGTTTTCGAAACCCTGGAGCTTCTGGTTGGAGTAGGGTAGATTGTTGGGGTCGGCGCAGACTTTGAGCTCCCAGCGCCGCCTGGCAGGGGCGGAGGAGGGTGAACGCGCACCGAGCCCGCCGACGATGGCCGACACTATCGTCAATCCGGCCGCCGCCATGAGCAGGGTGCGACGTGCCAGAGTCATGGTTGGTCACCCGCTTACCTCAGGGTTGCAGTTGCTGGGCGTCGAGGAAACCGGGGCGGCGCACCGCCCCCGAGCCCTGGTGGGGCCGGAAAGACGCCGGCCCGGGTGCGCCCGCCCCGCCCTCGAGAGGATCAGAGGCTGAACACGTAGAGCATGCCGCCCTTGTTGGTGTACCGGACCAGGTCGCCCCAGGCGTTGACGGCGCCCAGCGCCCCGGTCGGGTCGTCCAGCGACAGGTCGCCGGCGACGGTCAGCCCGGCCCAGCCGCCCACACCGGACAGGACGGCGACGTATTGCTTCCCATCGGGCCCCTTGTAAGTCATGGGGCTGCCAATGATGCCGGAACCGGTCTTGAACTTCCACAGCACTTTGCCGGTCCTGGCGTCGACGGCCTTGAACCAGCCGGCCATGTCACCGTAGAAGACCACGTCGCCGGCGGTCACGAGCGCTCCACCCCACAGCCCGACGGGCTCCTTGATACTCCATACTTTCTTGCCCGTCGTGGCGTCCCAGGCGATGAACTCCCCGCGATGGCCGCCGGGCCCCGGGTAGATCTTCACCGTAGCGCCCACGTACGGGACGCCCGCCACGTAGGCCGCCTCGGTGCCTTCATAGTCCATGCAGAGGTTGTTGGTCGGCGAGTAGAAGAGCCCGGTCCTCGGCGAGTAGGCGGCGGGCTGCTGGTCCTTGCCACCTTGCGCCGACGGGCAGATGTTGGTCACGTTGACGCCCTGCTTGGTACTCTTCTCGGGGTTGCGGATGGGAAGCCCGGTCTTGAGGTCGATCCCCTTGGCCCAGTTGACGTGGACGAACGGCTTGGCCACCAGCACCTCGCCGGTCGCCCGGTCGATGGTGTAGGCAAAGCCGTTGCGGTCGAAGTGGACCAGCACCTTACGGGTCCTGCCGTTGATCTTCAGGTCGACCAGGATGTGCTCGTTGACCCCGTCGTAGTCCCACTGGTCATGCGGCGTGGTCTGGTACGCCCACTTGAGATGACCGGTGTCGGGGTCCCGGGCGAAGATAGTCATGGACCACTTGTTGTCTCCGGGGCGCAGGTCCGGGTTCCATGTCCCCGGGTTGCCCGAGCTGTAGTACAGGAGGTCGAGCTCGGGATCGTACGAGAACCAACCCCATACTGCCGAGCCACCGATCTTCCACTGGTCCTTGGGCCAGGTCTCGACGCCGAGGTCCTTCCCCTTGAGGCTGGCGTAGAACGGCTTGAAGTCCGGGCCGATCAACACGTCTTCGTCGGGCCCGGTCGTGTACGCCCTCCACACCTGCTTGCCCGTCTTGATGTCGTTGGCCGTGATGAACCCGCGGATGCCGAACTCCCCGCCGCTGATTCCGCTGATCACCTTGTCCTTCACGACCAGCGGCGCGGCCGTAATCGTTTCGCCCTTGGAGACGTCCCCCTGCTTGACCGACCAAACGACCTCGCCGGTCCCGGCGTCCAGCGCATAGGTATGGGCGTCGAGGGTGTTGAAGAAGATCTTTCCATCGCCGTAGGCGACCCCACGGTTGACGACGTCACAGCACGCGACCCCGATGGACCTGGGGTCCGTGGGTGGGACGAACTTCCACTTGATGGCAGGGCCGGGCTTGGTCAGGTCGAGAGCATAGACGATGTTGGGAAAGGGGGTCACGAAGTACATGGTGTCGTTGACGACAAGCGGCGATCCTTCGTGACCCCGCAGGACGCCGGTGGAGAAGGTCCAGGCCACTTTGAGGTTCTTGACGTTGGAGGCGTTGATCTGATCCAGCCCGCTGTAGCGGGTCACCGAGTAGTTCTTGCCGGGCATGACCCATTGGGAATCGTCGGACTGGAGCTTCACCAGGTCGCCTCCGGCGCCGGAGGCTGCGAGCGCGACCGCCGAGGCGAGGAGGGCCCACACCACCAAGAGGGCAACGACGAGGGCCGCCCGACCACGCAAACCACACGATGGGTGCCACCACGACCGGTTCTGCACGGCTCGTTTGCACCTCCCCGATCGATTGCCTTCCCTACCCGGCCTCCCCCCGCCGGGCTCTTCTCCAGGCCATCCCCCCGGTTGCACGAACACGACGGCCCCTCCCGCATCACCTCCAGGGAGCGGTTTCAGATCGGTTCCCATTCTGGACGGGACTCATCAGTCTGTCAATACCGTATTCACGATGTTGGTAGTATTATCATGGGTGGCGGCAAGAGGCCGGGGCGCCGGGCATACGACTCACGGGATCCGCAGCGGCCCGAGGGCCGTTTGCAAGCGCTGTCAGAAAGAGTGAGGCTTCTCGTGGACTTCATTGAAATTGCTCATCTGTTCAAGGAATTCCCGAACGGTGAGGCGGGCTGGCGCCCCGTCTTGTGGGACCTTTCGCTATCCGTGAGGCGCGGAGAGTTTGCCGTGCTGCTGGGGCCCTCCGGGTGCGGGAAGACGACCCTGCTGCACCTGATCGCAGGCCTCGATCGCCACTACCGGGGAAGCCTCACCCGCCAGCCCGGCCGCATCGCCTTCGTCTTCCAGGAGCCGCGCCTTCTCCCGTGGCTGACCGTCGAGCAAAACCTCCGGCTCGTTTGCAGCCGGGAGCGACCGGCATCCATCGCTCCGCAGGTGGAGAGCTGGCTGCGTCGAGTCGGGCTCGAGAGGTGGGGCCGTGCCTACCCGCACCAGCTATCGGTAGGCATGCAGCAGCGAGCCGCGCTGGCGCGGGCATTCGTGATCCGGCCGGATCTGCTGCTGCTGGACGAGCCGTTCAGCGCACTGGACGAGGTGACGGCGGAGCAGGTCGCCGACCGGACCCTGCAACTATGGCTCAGCGAGCGGCCCACGGTGCTCATGGTCACCCACCGCGTGGAGGAGGCGGTCTTCTTCGCCGATCGCGTCTGGATCCTCACACCCTCGCCGGCCACCGTCCACGCTCGGATCGACATCACGCTCCCGCGCCCGCGCTCTCGCACCCATCCCGAGTACTGGCAGGAGGTCGCCCGCGTCCGCCACGCGGTGCACGACGCCTGCACCCGGCCGGCCACGCTCTAGCCCGCCCGCGCCTCGGCCCCGCTCCCGGCCATGGCCTCGGCCATCTTCACGAAGACATCGACGGCACCCGGATTGGCCATCGCATCCGCGCTGACCGCTTCATGGACGGGCACGCCCAGAAGGATGCGTTTGACGGGGACTTCCATTTTCTTCCCATTGAGCGTGCGGGGCACCTCGGGAATCTCGTAGATAGCGTCGGGCACGTGGCGGGGTGAGAGTTCGCGCCGGAGCTTCTCTCGAATGGCCGACTGAAGCGCGGCGTCCAGGACGGCCCCCTTCTGCAACACGACGAACAGGAGCAGCTTCCCCTCGCGGCCGAGCTGCCCCGTGTCCACCACCAGGCTGTCGACCACCTCCGGCAGCTCCTCCACCACCCGGTAGAACTCGCTGGTCCCCATCCGCACGCCGCCCCGGTTGAGCGTGGAGTCGGACCTCCCGTAGATCACGCAGCTGCCCTGGGGCGTGATCTTGATCCAGTCTCCGTGACGCCAGACGCCCGGGTACATCTCGAAGTAGCTCTGCCGGTAGCGCTCCATGCCGGGGTCGTTCCAGAAGAAGACGGGCATGGAGGGCATCGGCTCGGTCACGACCAGTTCGCCGACCTGGCCGACCAGGGGCCGCCCGGCGGCATCCCACGCCTGGGCATGCACCCCAAGCCCCCGGCACTGGATCTCGCCAGCGCGGACCGGCAGCGTCGGGCACGAGAGCACGAAGGCGGTACAGACGTCGGTGCCGCCGCTGATGGAGCCGAGGAGCAGATCCCGCTTCACGTGCTCGTAGACCCAGTGGAAGCCCTCGGGAGGCAGGGGAGCCCCGGTCGACCCCAGCGCCCGCAGGCGGCCGAGGTCATAGCGGGCGGCGGGTTGGAAGGACGCCTTCATCAGGGAGAGGATGTAGGGCGCGCTCGTGCCGAAGTAGGTCATGCCCGTTCGTTCTGCGAAAGCCCAGAGGGCCCCGAGATCCGGGTATCCCGGACTCCCGTCGTACAGCAGGACGGTGGCGCCCACCGCAAGGCCGCTCACGAGGAAGTTCCACATCATCCAGCCGGTCGTGGTGTACCAGAAGAAGCGGTCGCCCGGGCCCAGGTCGAGGTGCAGCGAGAGCGCCTTGAGATGCTCGAGCAGGATGCCTCCGTGGCTGTGCACGATGGCCTTGGGAAGGCCCGTGGTCCCCGACGAGTAGAGGATCCAGAGCGGGTGGTCGAAGGGCACCGGCTCGAAGGAAAGCCCCGGCTCACCCCCTGGGCCCCCGTGTGCCTCCAGCAGGTCCTTCCAGGTCACCGCCCCGGGAATGCCGGAGAGATCCGGATCGTCGCGCAGGTACGCAACGACGACGGTGTTCCGCAAAGTGGGCAGCTGCCGGCGAATTTCGGCGAGGTGGGCCAGGCGGTCGAACGCTTTACCCCCGTAGCGATAGCCGTCTACCGCCAGCAGCACGGCGGGCTCGATCTGGGCGAATCGCTCTACGACGCTGCGGATGCCAAACTCCGGGGCACAACTCGACCAGATGGCTCCCAGGCTGGCGGCGGCCAGGAACGCCACCAGCGCGTGCGGGCCATTGGGCAGGTAACCTACCACCCGATCCCCCCGGCGCACCCCGAGGGCCTTGAGGGTAGCGGCCAGCCGGGCCACTTCGGCGGCGAGGTCCCGGTAGCTCATGACCTCGAGCGGTCGCCCCTCCGCGGCGAACATCACGGCCGGCGCCTCGTCCCGGCGGCGCAGGGCATGCTCGGCATAGTTGAGCTCGGCCCCTTCGAACCACCGGGCGCCCGGCATCTGCCGCCCTCCGAGCACCCGGGCATAGGGCCGGTACGCTTGGATCTCGAAAAAGTCCCAGATCGACGCCCAAAACGCCTCGACCTCGGACACCGACCAGCGCCACAGGGCGTCGTACGAGTCGAACGAGCGGCCTTTGTGCCGCTCGAGCCAGCGCAGGTAGCGGGTGAGGTTGGCCCGCTCGATCTGGCCGGAAGACGGCTGCCAGAGCAGCTCCCCTTCGTCCACGGCCCGGGACCGGGCCGCTCCAGCGTCATGCGCCACCGGACAAGCCCCCCTGCCTGCCCGCCGATGCGTCCGGGCAGTTGCAAGCGCTTTCGATAGCCGTGCCCGTTATCCCTCTTGCTCTGCCGGGCCGCCGGTGGCCGTGCGGTAAGGCAGCACGGCGCGCCGTATCATCGCGTCGTACGGGCCCGGGGCATACCCGAGCTCGCGGCGCGCCTTGTCCGATGCATAGTAAAGGTGGTATCCGGCCAGGCGGGCGTGTGCGGCGGTCAAGGGAGGCGCCCGGCGCGACAGCCACGCGGCCGCCTCCAGCGCCGAGGCAGCGGCTCGCACCAGCGCCGCCGGCACCCTCCGCCGGGGAGGCCGGGCGCCGGCGGCCCGGGCCAAATCCGTGAGAATGGTGCGAAAGGCGACGTCATGGCCGCCCAGGATGTAGCGCTCGCCCGTACGGCCTCGCTCCACGGCGGCCAGGTGACCGGCCACGACGTCCTCCACGTCACAAAAGGTGGTGCCGCCGTCGATCCACCCCGGCACGGCCCCCGCGACCGCCCGTTGCACCAGCGTCCCAGGGCGCGGGGCATCGTCCCCCAGGATCGTGGCCGGGTTGACCACCACGGCGTCGAGACCCCGGCGCACCAGGGCCAGGATCCGCTGCTCCCCCTCCCACTTGGAGATGCTGTACGGGTTACCCAGGCGATAGCCGTTGAAGGAAAACGTCTCGTCCGCAGGCCGGCCGTCCAGGGGAAAGCCGACGGCCGCGACAGAGCTCGTATAGACGAGCCGCCCCACCCGTGCCCGCAAGGCCGCCTCTGCGACCCTCCGGGACCCTTCGACGTTGACGGCCCACTGGCGGGAGCGATCCCCTCGCCACCACGACAGATGGCCTGCCACGTGGAAGACCACGTCGATCCCCCGCATGAGGATCTCGAGTTCGCCGGGCCTCGCCAGGTCGACGACCGCCCACTCGATCGGCAGGCCACGCAAGCGCGACGTATCGGAGCTTTCACGGCGCACGGCCAGCACGCGATCACCCCGCCGTACCAGGGCCCGTACCAGGTGGCGGCCCAGGAAACCCGTGGCTCCCGTGACCAGCGCCCGCAAGGTATCCCTCCGCTTTCCAGGGCCGTTCGTAGCAGCCGGATTCGGGATGTTCGTCCCGTGACCTCCTGCCCGGCGTGAGGGATAATGCAAACGGTGCACATCACCGTCGACGGGAAACGTGCCCGGGAAGCGCAGGGTACGCGGCCGTCGGTGGTAAGGAGCGATGGGGGTTGCCCAAGCCGGCGACTGCGGTGCGTCATGCCCGATACGACCTCAACGACCGGCCGTTCATCGTCATCTGGGAGGTCACGCAGGCGTGCGACCTGGCCTGCAAGCACTGCCGGGCCGAGGCCCAACCACTGCGCCACCCGCGGGAGCTGGACGGCGCAGAGGCGCGGGCGCTCATGGACCAGGTCGCCTCGTTCGGGCCGCCACCACCGCTTTTCGTGATGACCGGCGGCGACCCGTTCAAGCGGCCCGACCTCTTCGAGCTGGTAGAGTACGGCGCCAGGATCGGGCTACCGGTCTCCGTCTCGCCGTCCGGTACGCCGTCGCTCACGTACGACAACCTGGCCCGCCTGCGGGAAGCCGGGGCTGTGGCGCTTTCGCTGAGCCTCGACGGGTCCACGGCAGAGATTCACGACGGATTTCGGCGGGTGGAGGGCGTCTACGGCTGGACACTGGCCGGGTGGCGGGCGGCCCGGCAGCTGGGCTTCAAGGTGCAGATCAACACCACCGTGACGCCGCACAACCTATACGATCTGCCCGAGATCCTGCGCCTCGTGCGCGAGCTTGGCGCCATGACCTGGAGCCTCTTCTTCCTGGTGCGCACGGGGCGGGGGCGCGCCCTCGACGCCATCACGCCCGAGCAGTTCGAGGACGTGTTGCACTTCCTGTATGATGCCGACAAGGTGGTCTCGCTCAAGACGACGGAGGGTCATCATTTCCGGCGGGTGGTCATCCAACGGCAAATCCTGGAGCGGCGCGGCATCCCCCCAAGCGATGCGCTGGTGCTCGGGGAGACCTACCGGGAGCTGCGCAGGCGCCTGGAGGCCGTCGCCCCGGACGTCGACTTCGACGGGCGCTCGCCCATGCGACGCACGCCCCTGGACGTCAACGCCGGGCGCGGGTTCGTCTTCATCTCGCACCTGGGCGTCGTCTACCCGAGCGGCTTCCTTCCTCTGGCGGCAGGCAGCGTGCGCGAGCGGCCGCTGACCGAGATCTACCGCCAATCGCCGCTCTTTCGCTCGCTGCGCGACCCCGATCGCCTGGAGGGCCGCTGCGGGCGGTGCGAATTCCGGGCGGTATGCGGCGGGTCGCGCTCCCGAGCCTTCGGCGCCACGGGCAACGCGCTGGCCGAGGAGCCGTGGTGCACCTACGAGCCCGGCTCGTTTCCGTTTCAGGACGAACTCCATCCGTACCTTGCCGCGAGCCCAGCCTAGCCGGACGCCCTCGCCACTCGCGCCCGGGAAAACGACGAACTGCACCACCGCTCTCTGCGGTTTCCGGCCACGAGCTATAGGGTAGCTTCGCCCTGCCGCTCCGACTCGGAGATACCCCTGAACCGCGCCCTACCTCTTCACAATGGCCATGAGTCGGAGCCTGGATCCTGCGCCATCGGCGCTATCCTGGATGAAGCAGCAGACGCATACCCGTCGCCTGCAACGCCCAGCGTGAACGACGGCACCCATGCCAAGACAAGCAACACCGCCAGCAACAGAGCTGCCGCTATTCGTCTCATCCCTGAGCCCCTCTTTCTATGAGTTTATGCCATAGCGTCACGCTGTGTCTGAAATTGGCATATCACTATAAGCGCACACCAGTCAAGGGAACCTCTGTTCGTTGTGGAGGCCCGATGCGCACCAGCCCGGGGGTTGTATAGTACTATAGTCTCAGCCTACTCTCAGAGGAGGTCTATTTCATGGATCGCAGCGTGGCGAAAAAACTGCAGAGGCTCTTCGAGACGGCGAGGCGCCCCGACGGTGGTCGGTGGACGCTCGATCAAGTAGCCCAGGCTACGGAATTGTCTGTATCCTACGTGTGGCGCCTGAGATCGGGAAAAGCCACTAACCCGACCAAATCGGTGCTTGAGAGGCTCGCCTCCTTCTTTGGCGTTCCGGTGACGTACTTCATCGCCGGTGACACCGAGTCAGCGGATACGGCCGTGCAACTCCCCGGGGAGGAAGAGGTCCAGGTTGCGTTGCAGGATGCCTCGCAGCAGTGGGCGGCGGGAAACATCGGGAGGGCAGAGGAGGCCGCGAGAGTCGCCATCGAGAAGGCTTCACATCTAGGTCGTGCCCCGCTGATAGCGAAAGGGTGGCTGACTCTGGCTCGCATCCTCGCCCGGGCCGACAGGTTCGATGAAGCACGTGCGGCCCTCTCCTCGGCGTTCCATGCGCTCGCTGGTTCAACTCCCGGGGCGGAATGGGTTCAGGCCATGTTGGCGCGGTCGTATCTCGAGTACCTTGAGGACCACCTGAACAGCGCATACGTGTATGCCCACCAGTCCTTGGCAGCCGCGGAGGCGGCGAAGGGGGACAGTTTTACCCGATACGAGGTACTGTTGCACGTCGGAACCCTTGCCCGGCACGTGGGGCATCTCCAGGAGGCGGTCACGTATCTCGAGCAAGCTCGGGTCATCGCCCAGCAACTCGAAGAGCGATATGTGGTTTCAGCACTCGTCAACCTCGGCCTGGCTCTTCTCGACGGTGGTCAAGCAACGGTCGCTCTCGAGCACTTCCAGGAGGCCCTCAACATCGCTATGCGCATGCGGTACCCTATCGAAGTGAACAGGGCACAACACAACATAGGACTCGCATACGAGGAACTAGGACGTTGGCGAGAGGCGATCGAGTCGTTTACCAAGAGCCTCGGATCCACAGAGGCTCTTGGCGACGTGCGTCTGCTCGCCTACAACCACATGGAGCTCGGCTGGTGCTACGCCAAGATGGGGCAGCGGGAGGACGCGCTCCGGCATGCATACATGGCCATTGCCCTGGCCGAGGAACACGAGCGCCCCGGCGACAAGGCCCGGGCCCACTGGCACCTGGGCCGGGTGCTGGCGGTCATGTCGGAACTGAACGAAGCCGCCTCGCACTACGACACGGCCTTGCAACTCATGGAGCAGCTGGAGCTGGACGCGGAGCTCGCTAAGTTGCAGCTCGAGTACGCGGACCTGCTGGCGAAGCGGGGCGAGCATGTCCGGGCGGCGGAACTCTACCGTAAGGCCGCCATGAACCTCTTGCGTCCACCCTCGCTGGCGAAGTACCTCCTCACCGGGCCGGTCGTGCCCGCGCAAGGCGTAACAGAAACCGCAAGCCACGAGGAGCCCCACGGCGCCGCGCGGAAATGAGCGTCGCCGCACCGGGGAGGTAACCCCTTGCCCAGGTGCTAAAGCCTGAGCGACTGCTCCGCCGGGCTGCCGGCCGAGTACGCCGCGGCCGTCGGCCCCGACGGCGTGCTGACCCCAGTGGAGTGGCCTTTCGCGCGGCGATACGGTGGGTGATACAGCCGGAGCAGCAGGATGACCTGCGCCGGCCGGGTGAGCTCTTGCGCATCTGACGTGCACGGAGAAGACCGTGCGAGCGGGCAAGGAGGGTTCAGGCGTGGCAGGTCCTGCGTGGGTGCTGGAGCGGCCCGGCACCGAGCACCCGGGCACCGTGTTACGAAGGCTCCTCGAAGGGGAGCCCATCGTGGTGGCGCCGGGGGCGTTCAACCCGCTGGTGGGGCTGATCGCGCGCAAGGTGGGGTTCCGGGCCCTCTATTTCTCGGGTGCCGCCTTCTCGGCCAGCATGGGGCTGCCCGACCTCGGGTTGTTCACGCTGACGGAGCTGAGCCAGGCGGTGCGGCAGCTCTTTCGCGCCACCGGGCTTCCCATCGTCGTGGACGCGGACACCGGCTTCGGAGAGGCGCTCAACGTGGCCGCGGCGGTGCGGGAGCTCGAGGAGGCGGGGGCGGCTGCGATCCAGATCGAGGATCAGGAGATGCCCAAGAAGTGCGGCCACCTGAGCGGCAAGTCCGTGGTGGCGGCCGAAGAGATGGTCGCCAAGGTGGCGGCGGCCGCCAGGGTCCGCCGAGAGGCCCTGATCGTGGCCCGGACCGACGCCAGGGCCACCCACGGGTTGAGCGAAGCGGTGCGACGGGCCCGCCTCTACCTGGAGGCGGGGGCGGACGTGATCTTCCCCGAGGCCCTCGAGAGCGAGGAGGAGTTCCGGACCTTCGCCCGGCAGGTCCCGGCGCCGTTGCTCGCCAACATGACCGAGTGGGGCAAGACCCCCTACCTGAGCGTGGAGCAGTTCCGGGCGATGGGCTACAAGATGGTCGTCTTCCCGGTGAGCACGCTGCGGGTGGCCGCACGTGCGGTAGAGGAGGTCCTGGTGGCGATCCGGGAGCGCGGCACCCAGGCGGATTTGCTGGATCGCATGCAGACCCGCCGGGAGCTGTACGACCTCATAGGCTACGAGGAGTACGAGCGGTTCGACCGGGGGCTTGCCGAGGAGGGCCGCCACCGCGCCGGCTCCTAGCCCCGCCGTCCACCATTCACCTCTCTCCCGTCCCCAGGCGTAGCATGGGGGTGCGCCGGGCCCAGGACGCCGCTCCTGGGAGCCACCCACCCCGGTGCATGCGCACAGGCCGCTCGCCGGCCGGTTGGGGGAATGCGTCGTGAGAGGCAGGCTGTCGCCGGGGCGCCGCCCGCGGCAGGTCGGCATGCTCGCCCGGATCGTGGCCGCCCTGGCCATCCTTGGTCTCGTGATGGGTTCGAGGGCCGTCCACGCCGCTGCAGGGTCGCCGTCACGCCCGTTGACGGTGGTGCGGCTGTCGGAGGTCGCACGTTCCGTCTTCTATGCGCCCCAGTACGTGGCGCTGGCAAAGGGGTTTTTCGAGCAAGAGGGGCTCGAGGTGAAGCTGGCCACCGCACAGGGCGCCGACAAGGGCATGGCGGCCCTGCTGTCGGGGTCGGCGGACATCGGCTTCTTCGGCCCGGAGGCGGCCGTGTACGTGTACCAGCGGGGCGCCCAGGACTACGCGGTGGGCTTCGCGCAGCTCACGCAGACGGACGGCTCCTTCCTGGTGGCCCGGCACCCGACGGGGCAGTTTCGTTGGACGGACGTGCGGGGCAAGACCATCATCGGGGGGCGCAAGGGAGGCGTGCCCGAGATGGTGCTGGAGTGGGTCTTGCGCCAGCACGGCATCGACCCCCACAAAGACGTCCAGATCATCACGCACCTGGCCTACGAGGCGGCCCCCGGCGCCTTCGAGGGCGGCATGGGCGACTATATCGCCCAGTTCGAACCGACCATGACCGCCATGGAGCAGCGCGGGATCGGCCAGATCGTCGCCTCGCTGGGGGTCGAGGGAGGCGAGATCACCTACACCGTCTACCACGCCCGCAAGAGCTTCATCCAGCAGCATCCGGACATCATCCAGCGTTTCACCAACGCCATCTACCGGGGCCAACTGTGGGTCGCGAGCCACTCCATCCCCGAGATCGCTCAGGTGGTCGCACCCTTCTTCCCGGGCATGGATCGTTCGGTGCTCGAACGCTCCTTGCAGCGCTACAAGGACCAGCGTACCTGGAAGACGACCCCGGTCATCTCCCGCAAGGGATTCGACCACCTCCTGGAGGTCATCCAGGCAGCCGGCGAACTGAAGAGCCGGGTACCCTTCGACACGCTCATGACCAACCGCTTCGCCGAACGCGCCGTGGCCCAACTCACGCCGTCGTCGTGAGCAGGTGGTACCGATGCACAGGACGACCATCCGCCCGGCGGAGCAGCAGGTGGGGCAGTCGGCAGGCCGGGTGTCGGTCGAAGACGTCTCCTATACCTACCACAACCACCGGGGCGAGACGCGGGCCATCGCCGGCGTCTCGCTCGAGGCCGCTCCCGGCGAGTGGGTCGGGATCGTGGGCCCGAGCGGATGCGGAAAGAGCACCCTCTTCTCCATCGTAGCAGGGCTCCTGGCTCCCGACCACGGCGAAGTGCGGATCGACGGGGAGTCTGTCCGAGGCCCCCGGCCTGACGTCGGCTACATGCTCCAGCAGGACTGCCTGCTCGAGTGGCGCACGGTGCTGGACAACGCGCTCCTGGGGCTCGACGTCCGGGGGGCCCGTACGCCCCAGGCCGTGGAGCGGGTCAAGCAGATGTTGAGGGTATCGGGCCTGGCCGGCTTCGAGCGGCGGTTGCCCAGGGAGCTCTCGGGAGGGATGCGCCAGCGGGCGGCTCTCGTGCGAACCCTGGCCCTGGATCCGCGGGTGGTGCTGCTCGACGAGCCCCTCTCTGCCGTGGACGGGCAGACCCGGCTGTTGCTCGAGGAGGAACTGGTGAGGGCGTTGCGGCCTCGGGGCGCCACCGTGCTGCTCGTCACCCACGACATCGGCGAGGCCATCGCCCTGTGCGATCGGGTGGTGGTCCTGACGCACCGCCCGGCCCGGGTCAAGGCCAACTACGTCATCGACCTGGGCGCCGGGGCCGACCGCCTGTCGCCCCTGGAGGCCCGCCGGTCGGCTGCCTATTCCGACTACTTCTCGGCCATCTGGAACGACCTGGAGGTCCACGCATGACCGCCGCTCATCGCCGATACGTCAAGGCGCAGCGACGGGCCCGCCTGGCCGCAGCGGCAGGGCAGGCCGCCCTGCTGGCGCTGTTGCTCGGGGGCTGGGAGCTGGCCGCCGACCAGGGATGGGTTTCTGCATTCCTGGTGAGCCGGCCTTCCGCCGCCGCCGGCGCCATCCTGCAGCTTGCCTCCCAGGGGCACCTCTGGGTACACCTGGCGAGCACGGCGCTGGCCTCTGCAGCCGGCTTCGTGGCAGGCACCGCTCTCGGGGTCGCCATCGCGGCCGCCCTGTGGTGGTGGCCGTACCTCGCCCGGGTGCTCGAACCTTACCTGGTCGTCTTCAACGCGATCCCGAAGGTGGCCCTGGGCCCCCTCTTCATCGTCTGGCTCGGCACCAACGTGCAGTCGGTGATCGCCATGGCCATCGCCATCACGGTCGTCGTGGCCGTGGTGGTCGTGTTGGGGGCCTTCGTGGAGACGGATCCGGCCAGGGTCCAGCTGTTGAGGTCGCTGGGAGCGCGGCGCGGGCAGATCTTTCGCATGCTGATCGTGCCATCGGCGGTGCCGGCCATCATCGGCGCGCTCAAGGTCAACGTGGGCCTGGCGCTGGTGGGCGCGGTCACCGGCGAGTTCCTGGCCGGCGGGCGGGGGCTCGGGTACCTGATCGTGTACGGCGGGCAGGTGTTCGACATGAACCTCGTCATGGCCTCGCTCGCCCTGCTGATCGGGCTCTCCGTGCTGCTCTACGCGACCGTGGCCCTCCTGGAACGGGTCATGCTCCGCCGCTTCGGCACGCAAGAGCACGAACAGCACTCGTAACGGCTCGCGAGAGGAACCCCTGCCACGCGGCACGAAAAGGGTTGCCACTACCCCGCGACGCACCGCGTCACGGGGTGAAGCCGAGGGGGGCGAGATCTCGTGCGTGGATCGTCGCTGGGCATGCGGTTGCGATGGAATGTCCACGTTCTGCCGGTCGTCGTGCCGTTAACCGTCTTGATGGCCTTCATGGCTGTTTTCGTCACGACTCCAGCTCTGGCCGAAGGTTACCCCTCGCGGCCCATCACCGTCGTCGCTCCAGCAGGTCCCGGGAGCGGATGGGACCTCACGGCCCGCACCGTCTCGCAGGTGCTGACCGAGACCCGCCTCGTCCCCGTGGCGATGCCCGTCGAAAACCGGGCCGGCGGGGGCGGAGCCGTCGCTCTCAGCCACGTCGTACAAAACCGCAAGGGAGACCCCAACACGCTCATCGTCTTCTCGCCACCGCTCATCCTCATCCACCTCAACAAGCAAACGCCTTTCAGCTACCGCGATTTGACGCCGCTTGCACGGCTCTTCAACGACTACCAGATCATCGGGGTGCGCTCCGACTCCCGCTACAAGTCTCTCGACGAGCTGATGGCGGTCCTTCGGCAAAACCCGAAGGGCCTGGTGGTCGGCGGCGCGTCGGCTCCAGGTAGCATGGACCACCTCTCCTTCATGATGGCCGCCCAGCAATCGGGCGTCGACGTGCGCAACGTGCTGTACATCAGCTTCCCGGGTGGATCGGAGCTCAACGCCGCCCTCCTGGGAGGCTCCATCGACATCGTCTCAACCAGCGTCGGCGACATCCTCGGGTACATCGAGGCCGGCTCGGTCCGGGCCCTGGCCGTCACCTCGCCGGAGCGCCTGACCGACCCCCGCCTCTCCAACGTCCCGACGCTCAAGGAGCTCGGCATCAACGCCACGTTCGAGGTGTGGCGGGGCATCTTCGGGCCGCCCGGCATGCCGGAGGAGGCCCGCACGTACATGTCCAACGCCCTGGCCAAGATGGTCCAGACGCCGGAGTGGAAGGAGATGCTGCGCCGGTTCAACTGGCATCCGGGCTACCTGCCGGGAGACCAGTTCAAGGCTTACCTCGACGGGCAAGAGAAGCTCATGGGCAACCTGTTGAAAGAGATGGGGCTGCTCAAGTAACGGAGAAAGGGGGGCCGCCATGCGCCGGCACCACGACCCGGCTCACCGGGTGAGCGTCGATACGACGATCGGGCTGTCGATGGCGCTGGTCGCGCTCTGGTACCTCTGGGAGGCATGGAAGCTGCCGCGCTTTCAGATGACCGTCGTCGTGGACGCGCACGTCTTTCCCATGGCGGTGGGCGTCGCCTTGCTGGCGGTCTCCCTCCTCCTGGCCGCCCGTCCCGGCCCTTACGCCGCGCCCGAGGGCTTCCACTGGAGGATGCCGCAGCTGTGGCGTGCGGCTGCGGTCGCGCTGCTGAGCCTGGGGTACGTGCACGTCCTGGAGCCTCTGGGCTTCGTGGCGGCTACCTTCGCTTTCCTGGTGGCCGTCCCGCCGGTGCTGGGCTGGCGCCGGTGGGCGAGCACGGTCGCGGTGGCCGCCACCTTCTCCCTGGCCATCTGGTACTTCTTCAACAACCTGCTGCAGGTGCCTCTGCCTCGCGGCGTCTGGCCCCTGTAGCGATACCGATACGGGAAGCAGGCGAGGCCGCCCATGGACGTCCTGTCGATGCTGGGCCACGGTTTCTCCGTCGCCCTGCAGCCCATCAACTTGTTGCTCGTGTCTCTCGGCGTCATCGCCGGGACGGTGGTGGGAGTGCTGCCCGGCATCGGACCCATCAGCGCCGTGGCGCTCCTCATCCCCATGACCTTCAAGCTGCCTGCCGTTTCCGCCATCATTGCCATGGCCGGCGTATACTACGGGGCGATGTACGGCGGTTCCACGACGTCCATCCTGCTCAAGACGCCCGGCGAGGCCTCTTCGGTGGTGACGACGTTCGACGGCTACGAGCTGGCCCGCCAGGGTCGCGCCGGCAGCGCCCTGGGCGTCGCCGCCATCGGATCGTTCATCGCCGGAACGCTCGGCGTGGTACTCATGATGGTGGGCGGCCCGCCGCTGGGACGGCTGGCGCTGGCGTTCCAACCCCCGGAGTACTTCGCGTTGATGCTGCTGGGGTTGACGGCCACGGCCTCCTTTGCCGAGGGTTCGGTGGCCAAGGCACTCATCTCCATGCTGGTAGGGCTGGCCCTGGGTACCATCGGCATCGACCTGCAGACCGGCACGACCCGGTTTACCTTCGGCAACCCCGAGCTCCTGGACGGGGTCGAGTTCCTGGTCGTGGCGCTGGGGCTGTTCGCGATAGCCGAGGTGCTCTGGGAGGTCGTGCAGCCGGAGACGCTGGCCCAGCGCATCCCGGTCAAGACGCCCTACCCGACCCGGGAGGACCTGCGCCAGTCATGGAGGCCGATGCTCCGGGGCGGGCTCATCGGGTTCCTGCTGGGGGTACTGCCCGGTGTGGGGGCCAGCACCTCGTCGTTCATCGTCTACAGCATCGAAAAGCAGGTTTCCAAACACCCGGAGCGCTTCGGGCGAGGCGCCATCGAAGGCGTGGCGGCACCAGAGTCTGCCAACAACGGGGCTGCCTCGGGCGCGATGGTGCCGCTGCTCACCCTGGGCCTCCCGGGGTCGGCCACCACGGCGGTCATGCTGGGAGCGCTCATGATCCACGGCATCCAGCCAGGGCCGCTGCTCATCCCCCAGCACCCCGAGATCTTCTGGGGCCTCGTGGCGAGCATGTACATCGGCAACGTGATGTTGCTCATCCTCAACCTGCCCCTCGTGCCCCTCTTCGCCCGGATCCTCGACATCCCCAAGCCCCTGCTGCTGGCAGCGGTGGTGGCCTTATCCTTCATCGGGGTGTACGCCATCAACAACAGCCTGCTGGACCTCCTGATGCTCATCGCCTTCGGGGTGCTCGGGTTCGTCATGCGGGTCTACCGATTCCCGGCGGCGCCCATGGTGCTCGCCATCGTCCTCGGGCCGCTCATGGAGCAGACCATGCGCCAGGCCATGATGATGTCCCGCGGAAACCCGTCCATCTTCTTCACCCGGCCGCTATCCCTGGTCGTGCTCGTGCTGTCCGCGCTGTTGCTCCTGGTGCCGATGATGCGCCGCAGGCGCGCGCCGGCGAGCTTGCCGAGCGGCACGCCGGCGTGAGCGAGCGACGATGGGAAGCCCGGGCGGCAGGATATCAGGTCAAACTGGAGCCAAGGCGAAGGCCGCTACGAGACCACCGCCCGCGCCTCCACCGGCTGCCACAGCGCACGCGGCGTGTAGTGCGTGTGGAGCAAGTGATGGGCGCGCTCGCTGCCCGGCTCCCCGAGGTACTCCCGGTAAAGCTGCTGCAGAGCCGGGTTTTCGTGCGAGCGCCGCAGCGCCTTGGATTCGTCCACGGCATGGATCGCCCGGATCCGCCGCCCTCGGATCTCCTTGGTGGACGGTATCGGCTGGCCGCCGCCCCCGATGCAGCCGCCGGGACATGCCATCACCTCGATGAACTGGTAAGGGCTCTTCCCCTCGGCGATCTGGTCGAGCAAGACGCGGGCGTTACCCAGGCCGTGGGCGACTGCCACCCTCACCGCCTGCCCGTTGATGCGGATCTCCGCCTCCCGCAGGCCGTCGATGCCCCGCACGGCCGCGAACTCGAGGGGCGGCGCCTCCTTACCGGTCACCACGGCGTATACCGTGCGCAGGGCGGCCTCCATGACGCCGCCGGTGGCGCCGAAGAGCGCGGCCGCTCCCGTCGACAGGCCCAGGGGCTCGTCGAAATCCTCCTCCGGCAGGCTGGCGAAGTCGATACCGGCCTCCCGGATCATCCGGGCCAGCTCCCGGGTGGTCAGGACGGCATCCACGTCTCGCATCCCGTCCCTGCCCATCTCCGGTCGCTCCGCCTCGAACTTCTTGGCCGTACACGGCATGACGGAGACCACGCTCAGGCGGGCCGGATCCATCTCCCGCTTCTCAGCGTAGTAGGTCTTGACCAGCGCGCCGAGCATCTCGTGCGGAGACTTGCAACTCGACAGATGACCGAGCAACTGAGGGTAGAAGTGTTCGATGAACTTGATCCATCCGGGGCTGCACGAGGTGATCATGGGCAGCGGGCTTTGCCCCGGGGACAGCAGGCGGCCGATGAACTCATGGCCCTCCTCGAGAATCGTCAGGTCCGCCGCGAAGTTGGTGTCGAACACCTCGTCGAAGCCCAAGCGCCGCAGCGCGGCCACCATCTTGCCGGTGGTGATCTCGCCGGGCGCCGCGCCAAACGCCTCCGCCAGCGAGACCCGGATGGCCGGGGCCGTTTGCACGACCACGTGTCGCTCCGGGTCGGCAATCGCCTGCCAGACCCGCTCTGTGTGGTCCACCTCGTGGATCGCCCCGGTCGGGCAGGCGAGCAGGCACTGGCCGCACAGCGCGCACGCCACCTGGGCCAGGCCCGACTCCATGAACGTGCCGATGTGCGTCTGGTAGCCTCGCCCGGCGGGAAACAGAGCCGCCACCGATTGCACGTCCATGCAAACCTCGACGCAGCGCCGGCACAGGATGCACCGTGCCGGCTCGCGCACGATGGAGGGGCTGGTTCGATCGGCCACGGCCGGCAGGAGCATCGGGGTAAACCGGGCAGCCCGCACGCCCAGCCGTTGTGCGACGGCCTGGAGCTCGCAGTGCCCCGAGCGCTCGCAAATGGGGCACTCCATGGGGTGCCGCGCCAGCAGGAGCTCCAGACTGACCCGCCGCGCCTCCTGGATGTCGGCGCCGAAGGTCCGCACCGTCATCCCATCGTGCACCGGGGTCTCACACGAGGCGACCAGCCCGGGCTTGCCGTCCACGCTCACGACGCACAACCGGCAGCTGCCCCGGATCAGGAGATCCGGATGGCTGCACAGGGTCGGCACGTCGACCCCTGCCTGGCGCACCGCGTCCAGCACCGTGGACCCCGGCGGCACCGACACCGGCCGCCCGTCGACGGTCACGGCGATCCGCACCTGGGGCGACGGATCCCTGGTGATGCCCGACTCCCGCGACGTCATGTCTCCGCTCGCCCTCCCCTCACTGCGGCGGCCACGTGGCGGGCCGCTACGGCGCCGGTGCGGTCGCGGCCGGCCGGCTTTTCGGCCATGGGACAGGACCCCGACGGGCACCGCCCCAGCAGGTGGGCCTCGATCTCGTCGCGGAAGTGCGTCAGCAGGCCTCGCAACCCCACCGGCGCCGACTGGCCCAGCGCGCACCGGGAGGCGGCCTGCATGACCCGGGTCAGCACGTCGAGGTTGTCGACGTCCTGCCGGCGCCCGATGCCCGTCGCCAGGCGGTCCAAAGCCCGCAGGATCTGCAGGCTGCCCTCCCTGCACGGCGTGCAGTACCCGCACGACTCCCGGGCAAAGAAACGGGCAAGCGAGCGGGCGACGTCCACCGGGCAGCGGGTGGAGTCGCACACCAGCACCGACCCCGTGCCGAGCCCCGCGCCCAGGGCCTTGAGCGCCTGGGGGTCGAGCGTGACCCCATGCCAGTCGATGGGTAAGCGGCCTTTGCCCAGTACCCCGCCGCAGGCCCCGCCGATCTGCACCCACTTGACGGGCCAGGGGCCGCTCACGCCGCCGGCCGCTTCCTCGATGAGCTGCTCGAGGGAGACGCCGATGGGCGCCTCCACCACGCCCGGGCGCTTGACGTCGCCCACGAGCGAGAACAGCTTGGTGCCGGGGCAGTCGGGATGCCCGATATGGCGGAACCACTCCCCGCCATAGGCGGCGATCACGGGTAAATTGGCCAGCGTCTCCACGTTGTTGACCACCGTGGGCCAGCCAAACAGCCCTCGCTGGGTGGGATAGGGCGGGCGGAGGCGTGGCTCACCCCTCAGCCCTTCGACCGAGTTGAGCAGCGCCGTCTCCTCCCCGCACACGTAAGCGCCGGCGCCGAGGTAAAGCTCGACGTGCAGGGAGTAGCCCGTGCCGAGGATGTCGTCTCCGAGCAGGTGCGCCTGCTCCGCCTGCCTCAGGGCGTGCTCGAGGCGCGGCGCCAGGTGGGCGTACTCGCCGCGCAGGTACAGGATGCCGCGGTGGCTGCCCACCGCCCAGGCGGCCAGGATCAAGCCTTCCAGGACCGAGTGGGGGTCCTCCTCGAGCAGCACCCGGTCTTTGCAGGTCCCCGGCTCGCCCTCGTCCGCGTTGCAGACCATGAACCGGGGGCTCTCCGAACCCCTGGCCATCTCCAGCTTGAGCCCCGTCGGGAACCAGGCGCCTCCCCGGCCCTTCAGGCCGCTTCGCTTGAGTTCCTCGATGAACGCCTCCGGGGTCCGGCGGGTGAGCCACTCCTCGAGCGCCCGGTACCCGCCGGCTGCTCGGTAGTCCGCGAAAGAGTCCGGGTTGATCCGGCCCCGGCGGGCCAGCAGCAGTTCACGTGTGACCACGACCGTCACCCCCTTGCGCCGGCGCGGGCGCCGCAGCGTCGCCGCCCGCCAGGGCTCGTTGGAGCAACAGCGGCAGCTCCCTCGACTGCACCTTCAGGTAGAGGCGGGATCCGATGATGACGGCAGGGCTGCGATCGCATTGGCCCAGGCACCCGACCCGCTCGATACGTACCGCCGGTGCGCGATGCTCCAGTTCGTCCACGCTCCCGCCGACCGGGCCGGGCAGGCGCGCAACCAGCCGCTCCAGCTGTTCGATGAGCAGCTCCGAGCCGGCCAGGTGGCACGAGGGGCTGTCACATACCCGGATGACCAGCTCGCGGACGTTACCGATCAAGAACTCGTGATAGAACGTGGCGACCCCGTACACGACCGAAGGGCTCAGGCGCCGCTCGGCCGCGATGCGCATCAGGGCCTCGGGGGAGAGATATCCCCGGCGCACCTGCTCGTCTCGCAGCGCCGCCAGCAATCCAGTCGTCCCGCGGCCAGATTGCCCCAGGCGGTTGGACATGGCTCCCACCTCCTGACTCCCATCGTGCGAACCCAACGAGCACAGGCCGCGATGTGCGATTGTAATCGCATTCACAAGTGTGTGTAAAAATTAATGGCCCACGCCCGCGCCGAGCGGCCGGCCACGCCCCCTGTCTTCACAGGAGCAATTCGGCGTGCTAGCAAGCGGTTCCTTTCCGGATACGGGGATCCCCTTCACGCGGCCATCGTGCCAAGAGGTGCGTCGCCGGAGCGGAACGAGGGGCTGGACTACGCCACCGTCACGCCTGCCGGCTCGGGCGGCATCGACAGCGCCTCGGGCAGCTGCCAGGCGTCACGGTAGCCGTACTGGCGCTCCGCATCGAAGGAGATGACCGGGACGCCCTCGGGGCGATCACAAAGGGCCAGGCGCGACGCGTCGATCACCCGGGTGCCCCGATGGTCCCGGGCGGCGACGTACATGCCGCGCGTGGTGCGGACGACGCGGGCCGGGTATCCTTGCCAGTGGAGCAACGAGAAGATGAGGAGCGCGGCATCCGACGGCCGGGCGAGGCCGTGTTCGAGGACCTGCTGCGCCAGCATGACGCGGTCCGGCTCAGGGAACAGCGAACCGGGTGAGACGTGCCGGCGCACGAACGCCAGGACCCCTTCCACGCCGCCCAGGCGCCGGGCCAGCCGTTCGATGGTGGGGCTCATGACCGAGGCAAGGGCATACGCCTCGGGACGGTGGACGAGCAGCGTCTGGTGGGCATAGAGCGCCAGCGTGTAGACCGAACCCGGCGCGTCCATCGCCCGGGCGAAGACTTCACGGCGTAGCGCCTCGCCGGTGGTGAGCGCGCGGCAGTCCAGGGGATCCCGGTACTGGCGGCCCACCGGCGCCAGGCTGCGCAGGAGCTTGCCCATGTCGAACGACGGCGAAGCGGCCCGCGTGCGAGGCCGGACCGCCGGCCGAACGCCGGAGCGCGGCCCCTGCCGTGCGGAAGTCCAGCACCCGGCGTCGTTGAACGCGACGCGAAGACTGTCCCGTTGCCCACCCCGTAACCTCGGACCCTCGGCCTGCCGGACGCTGGGGCCCTCCAGCCAAACCAGGGCCCCGTCCTGGCGGACGATGGCCCCCCAACGCCCCGAGGCGAGGCCGACGATGGCGACATCGTCGGCCGGTGCGCCTCGGCGGCGGGCGGCAGCGGCCCCGAGGAGCGCCCATCCGGCAGGGGAGGTCCCGGAAAACTCGAGCCCGTTCAACCGGCTTTCGGGTGGAGGGAGCAGCTCCTCGGGGAGTAACCAACGGCGGGCCCGTTCCCGCAGCGCCCCGCGTATCGGCGGGATGCGCCGGCCGTTCGCTCGACCGGCCGGCGCGTGGCGTCCATTCGGGTGCGGGCGGAGCGACCCCGGCTCGGCCGGACCCGGGCTGGCGCCTGCGAAGACGGGCGACATCAGGGCCGCCAGGAAGACGGCCTGCAAGTAGTCGGGTTGCCCGGAAAGCGCATCGGTGGCCTTGGCGGCCACCGTAGCATACCGGCGCAGCGGCCCAGGGCTATCCGAGGCCGCCGCCAGGTTGACCAACGTCGTGTCCATCGGGTTCGGATGCTCGGGCAACTCCGACACCCGTCATCCACCTCGGCTCTTCCCTTGTCTCGGTTGTGCTCTACGCGTGGCGAATCGGCCAGGTCACTCCACTCTCAGGCCGTCGACGTCAGGCCTCTCCCATCAGCGCTACTCGCTTAACCCCAGTGGGTGTACCAAAAGTACCAAAGCTGTGCATGGATGTCAACCGAACGCCTGTGCCATTCTGCTACTTTGTTGAGGGACAGGCCGTTTTGGTGTGGTACTATAGTACCATCGCGCGCCGTACCACGCCTACCCGTACTTCCAAGCTCGAAACGCGGCTCGAGTGATAGAGGCGATGGGCGGGCGGCGAGGCGGCCGGCGCCCCGGCTCTCTCCCGGAGCAACTGCCGGCCGCCGCTCCCGCCCTGGCGGATGGCCGTGCCCTAGCGGCCCGTCGTGAGGTTGTACTGCCAGATGGCGTCGGTCACCGACTGGGCTGCCTGGTCGAGAGCCACCTTGGGCGTGGCTCTCCCGGCGAGCACCGTTTCGATGGCTCCCTCGATCGTCTGGCGAGCCTGCGGGAAGACCCCGATCAGTGCCCCCTGGGTGACCCGGTTGTTGGGCGCCAGGTGCAGCTGTTGGATCGCCGTCTCGAACTGCGGATACTTCTCTCGCCACTCGATGGCCAGGGGTTCGTTGTACCCCGACAGGCGGATCGGGTAGTACCCGGAGACGGTGTACCAAAAGGCTTGCTCCTTGGGCGAAGCCATGTGCTTCACGAACTCCCACGCGCACTTGCGCTCGGCCTCGGGCCGATCCTTGAGGATCCACAACGAGGCGCCCCCGATGATGGTGCCCCAGTTGCTGAAAGCCTGCTCGCTCGGCCTCGGAAGGAAGCCCGTCCCGAGCTCGAACCTCCCGGTCGAGGCGTCCAGCAGGCTGCGCAGCGTCGCCGTGGAGTCGATCACCATGGCGGCCCGCCCGGCGGTGAACGCGTTGCGGGCGTCCACCGTCCGGCGGCCCAGGTTGAGGTTGACGCCCTCGTCGAACAGCCGCTTCCACCAGTCGAGCACCCGCACGCCCTGCGGGCCGTTGAACGTGGCCTCGGTGGCCCGGCTGTCCCGCCCGTTGCCGTTGTTGACGTAGTACCCTCCGGAGACCGCCAGGAACTGCTCGAAGAACCACCCGTAGATCGCGAGCGATATGCCGTACTGCGCGGCGTGGCCGGCGCTGTCCTTGACCGTCAGCTTGCGCCCGACCTGCAGCACCTCGTCGAAGGTGCGAGGGGGCCGCCCGGGGTCGAGGCCTGCTTTGCGAAAGGCGTCGACGTTATAGTAGAGGAGCGGGTTGGACGTATTGAAGGGCATCGAGTAGAGCTTGCCGCCGACCGAGTAGTACGCCAGCACGTTGCGCTCGAAGTCGGAGAGGTCGTAGCCCTCCTTGTCCACGAACTCCTGGACGGGAACCGCCACCCCGAGGTCGATCATGAGGCGCGTGGCGATGTCGTAGAGCTGGATGACCGCGGGGATGTCCTTCGACTGCAGCCCTGCCTTGAGCTTGTTGAGCGCGTCATCGTAGGTGCCCTGGTAGCTGGCCTCGACCACGCACATGGTTTGCGACTTGTTGAACCGGTCCACCATCTCCGGGATCGACCGGCCGCCCAGGTCGCCGCCCATGCTGTGCCAGAACGTGATCTTGACCGGCGCTGCCAGCGCCCCCGCGCCGGCCAGCACCACCACGAGGGCAGCCGCCAGGAAGCGGCCGACGATCCGCACCGTCCCTTTCCCCATCGAACCGTGCCTCCTCCCGTTCGCTGAGGCCCCGCGTGAACCCCCTGGTTGCCGCCCGTCCCCGCCCCATCACCCCCTTCCGGGCACCCCACACCCACACCGGCCTCACTTGAAGGCGCCGGCCGTGAGGCCGCGGATGAGCTGGCGGTTGCCGAGCGCGAACAGCACGAACGTGGGCAACAGGACGATGACGACGCCCGCCATCACCACGTTGAGGGCGAAGCGCTCCTCGTCCTGGAGCAGCGCGATCCCGATCTGCACCGTGCGCATGTGAGCGTTGCTCGTGATGAGCAAGGGCCACAGGTACTGGTTGTAGGTCTGCAAGAAGGCGTAGACCGCCAGGGTGCCCAGGGCCGGCCGGGCCAGCGGCAGCGCGATGGTGGTGAGGAAGCGAAAGCTCCCGCACCCGTCGATGGTCGCCGCGTCGTACAGGTCTTTGGGGATGGTCATGAAGAACTGGCGCAGGAGGAACGTACCGAACGCCGTGGCCAAGAACGGCACGGTCAGGCCCTGGTACGTGTCGGCCCAGCCCATGCTCCGGATGAGCAGGTAGTTGGGAATGATGGTCGCCTCCCACGGGATCATCAGGGTGGCGAGGAAGACGAAAAAGAGGAACTGCTTGCCGGGTATCTGGAGGAAGGCAAAGGCAAACCCGGCCAGGCTCGCGGTCGCCAGCTGCCCGAGGGTCACCGACGCACTCTGGATCACGCTGTTGAGCAAGTATCGCGGCAGCGGCGCCTGTCTCAGCGCCTGCAGGTAGTTTTCGACGCGCAGGCCCGAGGGCAAGAGCCGGGGTGGGTAAGCCGCAGCCTCCCCCGCCGTCAAGAGGCTCGTGGCAAGGGCGTAGAGCAGGGGGAAGACGACCAGTATCGCAACGACCGAGAGCCCTGCGTAGAGCCCCGCTGCCCGCAAGAGCTGGATTCGCCTCAGGGCACGCGCTCGCACCGGGCCGGGCGAGGACGCCGCCTCGCCTGCCATGTCGCTCATTGGTAAAACACCCGCCGCTCCATCAGCCGGAACTGCAAGACGGTCAGCAGGAGCATGATGATGAACAGCACCACCGACTGCGCCGCCGCGAAGCCGTACTGCCCGTTGAAGTAGAACTCGCGGTAGATGGAGTAGACCAGCGTATTGGTGGCATCCATGGGGCCGCCCTTCGTCATGATCTCGAAGGGGGCGAAGGTCTGGAAGGCCGACAGCGTGTCCACCACGGCCAGGAAGAAGATGGAGGGTGACAACAGCGGCATGGTGATCCGGCGAAAGATGGTGAAAAAGGTCGCGCCGTCCAGCGCGGCGCTTTCGTAGTACTCCTCGGGGATCCCCTGCATGCCGGCCAGCAGGATGATGGTATTGAGCCCCAGCTGCAGCCAGACGGTCGTGAGCGCCACCGACGGCAGCGCGCTCACGGCGTCGGTATGCCAGCGCAGCGCCGGCAGGCCCACGCTTTGCAGGAGGTAGTTGAGCGGGCCGATGGCAGGGTTGTACATGAACAGGAAGATGACGGAGGCGGTGGCGCCCGACACCGCGATGCTCGAGGAAAACAACGCTCGGAAAATGGCAATGCGCCGCAGGCGCAAATTGGCCAGCACCGCGAGCGCCAGGGCGAGCAGGATGGTCGCCGGCACCACGTACAGGACGAACAGGAGCGTTACGTGTAGGCTGTTGAGGAATGCCGGGCGGACGAGCCGCAGGTACTGGGCCAGCCCGACGAAGGCCGCCGGCCGGCCGAGGGGGTCGGTCACGTAGAAGCTCAGCCTCAGCGTCCGCACCAGCGGCCAGAAGACGAAGACGGCAAAGATGAGCAGGGACGGCCCGAGGTAGGCGCCGGCCTCGACCAGCGCCCTTGCGTGCCTGGCACGCAGACCCGACGGTCTGGTCCGGACGGCGCGCGCAACGCCTCCGGCCGCTACCGGACGACCCATGCTGCGCCTGTGACCTCCATACCCCGAGGGAGAAACGGGCCGGCGAGGCGCCGGCGCACAAAGGCCCCGCCCCGGCGCGCCGGTACTCCGATGCTCCCCCACGCCGGGGCGGGGCCACTCCCTCATCTCCAGCCCTCGTCCCTCGGGGTTCATTCGACTCCGGACCATACCTTCCTGCTCTTTACTGCAGGAGCAGGAGCACGGCCTCGGGCGACGAAGTGCCCATCAGGCCGACATCGCAGGGCCCGGAGTACGAGGAGACAGCCCCTGCGTGCGTGGCAAGCCAGCCATGCGCGTCAGGGGTTTTGTCATGGGCGCGAGACCGGGGGGCCGGGTCGATACGCCCACAGGCCGTGCGCGCTGGTGGAGACCGCCACTACCGGGGTGGCGAGCACGGTATGGAGCTCTTCGAGGGTCTGGACCAGCCCGCCGGCGATGACCGGCGGCAGGTCGGCAAAAGGCAGGCGATGGACGATGGCAGGCACCACGAGGGCCGGCATGATCTCCACGGCGTCGGGCCGGGTGCTGCGCACGACGGAGAGCGCGGTGCCAAGGGAGCCCGAGTCGAGGAGAAAGACGCGCTGGACTGCGACCAGCCCGACCCGCCGGGCGTCACGGATCGAGGCGCTGCGGGTCGTCACGATGCCGTCGACCCCGACCTCCCGCCCCAAGAACTCCACCCCGGCCGCGTCCTTGCCCACCCCCTCCACGAGGTCCAGGTGGGCGAAGCACCGGATACGCGTCTCGCGGCACACGCGGGCCATTTCCCGCAGGTCGAAGATGGTGCAGTTGAGCACGAAGACGACCGGGAGACGGGCCCGCTGCACCGCTCGAAGGTCATCCGGCCGGCGCACGGCGGCGATCACCCGGCGCTGGCGCACCTCGTCGAGCCAGCTCGTTGGAGTCGGCAAGTCGTTCATCGCTACTAAGTTACCCCGCCCGGGCCTTCGCCGGAAGAGCCGTGGAAGGAGCGACGCGCCGTATGGGACTCGCTGAGGATCTCACCGCAACGACTCGTACGTCGACGCTGGAGGGCATGCAGGCCGCGGGCGTCGACCTCCTCGTCATCGGAGGAGGAATCACCGGAGCCGGGGTCGCTCTGGACGCCGCCACGCGGGGCCTTCGCGTGGGGCTGGTGGAGCAGTGGGACTTCGCCTCGGGTACGAGCAGCCGTTCGACCAAGCTCGTCCACGGGGGCATCCGGTATCTGCCCATGCTGGACTTCGGCCTCGTGCGCGAGGGGCTCATCGAGCGCTCGCTGCTGGCCGCCAACGCGCCCCATCTGGTGCGGCCCCTGCCTTTCGTGGTGCCGTTCTACCAGGGGTTGAAGCGCCCCATGGGCATGCGCCTTCCGGCGGCAGGGCGGGCTTTCATGCCTTACGCCATGCGCACGGGGCTCTGGATGTACGACCGGCTCGCAGGCCGCATGGTGCTGATCCGGCACCGGGCTATCGGCCTGGCGGAGTCGCTGCGACTGTGCCCGTACCTGCGCCGGGAGGGCCTGCAGCAGGCCTCCCTCTACTACGACGCCCAAACCGATGACGCCCGTCTCACGATGGCAGTCATCCGCACCGCCGCCCGCTACGGCGCACTCCCTGTCAACTACGCCAGGGCGGTGAGCCTGGTGCGGCGGGAAGGCCGGGTCGCCGGGGCCGAGGTGGAGGACCGCCTCACCGGGCGCCGGTACACCGTGGCCGCCCGGTGGGTCGTCAACGCCAGCGGGGTATGGGCGGGGCAGGTCGCGGCCCTGGCCGGCAGCGACCGGTCCATCCGCCTCAGCCTGAGCAAGGGGGTCCACCTGGTGATGCCCCGGGAGCTCCTCGGCATCGGCGAGGCGGCTCTAGTGCTGCCGGAGACGGAGGACGGCAGGCTTGCGTTCGTCGTGCCGTGGGAGGGGCTGGCCGTGGTCGGGACGACCGACACGCCGTACGACGGTTCGCCGGAAGACCCTCCGGTGACGACCGAGGACGTGGAGTACCTGCTGCGCCACGTGCGGCGGTTCCTGAATGTGCACGTCGACACCTCGGACGTCATCGCCGCGTACGCGGGCCTGCGGCCGCTCATCAGCGCCGGTGCCCGTTCCGCCGACCTTTCTCGCCGTCACGCCGTGGTGCGGCACGAACCCGGGCTGGTGAGCATCATCGGCGGCAAGCTGACCGCCTACCGGCGGATGGCCCAGGACACCGTGGACGCCATCGCCGCCGAAGAGGCGCGGCAGGGGGCCGGCGGCATGTCCGTCCCTGCCTGCCGCACCCGCCAGTTGCCGCTGGTCGGGGCCGATGCGCCCGAAGCGTGGCCGGACCTGGTTCGCGAAGGCATCCACATGGGGCTCGAGCCTGCCATCTCCCAGCGGCTGCTGCATACGTACGGCCACGAGATGGGACGGCTGCTGCAGGTGATGAAAGAAGACGCCGACCTTGCCCGGCCCATCGTGCCCGGTCTCCCCTGGCTCAGGGCCGAGGTCGTCTTCGCCTGTCGGGCGACCATGGCCGTCACGCTGGAGGACATGCTGGTACGACGGTTGCGGGTCTCCCTGGCGGCTCCCGGCGGGGGCGTGCCGGCCGCCGGGCCGGTCGCCGAGCTCATGGCCGAGGCCCTGGGCTGGTCTCTGGAGCGCCGCCGGGCCGAGCTCGAGCATTATCAGGAGCGCGCCGAACGCGCTGCCGCCTGGCGCTAACGCTCCCCTTCACCGGCTCGACGCTATCGCGTCGACCAGCTCCCGGCAGAAGTCGGGGATGTCGGCGACGACCCGGCCCCAGACGATGTGGCCGTCCCGGAAGGCCGGAGCGTCGACCCACTCGGCCCCGGCGTTGACCAGGTCGTCCCGTATGCCGAGCGAGCCGGTCGCCCGGTGCCCGCGGACGATACCCGCCGAAATGCCCACGAGCCCGGCATGGCAGATGAGCCCGACGATCTTGCCGGCGTCGTAGGCCTCCCGCACCAGGCGCTTGACGTCCGGGGAACGGCGCAGCTTGTCGGGCGCCCACCCGCCCGGCACGACAACCGCGTGGAAGTCCTTGGCGCTAAGCCCCGCGTAGGCGACGTCGGCCGTCGCGCTCAGGCCGTTTTTGCCCCGAAACGTCTTGCCCGGCTCGCTGCCGGCCACGGTGACGTCCGCCCCCTCTTCCCGCAGGCGCATCACCGTCACCCAAAACTCCAGGTCTTCGAACCCGTCCTCGACGAAGACCAGCACCCGCTTGCCCGAAAGCCGCATTCCCATCCGCCCTTCCGCCGAGGTCAGTCGAGCCAGTCGACGGCACGGCCCACCGCCTTGAGCCATCCCCGGTACGCCGCGTCGCGCCGGGCATGATCCCATTGGGGCGTCCAGCGGCGATCCTCCTGCCAGTGGCGGCGCAGCCCCTCCGGCTCCGGCCACACCCCCGCTGCCAGCCCTGCCGCGTACGCCGCTCCCAGCGACGTGGTCTCCGTGAATGCCGGGCGTACCACCGGGATGCCCAGGATATCGGCCTGGAACTGCATGAGCAGCTCGTTTCGCACCATGCCGCCGTCCACCTTGAGTTCGGCGGGGCCAACTCCGGCGTCCTCCGTCATCGCCTCGACGACCTCGCGGGTCTGGTAGGCCGTGGCCTCCAGCACCGCACGGGCCAGGTGCCCTTTCGTAATGTAGCGGGTGAGCCCGATGATGAGGCCCCGGGCCTTGCTGTTCCAGTGAGGGGCGAACAGCCCCGAGAAGGCGGGAACGAAATAGATGCCCCCGCTGTCCTCCACCGACCGGGCCAGCGTCTCGATCTCCGCCGAACGCTCGATGAGCCCCAGGTTGTCCCGCAGCCACTGGACCAGGGCGCCCGCAACCGCGACCGAGCCCTCCAGCGCGTACGCCGCGGGCGACTCACCCAACCGGTAGGCGACGGTGGTGAGCAGCCCCTTGCGGGACGGCACCGGCCGGTTGCCCGTGTGGAGGAGCAGGAAGCAACCGGTCCCGTACGTGTTCTTGCTCTCCCCGGGAGCCAAACAGGTCTGCCCGACCAGGGCCGCCTGCTGGTCACCCAGGTCCCCGCAAACGGGAATGGCGGCGCCGAATGGGCCATCGGGCCGGGTGCTGCCGTAAAAGGCCGGATCCGAAGAAGGCCGGATGCGGGGCAGCATGGCACGGGGCACGCCGATGGCCTGCAAGAGCTCCTCGTCCCAGTCGAGCGTGTGGAGGTTCATGAGCAGCGTACGGGAGGCGTTGGTCACGTCGGTCACGTGGACGCCCCCGTCCGGGCCGCCCGTCAGCCACCAGATGAGCCAGGTGTCGACGGTGCCGAACAGGGCATTCCCCCGCCAGGCGTCCTCCCGCAGCCCCGGGACGTGGTCGAGCATCCAGCGGATCTTGGGGCCGGAGAAATAGGTGGCCACGGGAAGGCCCGTCCGGTCCCGGAAGCGGTCGGGCCCGCCGTCTCTGGCCAGCTCTTCACACAGCTCGGCAGTCCGCGTATCCTGCCACACGATGGCAGGCCCGTACGGCCGGCCGGTGCGACGGTCCCAGATCACGGTCGTCTCCCGCTGGTTGGTCACGCCCACCGCGGCGATCTCCCGAGGGGGCACGCCTGCCCGGTCGAGCGCCCCCCGGATGACGTCCCGGGTGCGCTCCCAGATCTCCAGCGGGTCGTGCTCCACCCAGCCGGGGCGCGGGTAGATCTGCCTGTGCTCCTTTTGATCCATGGCGACGACGGAGAAAGACTCGTCGAAGATGACGCAGCGGGTGCTCGTCGTGCCCTGATCCACGGCTGCCACGTAGCGGGCCACGTGCGTTCGACCCCCTCTTGCCTGCGCCAAGAACCGGACGGATTGCCCGGACACCGTGCTCCGGGAACTCATGCGGTGCCGCAGAAGCGGTTCCGCCAGCAGGGGGACATCCCCTGCTCGAGAGGCGGGCACCGCATGTCGCTCGGGACGGACCCGATGATCGGCGAAACGGGGCCTATCGGCCCGTAGCCCCGAAGCGTCCCTCAGCCGGGGGCCGGCTCACGCCCCGTGGACGACCTGCAGGAGCTGCCGCAGCAGCCCCGGGGGATCGGGGTGCTGCCAGACGTTTCGCCCGAAGACGAGCCCTGCGGCGCCGGCCTCGGTGGCCTGTCTCGCCATCTCGAGGGTAGCCTCGGGCGTCTGCGTACGGGCCCCGCCGAGCACCATCACCGGTACCGGGCTCTCTCGCACGATGGACCGGAACTCGTCCAGCGGCCCCGCGAAGGGGAGCTTCAAAATGTCGGCTCCCAGCTCCACCGCGATCCGGGCCATGTCCGCGAGCTGCGTGGCGCTCAAAGCCGGTGCCGGGACGCCGGGGTAGGACCAGACCGTGGGCTCGACCATGACAGGTACGCCGGTGCGGCGGGACGCTTCCACCGTCTGAGCGATGAAGGAGAGGTTATCCGCGAACGCCGGCAAGCCCGCGTCGCCGAAGATGAGCAGCAGCTTCACGCAGTCGGCGCCCAGCGCCGCGGCCTGCTCCGGCGACGCAATCGACCGGTGCGCCTGGCCGCTGCCCGCCCCCGCCAGGCCCCCCTTGCCCGGAAAGGTGGTCGTGAGATAGGTGTCGAGTGCCAGCACGACCCCGGGCCCGCCCCGCCCCGCCAGTCGCCCGGCGACGTGTCGCAGCATCCCGGGGGTGACCAGGACCCCGTCGGGGCCTGCCGGCAGGAGGCGGTCGATGGTGCGGCCGACCTCCTCCAGTCCTTCGGGTCGCCCGACGAAAAGCCCGTGATCCATCGCCACGATGACGCCTCGCCCCGTCTCCGGGCGCAACAGGCGCCCCATCCGCAGCCGCTTGCCGGGATGGTCGATGGTATGCAGCCACGCGTCGATCGGCCGGTTCAACGTGGGACCGCCTCCCCTTCCATGGGAAACACCGTATAGACCAGCAGGTCGGTCGTTCCTTCGTTGGTGAAGATGCCCTCGTGGCCCGGCGCGATCAAGAACTCGGCCGGTGCGCCGTCCCCTGCTGCGGCGATACGGTGTGCAGGGCCGTTGAGGGTCCCTTCGCCACTCCACACGATCCCTGCCCGGGGCCGGTCCGTGGCGGGCCAGCGGTAGCGTTGACCGGGCCGGATTTCCAGGGCTTCCCCGTAAAACTCGTCGAAGAAGATGCGCAGCCTCCGGCCCCATCGCCCTTCTTCGAGGAGCACGGGCTTGCGGCGATGGCGGGCCTCGAAGTCGGGAGCGGTCGAGACCTCCCAGTCGACCGCCTGTCGCAAGAGTTGGGCCTCGTCGTGAAAGCCGCGCAGGAGGGACTGCCGCCGGTGATGCTCCCTCTCGGAAGGGGCAAGGCGCGTGCCGAGACGCCACGCCACGTAGTGGTAGTCGTCCTGGGGCAGCTGGATCTCGAACGTAGGCGCAGGCCCCGGAGCATGGAGCGTGCCGGGCCGGATGGTCCACCCGTCGTAGGGCCGCACCTCGAAAACGTTGCCCAGGGCGTACATCGCGTCGCTCACCCCAAACTCCCGGGTTGCGGCGAGCACCTGGTCGAAGGTGACACCCGGCCGCACGCCGAGCCTGGTGATCACCCGGCCCAGCTGCCGGTTGTACGGGGGCACGTCCACCGGCGGGAAGAAGTACGCCTCGAGCTTGCCCGGCCCCCGGAGCCTGCCGTCGACCACCACGCCGGAGTGGACGTGGAACGGGATGGGCGGCACCTCGGCCTCCGAGCCCCTCCCCCCAAAAGGCCCGAAGTCGGGCAGCACCGGCTCCCCGCCGATGTCGAGCACCTTGGTGAGCGGCCAGCGCGCCTGGTAGCGCCCAAAGAGCAGATCTCCGGCCGAGCGGGCCGCCTGCGTGAGCAGCACCGGATCGCCGCCCGGCAGCAGGAGCCTCGTGACCCCCTCGTCTTGCCGGGGAAGGTCATTGGCGGCCCGGGTGAGGGACATGATCCACCACTCGACCCGGACGTACCCCCGCTCGTCCTGGTAAGGCGGCGCAAGCCGGCTGTTGGGGGCGAGGACGTCCCTCCCGGTGTAGCTGCTGCGCCCCACGAGCGCCGGCAGGGCAAAGATGGCGCCCTCCTGCGACCGCAGGGCTTGCTCGACGCGCTCCCGTACGTTGTCCGCCAATGATGCCACCACCCGCATCTCCCGGCCGGCGCCGGGCCCTTCAGGCGCTCAATCCCGGCCTCCGAGCTCCCCCAACCGCGCGTGCAGGCCGGCCAACGCGGGGTAGAGCTCCCGGTAAAGGGCGTGATAGGGCTGGTAGCGCTGGGTCGACTCGGGGTGCGGCGCCAGGGTACGGGAAAGCCGGCGTACCCGGCGTGCCGCATCCAGGGCATCTTGGTAGATGCCGGCTCCGACGCCCGCCAGCATCGCCGCCCCCAGCGTGGTCGCTTCCTCGACCTCCGGGATCTCCAGCGCCAGGCCGCTGATGTCCGCCTTGAGCTGGCACCACAGCTCGTTGCGAACGCCACCGCCCACCGCGGCCACCCGGCGCACCGGCGTCGTCGTGAGCTCGCTCAGCCTGTGCACGATGTAGGCGAACTCGTGTGCCAGCCCCTCGACGACCGCCCGGATGAGGTCGGCCCTCGTGTGGTACGAGCGCACCCCCACCCACGCGCCCCGGGAGAGCGCGTCCGGCGGCGACACCGCACCCCGCAGGTGGGGCAGGAAGAGAAGCCCCCGGCTCCCCGGCGGGGCATGCGCGGCCAGGGCCATCAGCCGCCGGTAGACCCCCGCGGCCCCTTCGCCGGCCTCCCGGGCCGCCCTCTCCTCCGTCTCTCCCAGCACGGCCCGCACCCACTCGATGGTCGCCCCGGCGGCCTGGGTCGCCCCGACCGCGTAGTACCGGTCCGGCACGACGTGGCAGCCTACCGCGAACCCCGATTGGAAGAGCTCCTTGCTGAAAACCGGCCGCTCCAGCACGATGATGATGGCCTCGGCCGTGCCCGTGGAATCGAGCGCGTCGCCGGGCGCCACCACCCCTGCCGCCAGCGCCCCGCACCAGTGATCGTGGCCGCCCGCCGATACCATGACCCCCTGAGGAAGCCCGGTCGCCTCGGCCACTTCGGGCCGGATCCGGCCCAGCGGCGTGCCGCTCGGCACGGCCGGAGGCAGCAGCGCCTCGTCCAGGGCGGCGAGCTCCAGCAGCTCCCGGGACCAGGCGCGCTTTCGGATGTCGAACATCATGGTGCGGGAGGCCAGGGAGAAGTCCATCGCCTGCTGGCCCGAGAGCCGCCACGCGACGTAGTCGGCCATGCACAGCCACCGGACGGCCCGCTCGAAGCGCTCCGGATGGTGCTGCCGTATCCAGCGGATCTTGTTGACCGAGGCGATGTATTGCGGCGGGAAGCCCGTGATCTCGTACACCCGGTACGGGTCGACCTGCTCTCGCCAGAACCGCCCCAGCTCTTCGGTCCGGGGGTCGTACCACGCAATGGCGGGGTAAACGGCCTCCCCCGCGCGGTCCAGCAGCACCCCCGCCTCGGCCATGGAGGTCACGGCGATCCCGGCCACCCGGCGCGCCCCGCCGGGACCGAGCTGGCGCACCAGCTCGGCAAGCCCCTCCTCGACGGCCTGCCAGATCTCAGCCGGGTCGTACGTGGCACGGCCGCCGGGCTCCTCGTGCGTGAGCGTGGGCCGGCGGTACCGGGCCAGCTCCCGGCCGTCCTCGTCGTAGGCCCCCATCTTCCAGTTGGTCGTGCCGATGTCGATGCCGATCAACACGGCTCCGCCCGTCGTAGTCCATCCCACCTCGCAGTCGAAGCGCGCGAGCTCCCCCGCCGCACGAGCTCCCGCTACGACGAAAGGGACGCGGCCTCCTCGAAGACCGGCCGCAGTACCCGGTAGAGCTCCCGGAAGATGCGGTAGGAGGCCTCGTACGTGGCCGAGCGCTGCGGGTCAGGCTCGATGGTTTCGTTGACCTTCACCACGGCGTCGGCAGCCTCGGCCACGTCGGACCAGACCCCCACCCCCGCGCCCGCAATCAACGCTGCCCCGTACGCCGGGCCCTCGTCGACGTTGAGGCGGGCCAGCGGAATACCCAGCACGTCGGCCTGGATCTGTCGCCACAGCGCGCTCTTGCCGCCGCCTCCGATGGCCCGCAGCTGCGACACCTCGACCCCCATCTCCTGGAGCACCTCCAGGCTATCCCGCAACCCGAAGGCGACCCCCTCCAGCACCGCCCGGATCAGGTCGGCCCGCCGGTGAGCGCTGCTGAGCCCGAACCAGACACCCCGGGCGTAGGGATCGGCGTGCGGCGTGCGCTCGCCGTTGAGATAGGGCAAGAACCACAAGCCCCTCGCCCCCGCAGGGCTCCGGGAGGCCTCCCGGGTGAGCAGCTCGTACGCGTCGATGCCGGTCGCCTCCTGCACCGCACGCTCCGCCTGGCCCAGCTCGTCGCGCACCCACCGCAGGCTCAGGCCCGCCGCCAGCATGACGCCCATCACGTACCAGGCGCCCGGCACCGCGTGGTTGAACGTGTGCACCCGCCCGCCCGGGTCGCGGCTCGGCACCGGGGCAAAGGAGACCACCACGCCGGAGGACCCGATGCTCACGTGAGCCCGCCCCGACCGCACCACGCCGGCCCCCACCGCGCCGCAGGCGTTGTCGGCGCCGCCGGCCACGACCGGAATGCCCGGCACCAGCCCCGTCTCCTCGGCCGCCCGGGCCGTGAGCTTGCCGGCGACGTCGACCGAACGCAGCACGGGCGGCAGCTGTTCGGGCCGGAGCCCCACCACGTCGAGGAGCTCCTTCGACCACTCTCCTTTTTCGATGTCGAACATCGCCGAGCCGGCCGCGTCCGATACCTCGGCCGCCCGCTCCCCGGTGAGGCGGAAGCGTACGTAGTCCTTCGGCAAGAGCACCGTGGCGATCCGCTCGAAGTGGCCGGGCTCGTGGCGCCGCAGCCACAGCACTTTGGGCGCCGTGAACCCCTCCATCGCGGGGCTCCCGGCGAGATCGATCATGCGGGCGCGCCCTACGGTCTCGTTGATGGCGCGCACCTCGTCGGCCGTCCGCACGTCGCACCACAGCAGCGGCCGCCGGATGACCCGGCCTTCCCGGTCGAGGAAGACGGACCCGTGCATCTGCCCCGAAAAGCTGATGCCCGCCACGTCCTGAGGCCGGATGCCCGCTTCGGCCACCACCTTCCGGATGCCCTGGACCGTGGCGCGATACCAGTCGTCGGCCTCCTGTTCGGCCCAGCCGGGACGGGGCGCCAGCAGCGGGTACTCGTCGAGGCTACGGGCAAGGACGTGACCCTGTTCGTCGACGAGGAGCGTCTTGGTACCGGTGGTACCCACGTCGCAGCCGATGAGATAGCGGCCCGCAGCCACGGGTCCCGCCCTCCTCCCGACGCCGGGGTTGCCCCCCGACGTCCACGTCTACAGCAACTCCGCGATGCTGCTCAGCACATAGTCGGGGCGCCGGTCGGCCGGCAGCCGGGCGGTGTCCTCACGGGTGGTGACGCCCGTCAGCACCAGCACGCCGGTCACCCCCGAGCGGCGGGCCATCAGCATGTCCGTCTGGGCTCGATCGCCCACCAAAGCCGTCTCGGCCGCCTCCACGCCCAGGCGCTGCAGCGCCGCCTGGACCATGAGCTCGGAGGGCTTGCCGGCGACCCACTCGAGCCGGGCTCCGGAGCTGGTTTCGAGGGCGGCGATGATCGCCCCTGCATCCGGCACGTCTCCCCCCTCGACCGGGCAGGTCGGGTCGGGATTGGTCGCCACCAGCCGGGCTCCACGCCGCAGGGCCTGGTGTGCGAAGCTGAGCTTCTCCCACGTGAGCGTGCGGTCGAAAGAGGCCAGCACCAGGTCGACCTCGGCAGGATCGCAACGTCCCGGGCCCGGCACCAGCACGACGCCGGCCTGCCGCAGGATCCGGGCGAGTACCTCCTCGCCCAGGGCGTAGACCCGCGCGCCGGGATGCGCGCGGGCCAGGTGCTCGGCGGTGACGTACGCCGACGTGATGACGTCCTCGGGATCGGTGGGGATGCCGAGGCGCGTGAGCTTCGCTGCGTAGCTCTCCCGGCTCTCGAGCGGCTTGTTGGAAAGGAAGACGACGCCGATCCCGTGGCGCCTCAGCGTGCGGATGACCTCGTCGGCACCCGGGATGAGCCGCTCTCCCAGGTAGACGGTGCCGTCCAGATCGAAGATGAAGCCCCGGAAGCTGCGCCAATCGAACGCCCGGCGCGCCTCCCCGGCCCGGCCCCCGCCTGCCTCACCCCTCGTGGCGGTACACCTGCCAGCCGAGATAGCGGGCCAGCGCCTCCTCCACCGCCCGGGCCGTGCGATCCATGTTGATGCTCACGTGGTGCTCGAAGCCGTTGTCGCAGATGTAGCGCAACAGCTCCTGGAAGTGGGGGATCCGGACCACCCCGTACCCGCCGAAGGTGGAAACGGGATCCCGGGTGAGCTCCCCTTCTCCCACGTACGCTCGGATGAGGCCGGCCTCGTCGTCCGTCGAGATGCGCAAGTACGTGAACGGCCCCGGCTTGACCCGGCCGTAGACGGTGCCGTACGCCTGCTCCTTGCCCACCGTCCCGGCGATGATCTCCTGGTAGTGCATGCTGGGCTCTTCGAAGATCTCCTTGGGCAGGTTGCTGCAGTGGAAGATGACGCCCTTGTCCGGGTCGTCGCCGTAGTTGTTGTTCCAATCGACGATGGCGCTGGGCCGTCCGGAGGCCTGCTGCAGCACGTACATGGCGATCGCCCCCGTGACGTCCGTCTCGCAGGCGCTCGGGAGCAGCGCGTTGGACATCATGCTCATGAGCGTGCAGGGCACGATGCCGAAGAACTCCTCCAGCGCGGTCCAGCACTGGATGGCGGTGCCCACCAGCGCGTGCTCCCGCACCAGCCGGTCGACCACCACGCCCAACTTCGCCATGCGCTCCAGCGAGGCCGGCGGCACGCCCTTGGCCGGCACGTAGGCCCGGATGGCCTCGAGCTTGTGCGTGACCTCCGGATCGCCGGCGTCGAGCCGGCCGACCCGGCCCAGCACGTCGGACAGGTCCACCGTCACCACGCTGATGCCGGCTCGCTCCAGGAGCTTCTCGCTGTAGCGCACCGTGTTGAACGCCGCCGGGCGGGCGCCGATCGCACCGAAGCGGGCCCCCTTGAGGCTCTTGACCACCCGGGCCACCGAGGCGAACCACCGGAGGTCCTCCCGGAACGAGGGGTCGTCGACCCCCACGGTGTGCCTGGTGGTGAGGGAGTAGCGCACCCCGTACTGGCGCAAGTTGTTGCAGACCGACATCTTGCCGCAAAAGGCGTCCCGCCGCAACTGGATCCCCATCTTGCCGACCTCGTCGGGGAAGGCGTGCACCAGGACGGGCAGGTCGAGCCCCGCCATGCGCAAGGTGTCGGCGACCGCCCGCTCGTCGCCGAAGTTGGGAAGGCTCACGACCACCCCGTCGATCTCGTCGCGATGCGCGCGCAGGAATTGGGCCGTGCGGCGAGCCTCCTCGTAATTTTCCACCGCTCCGTACCGGGTCGCCTCCGCGGGCGCGATGATGGGCTCGACACCCTCTTCCCGCAGCGCCCGCAGGATCTCCTGGCGCCCCGTCTCACACAGGTGGCCGGGGAAAAACCCCCGGTTGCCGACGATGACTCCGAGCCTCGCCCTGGGCTGTGGCATGTCGCTGGCCTCCTCTTTGCGTCAACAGCTGCGACCTCTGGCTCGTACGACGGGCCCCGGCCGCTCTAGCAGGCCCTGACCGTGCTGGCCCGGTACCGGGCGCGAAGCGCCTTCAGCCGCTTCATGACGTCGTTGGCGCCGCGCCCGAAATAGTCGTGGAGCAGCTGGTACTCCCGGTACAGCTCCGTATAGATCCGGTGGCTTTCCGCGTCCGGCCGGTACACTTGGTCGCGCACCCCGGCCATCCTCGCTGCCGCCGTCACGATGTCGTCGTACCCACCCCGGGCGGCGCCGGCGGCCACCGCGGCGAACATCGCCGAACCCAGCGCAGAAGTATTGGAGGAGCGGGCCACGCGGAACTCCCGCCCGGTCACGTCGGCGTAGATCTGCATCAGGAGCCGGTTGCGATCGGGCAGGCCCCCGCAGGCGACCACCTCCTCGATGGGCACCCCGTGGCGCTCGAAGGCGTCCATGATGAGGCGGGTGCCGAAAGCCGTCCCTTCGATGAGCGCCCGGTAGATTTCCTCCGGGCGGGTGGCCAGGGTCATGCCCACCATCATCCCGGTCAGGTCGACGTCCACCAGGACGGAGCGGTTGCCGTTCCACCAGTCAAGGGCCAGAAGCCCGCTCTCCCCCGGCTTCAGGCGGCTCGCCTTCTCCTCCAGGAGTTCGTGGGGGCCGATGCCCCGGCGGCGGGCCTGCTCCTGGTACTCGGCCGGGATGCCCTGTTCTACGTACCAGGCGAAGATGTCGCCGACCGCCGACTGGCCGGCCTCGTAGCCGAACAGCCCCGGCAGGATCCCGTCCTCGACGACCCCGCACATGCCCTCGACCATGTGCTCCTCCCGGTCGAGCACCATGTGGCAGATAGACGTGCCCATCACCATGACCATCTTGTGGGGCGAGACCACCGTGGTGGCCGGCACGGCGACATGCGCGTCCACGTTGCCCACCGCCACCGCGGTGCCGGGGAGCAACCCGATCCGCTCCGCGACTTCCGCCCGCAGGCCCCCCGCGAGGCTGCCTTGCGGGAGGATGCGGCGGGACATCTTCTGGTCGACGACGTCGGCCAGCCGCGGGTCGAGGGCCGCGAAGAAGTCCCGGGAAGGAAACCCCTCCCGCTTGCTCCAGATCGCCTTGTAGCCGGCGGTGGTGGAGTTGCGGGTCTCGTGGCCCGTCAGGTGCCAGACGACCCAGTCCGCCGCCTCCAGGAGGCGGTCGGCGGCGGCGTAGACCTCCGGCGCTTCCTCGAGGATCTGCCAGACCTTGGGGAAAAACCACTCGGAAGAGATCTTCCCGCCGTAGCGGGGCAGCCACGGCTCGCCGCGCCGGCGGGCGATGGCGTTGAGCCGGTTGGCGTGGTCCTGGGCGGCGTGGTGCTTCCAGAGCTTCACCCATGCGTGGGGGTTGGGGCGAAACTCCGGCAAGAAGCAGAGCGGCGTCCCGTCGGCGCGAGCGGGCAGCATGGTGCACGAGGTGAAGTCGATGCCGACGCCGACGACCTGCTCCGGCCTGGCCCCGGAGGTACGCAGGAGCTCCGGAATGGTGCGCTCGACGGTGCGGACGTAGTCCGCCGGGTCCTGCAGAGCGAAGTCGGGGGGTAGCGGCGGCCCTCCCACCGGCAGGACTTCGTCGATCACGCCGTTTTCGTACTCGTAGACGGCCGTCGCCGCCTCTTCCCCTGTGGCCACGTCCACCAGGATGGCACGCCCCGACAGGGTACCGAAGTCGATCCCGATGGTGAACCGCCGCCTCGCATCCACGGCCCCGACCCCCTTCGCTCTCTCGTGCGCTTTCCCGCCTTCATGCACTTTCTCGGATCACCAGCTGCGGCGCCAGCACCGTGACCCCCACGCGCTCGGCCTGCTTGCCCGAAGGCTCCATCATCCCCATCAGCATGCGGGCGGCCACCTGGCCGAGCCGCGTCTTGGCGATGTGCACCGTCGACAGGGCGGGCTCGACCAGGCCCGCCAGGTCGATGTCGTCGTACCCCATCACCGCCACGTCCTTGGGGATACCGAGGCGCGCCTGGCGAAGCGCCCGGATGGCGCCGAAGCTGACGTAGTCGCTGAAGCAGAAGACCGCGGTGAAGGGCAAGCCTGCCGCGAGCGCCTGCTGGATGGCCGCGTATCCGCCCGCGGCCCGGGCATCGGTCGAGATGACCAGGGACGAGCGAAAGGGGATGCCGGCCTCCTGCAGCGCGTCCTGATAGCCGCTCAGGCGAAGCCGGGCGCTCGAGTTGTATGGAGGGCCGTTGAGGTAGAGGATGTCGCGGTGGCCCCGCTGGATGAGGTGACGCACCGCGAGCCGGGCACCCTCCCGGTCGTCGTTGATGACCGCCGGCACCTGCAGGTGCTCGAAGAAGCGGGCCAGCAGCACGACCGGGATCCGGCGCTGCAGCAGGTAGCGGATGGAAGCGTCGGAGCTCTGGGTGGGTGCGATGAGGATGCCGTCGACCTGGCGCTCCACCAGGGTGTGCACTGCCCGCCGCTCTCGCTCCTCGTTTTCCTCCGTGTTGGCCACGATGATGCTGTAGCCCTCGCCCGCGGCCGTCCGCTCGATGCCCTCGGCAACCTCGGCGAAGAACGGGTTGGCCAGATCCGCCACCACTACCCCGATGGTCGCCGTCTTGCGCTGGCGAAGGCCGCGGGCCAGCTGGTTGGGGCGGTAGTCGAGCCGGTCGGCGACCGCTTGCACCAGCCGGCGCGTCTTGTCGCTCACGTCCGGCTTGCCCGTCAGCGCTCGGGAGGCGGTGTTGATGGAGACCCCTGCCTCGCGGGCGATGTCGCGCAAGGTGATGGGACGCACCACCCTTGCCTTCTCGGGCACCGGGCACCCCCCTCGAAATAAACGTTACCGGACCGGCGGGCGAGTTCCTGCCTGGAGCACTGACTCGCGGCTCCCATCCTCGGGCCCTGCCGGTCGTTCCCCCCGGGGTGGGTATGAGGCGGTCAAGAGGATCGGGGACGTCCTACCGCAGGAGGCGATAGCTCATCGTCGAATCCTCGGTAACGATGCCGGCGAAGCCACGTTGGGAGGATGGCCATGCTGGAAGCCCTGCGCCGCGCGGTCTGGGAGGCCAACCTGGAGTTGCCCCGCCAGCGGCTCGTGACCATGACCAGCGGCAATGCCTCGGGTCGGGATTTCGAGACCGGTCTCGTGGTGATCAAGCCCAGCGGGGTCCGTTACGAGACGCTGCGCCCGGAGGACCTCGTGGTCGTGGACCTGGACGGGAAGGTCGTCGAGGGGCGCCTGCGGCCCTCCGTGGACACCCAGGCCCACCTGTACATCTACCGGCACCGGCCCGACGTGGGCGGGATCGTTCACACCCACTCGCCGTACGCCACCAGCTTTGCCGCGCTGGGCCAGCCCATCCCGGTAGTGCTCACGGCCATCGCCGACGAGTTCGGCGGGCCGGTGCCGTGCGCTCCTTACGCGCCCGTGGGAGGCGACGCCATCGGGAGGGCGGTGGTCGAGCACATCGGTTCGTCACCGGCCGTTTTGCTCAAGCAGCACGGCGTTTTCACCGTTGGGCCCGATCCGTGGGCGGCGCTCAAGGCGGCCGTCATGGTGGAGGACGTGGCCATGACGGTGCACCTGGCGATGCTGCGGGGCCAGGTCGAGCCCATCCCGGCCCACGAGGTAGAAAGGGCTCACCGCGCCTACCGGCAAAAGTACGGGCAGGTGGCGGGGTAAGGGATGGGTACGATGCAGCACTACCGGCTTCCTGAGCCCGTGGCGGCGCTCCTGCGGGGCGAGGAGGTCCGGCCGGGACGGGTACGGTGCGCGTGCGGCCGGGAGCACGAGGTGGCCATGCGGCGGCTGGTCAACCGCCCGGGCGCCCTGGAGGAGCTCCCGGCAGTGCTCGAGCGGCTGGGAGCGGGGGCGGCGTGGGTGATCGCCGACGAGCACACAGACCGGGCCGCGGGCGAGCGAGTGCGCAGCATCCTCGGCCGGGCCGGCATCCGGCTCACGGCCTCCGTGCTCCCGGGAGATCCGCCGCCCCATCCCAACGAGCAGGCGCTGGGCAGGCTCGCGCTCGACATTCCGGGTCGCGACGCCGCCGTCGTGGCCGTCGGGTCGGGCACCATCACGGACCTGGCGCGCTTTGTCGCCTCTCGCCTCGAGGTGCCGCTGGTGGCGGTGCCCACGGCGGCGAGCGTGGACGGGTTTACCTCGTCGGTTGCCGCCATGATCGCCGGCGGCGTTCGGGTGACCTACCCGGCCGCGCCCCCGGCGGCGGTCGTGGCAGACCCTGAGATCTACGCGCACGCGCCGCCCCGGCTCACGGCCTCGGGGTGGGCCGAGCTCTCCGGCAAGTGGACGGCCCTGGCCGATTGGGCGCTGGCGCAGGCGCTCAACGGCGAGTACCGTTGCCCGGTGGCCGTGCAGATGGTGGAAGAGGCGGCGGCGCCCGTACGCTCCGCCTGGGAGCGCAAGGAGCCGGGTGGAGGTGGCTCGTGGCACGCGCCGGAGCGCGTGCAGGCGCTGATGCGCGGCCTGCTGCAGGTCGGGGTGGCCATGCTCATGGTCGGCAATTCCCGTCCCGCCTCGGGCGCCGAGCACCACCTGGCCCACTTCTGGGAGATGCGAGACCTGCTGGAGGGGCGGGAGCCGGCGCTGCACGGCGAGCGCGTCGGGGTCGGCACCCTCATGGTACAGCGCCTGTACCGGGCGCTCCTGGAGACGGGCCCTGCGGCGTGGCCGTCTCCTGCCCTGCCGTCCCGGGAGCAGCACGAAGCGCGCGTGGCCCGGTACTTCGGCCGGCTGGCAGGGCCGCTGCTCGCGGAGCAGCGCTCCTGGGCCGACGGGCCGTGGCGCCTCTTCGGGCGCGACTCCGAGGAGATCGCCAGGCGCCGGGCGCACGTCGTGAGCCGGTGGGACGACGCCGTCGCTGCCGTCCGTCCCTTCCTGGCGCCCCCCGAAGCGCTCGAGGCGTTCTTGCGCTCGGCCGGCGCGCCGGCCTCCTGGGAAGAGCTCGGCCTCGCCTCCGGCGTCGTGACCGATTCCCTGAGAGCCGCCCGGGAGGTACGCTCCCGGTACACCGTGCTCCACCTGGCCGGAGAGCTGGGCGTGCTGTAGGGAGGAGGCGTCTGGCCCACCTCCCGCCGCCGGCGCCGCCGGGGCGGTGTTACGGTTGGACCAGGATCTTGCCCGGGGCCTCCCCACGGGCCATGGCCTGCAGGGCCCGGGGAAACTCGTCCAGCCCGATCCGCTGCCCGATGAGCGGCTCCACGTCGATGGCCCGCTGCGCCAGGAGCTCGAGCGCCGCCTGGAAGGTCTTGCGCAGCGAGAACGAGCCGACGATCCGCAGGTCCCGCTTGTAGATCTCGTACGGGTTGACCCGGATGCTGCTCTCGTTGGGGCTGACGCCGAAGACCAGGAGCGTCCCGTCGTTCTGGACGAACCGGATGGCGTTTTCCACGACGGCCGGCACGCCGGTCGCCTCGACGACGAGCTCGAACCCCCGGGGGGCAACGGCCCGCAGTTCCTGCTCCATCCCGTCTCCGGCCGGCACGACGTGGTCGGCCCCGAGGGACTTCGCCTGTTGGAGGCGGTCCCGGCGCACGTCGACCATCACGACCAGGCCGGCGCCGTTCCTCTTGGCGAGCTGCTGGTGCAGTAGCCCGATGGGGCCGGCTCCGAAGATCAGCACACTGCCGCCGAGCGGCGGGCGGGCGCGCTGCTGCCCGTATACGACGCAAGAGAGCGGCTCCGTGAAGGCCCCTTGCGCGAACGACATCCCGTCGGCGATGGGAAAGAGGGAGGCGTCGGGCACGGCCACGTACTCGGCGAAGGCGCCGGGCAGCGTGACGCCGATCGCTTCCCAGTTCTCGCAGAAGTTTTGCTTGTTTTGTTTGCAGAAGTAGCACCGTTCGCAGTAGACGTTGGGATCGGCCGCGACGCGGTCGCCGGGGCGGAACCCCCGCACCGCGTCGCCCACCGCCTCGACCTCCCCGGAAAACTCGTGGCCAGGAGTAAGGGGAAACCGGGGTACGAACTCCCCCCGGAAGATGTGCACGTCGGTCCCGCAGATCCCGGCGGCCCGCACCCTGACCAGGACCTCATGCGGCCCGATGAAGGGCACGGGCACCTCGCGCACCTCGACCTGCCCCGGCCGGTCCATGACGACAGCCCGCACGGAGAGCTCCCTTCCTTCCTTCCTCAATGTGCCTCCCCCGTCTTACCACACGGTGTAGCCGCCGTCTATGACCAGGTCGTGGCCCGTCATGAAGTCGCTCGCCTCGCTCGCCAGGTAGACGACCGCACCCTGCAGATCCTCCACCTCCCCAAGCCTGCCGAGCGGCGTCGCCTCCAGCCACCGGGGCACGAGGTGCCGAACCGCCTCCGATTCCACCAGCGGCGTGTGGATGTACCCGGGGCTGATGCTGTTGACCCGAATGCCGTAGCGGGCCCACTCGGCAGCCAGCGTGCGGGTCAGGTGCACCACGCCCGCCTTGGAAGCATTATAGGCTACCTGGTTTTGGGGGCGGTTGACGATGTGCGCCGACATCGAGGCGGTATTGATGATCTTGCCGTACTTGCGCGGGATCATCACTTGCGCTTCAGCCTGGGCGCACAAGAAGACCCCCTTGAGGTTGATGGCGAGGACCCGATCCCACTCCGCTTCGGGGTATACCTCGGCATCAGCCCATGAACCGACGCCGGCATTGTTGACCCCGACGTCCAGCCTTCCCCAGCGGTCCACCACAGCCTGTACGGCACGGCGGCAGTCGGCCGCCACCGTGACGTCTCCTACCACCACCAGGGCCTCCCGGCCCCTGGACCGAACCTCGCCGGCCACCGCGTTGGCCGTCGCTTCGTTGAGGTCCAGGATCGCCACGTGCGCGCCGGCTTCCGCCAGCGCCAGGGCGAAGCCGCGCCCGATCCCCTGGCCGCCGCCCGTCACCAGCGCGACCCGCCCGTCCAACCGAAGCCGATCGAGGATGCCCACTGCGTCCACCCGCCTTCCGCCCGTAGGTCGTTCAGTCGGGAATCAAGACGACCTTGATCGACTCGTTGCCCTCGTGCACCATCTCGATGCCCTGGAGATACTGGCGCAACGGCAACCGGTGCGTCACGATGGGATCGGCCGTCACCTTGCCGGTATGCAGGTACTGGATGGCTTTCGGGTAGGCGTAGGGCCCCAGGTGCGAGCCGTGGACGTTGAGCTCCTTCACGTCGCCGATGACCGACCAGTCGACGGCTACCGGACCGGCATGGACGCTGAACTCCACGAAGGTCCCGAGCCTGCGCAACATCTGCAGACCCTGAGGGATGGCGGCGCCCGCGCCGCTCGCCTCGATGTAGACGTCACAGCCGTACCCGTCCGTCCGATCCAGCACGGCCTTCACCGCATCCTCGGCGGCCGGGTCGAGGACGAGGTCCGCGCCGAGTTGCCTGGCCACCTCCAGCCGGTGCGGCTTGGGGTCGACCGCAATGAGCAAGCCGGGCCCTTTCATGCGGGCCACCTGCAGCATGAAAAGCCCGATCGGCCCCATCCCGGCGATGACCACCACGTCACCCAGCTGGATGTCGCCTCGCTCTACGGCGTGGATGGCGCAGGCCAGCGGCTCGATGGTCGCGGCGACCTCCGGGCGCATGTCCGAAGGCACCTTGTACACCAGCGAGTTGGCCGGGTACTTCATGTACTGGGCCCAGGAGCCCTCGGCCCGATCCTTCTTGAACCCGTAGATGTCGTGCCGCTGGCACATCCAGTACTGGCCCCGCCTGCAAAAGCGGCACCGGCCGCACGGCACGATCTGCTCGGAGACGGCCAGATCCCCCACCTGGACCCCGTACTTCTCTCCGGCCCCTTCACCCAGCGCCACCACCTGCCCGATGAACTCGTGCCCGGGGATGACCGGCGCCTCGATGTAAGCAGGGATATCGTCAGACCCCCACACCCGCGCCCCGTAGAAGGTCTTGACGTCGCTGGCGCAGATGCCCGTGGCCAGTACCTTGACCAGCACCTCGCCCGGGCCCACCTCGGGTACCGGCCGGCTTTCCCAACGGTAGTCCCTCGGGCCGTGCACGACTACCGCGTCCATCGTCTTCGCGCTCGCCATACTGGCCCCTCACCCCCACCTGATGATCGCGGCCATGAGCGCCAGGGACAGCACTGTGGCCAGCCCCAACGGCACATACGCCTCCACGAAGCGCATCCAAAGCAGGTGGATCGCTACGAACAGCACACCCCCGATGAAGATCCGGTCGAAGAGGTTGGTCTCCATCCGCAGCCAGCCGGGCGGGCGAGGCTCTTTGCTACCCCCGGCCGACGGCGGCTGCCATCCGGCCCTGCGGGCCGGATGGCCGGAAGGCATGCTCATCTGTGACGCTCCCCCTTCTCCGGCCCGCGCTCCTACTCGCGTACCGCCCCGAAAGTCAGCCCGGATATGATGTACTGCTGCACCAGTCCGAGCAGGACGAGAGCCGGCAACGTGGCCACCACGGACATCGCGGCCATCTCGCCCCAGTTGGTGCCCACCACGGTGACGAATTCAGCAAGGCCCGTGGTGATTGTCCGCGCGTGCGAGCTGGTCAAGGTGGCCGCGAAAAGGTATTCGTTCCAGGCGAAGATCCAGCTGAGCAAGGCCGTGATGGCAATGCCCGGCGCGGCCAGAGGCACGATAATGCTCGTCAGCACCTGGAATAGCGACGCCCCGTCGACCATCGCCGCGTCGTCCAGCTCCTTTGGAATGCCGTCGACGATACCCTTCAACAGCCAGATCGCAAACGGCAAGTTGAACACCGAGTAGGCCAGGATGAGCCCGATGCGCGTGTCGAAGAGCGACCAGTCCCCCACCCTGATCACCCGGGTATAGAGGAGATAGAGGGGCAGCATGAACGCGGCAGGCGGCGCCATCCGGTTGGTGATGGCCCAGAAGAAGATGTTCTGGGCCCCGCTCACCCGGTAGCGGGACAGCGCGTAAGTGGCCAGAACCGCGGCCACCACGACCACCAACGTGTTGCCGGTCGCCACCAGCAGCGAGTTACCCAGATACGCGCCGTAGATGTCGCGCAGCAGCGGGCGGATGTAGTTTTCCGCGTAGAAGCTCTTCTGGACGAGGGTAGGCTCCGAGAACAGCTCGAGTCGAGTGCGGGCCGACACCAGTAGCATCCAGTAAATCGGGAACAGCGTCACGAGGCTCAGGAGCGTCCAGGCGGCGTAAAGCCATCCGGATCGCTTGAACCATCGCCAACTGCCAGCCACGAGGCGTGCCCGTCGCATCCTGCTCACCCGGCACCTTCTTTGCGGGCCTGCGTGATGGAGGTCATCAACAGCCAGCAGAGGACGATCGTGAAGTAGAGCAGCAGCACCGACATGGCGGAGCCGTACCCGTAGTCCGTCTTGGGGAAGACCACCCGCCACACGTGGATACCGGCATAGCGGGTCGCGGTGCCAGGACCGCCCCCCGTCAGCATCCACACCTCGTCCACAATCCGCAGCGCGTCCATGATGCGCAAGAAGAGCGCCGTGAGAAGCACCGGACGCAGCAACGGTAGGGTGAGGTAGCGCAGGATGTACCATGGGCCGGCCCCGTCGACCTGGGCTTGCTCGAAGGGCTCCTTTGGAAGTGCGTTGAGTCCTGCCAGCAAGGTGAGGGTCACGAAAGGCGTCCAGTGCCAAACGTCCATGACCACGGTGGTGAAGAAGGCTTGGGTGGCATCGCGGCCGATGTTGTAATCGATGCCCCATCGCGACAGCCAGTACGGCACGATGCCAAACCCCGGTAACGTCATGAGTCGCCATGTGGCGCCAACGGCAATCGGAGCGATGGTCAGGGGCAGCGCGTGCACGGCCCGAAAGAAACCACGGCCGCGGAAGGATTTCATCAGCAGGTGAGCCAGGGCGAAGCCCAGCACCATTTCGATCGCTACCGCCCAGAGCGTGAAGCGGATCCCGCGCCACAACGAGGCCAGGAAGTCCGTGTCAAAGACCAGTTGACGGTAATTGGCAACGCCTGCCCACGTGAGCTGCGCCACACGGGCGAAGACGTTCCAGTCGAAGAATCCCACGTAGAGCACGTACACGAAGGGCAGGAGGCCCGTGAAGCCCAGGATGAGGAGCGTGGGGGCGAGGAGCCCCCACGCTGTGCGTTCCCTGCGAATCCCCTGTGAAACGACGGCCATCTTACTTACCGTACCCCAGCCTGGAAAGTTCGGCGTCCACCGCTTTGGCCGCCTGATCAAGCGCGGCCTCCGGGCTCAGCTCACCGGAAATGCCCTTTAGGATGTACGGCAGCATGACTTCACGGATGGTAGCATGGAACGGGAAGGGCGGAGCGCCGGCAAAGAGCGGGCCCGCCGTCTTCATGAGCGTGAAGTAGTGGTCGACCTTGGGATCGATGGCTTTCACCTTGGGGTCGTCGAACGTGGATGTCCGCACGATCCGGGCACCAGCGGCGGCGAAGTCACCCTGTACGGCCTTGCGGGCGACCCACTGGATGAACAGGAAGGCTGCCTCTTTCTTGCGAGAGGAGTGCGGAATGCCCAGGGCTCCGCCGTCGTAGTAACCAATGTACCCCTCGCCCTTGGCGGCTTCGTTGATCACTCCCGGATAGAGCGGCGGTAAGGCCACCCCGATCTTCCCCACCACCCGCGACCGAGAGGCGTCGGTGGCGATCCAGGCGACGTTTTCGCCGTAGACCCAGCCCTGAGCAGCCCGGCCCGCGGCCATGCTGGCCGCCACCTCGTCCCACGTGCTGTTGGTGGCCTCAGGCGGCGCGTACTTCAGGAGGCTCACCCACCACCGGAAGGCTTCTTTGGCGCGAGGACTGTCAAGAGCGCCGCCATTGGCGGTAGTGGCGCGCCACGTCTGGGTATTGATGCCCCAATTGTAGACTCCCCAGGACGGCCAGATCGTCTCGACCATCTCGTAGAATGCGGCCGGATGCGGCCCCGCGGTGACGGTCGTACCCCACAGCTGCATGTTGTGGCGCTTGCCGTAATCCGTGAAGAACTCCGCAATCTGCTCGTACTCCTTGAAGTTGACCGCAGGCCTCAGATCCCGCCCATACTTGGCCTTGAACTCGGACCGGATCTGCGGGTTTTCGAAGAGATCCTTGCGGTAGACGTATACCTTGAGGAAGGATTCGAACGGTATGCCGAAGATGTCGCCGCTTTCGGCCGACTTGTAGTAGTTGATGAACGACGTGAAGTCCCCGATCTCGAGCTCGGGCTCGACCAGTTTGGGATGGGTTTTCATGAACTCCGTCAGGTCGACCAGGAAGTTGCGGGCCAGATAGGCGTAGACGATGTCCTGTTCGATGTAGACGAAGTCGTAGACGCCCGTCCCCGCCTCCATATCCTTGATCTCTTTGTCGTACATCTGGTCCCAGGATGTCACTTCGAACTGGACTTTGATGCCCGTCTCTTTCTCAAAGGCCGGAGCCAGCACTTGCTGCATGTATTTTGAGGGAGGAGTGCTCTCCGAGATGCCTGTGATGGTCACGCCGCGATACGGCCGGGCGGCTTGCGCCCACCACGACTCCGCTGCGGCTGCAACCCCACCGATCGCCAGCAACAGGCTCAACGCCCCCAGCATCGCCACGACGGCCTTGGCCGGCACGCGCCGGGTGCAACTCCGCAGGCTCTCCATCTGATAGGCCTCCCCTCAAGGCTCGGACCCCGGACTCCGGTCGCCCGATGAACTGCCGTCCTCCCACGACCCAACCTATCGTGGCCAGGCACGCCCAATGGCCCCGGACTCCTCCCTCCTACACCACGCGGACCCAGATGCCGGCGTCACGTAGCCGGCGCACGTAATCCTCGGGTGTCCGCCGGTCCGTGATGACCCCTGAGATGCCGTGGGAGACTGATGCGAAAGGCGTGAGGGCCAGCTTCCCAAACTTGGTGTGGTCGACGAGGATGATGCTACGACGGGCTGCCCGGAGGATGGCGCGCTTGACCTCGCCCTCCATCCGGTTGGTGTTGACGAAGTCAAGTTCGGGAGTCACCCCTGTGGCCCCCAGGAAGGCGATGTCCGCGCGCACGTTCTCGTACGCCTTCACGGTATCGGGGCCGATGAGAGAGCGGTTGCTCCGGCGGAGGGCCCCGCCGCACACCGATACCTCGACGAGCGGCAGATCCAAGAGGGCCGTCACCACGTTGATCGCGTGGGTGATGACCACGAGCGGCAGGTCCCGGGGGATCTGTAGCGCCACCTGGTACGTGGTGCTACCTGCGTCGAGGATCACACGGTCGTTGGGGTTGAGGAGCGACACCGCCACCCGGGCGATCCGTTCCTTCTCGGCGGAGGCGAGCCCGTAGCGCTCTTCCAGGGGGATACGGGAATCGTCCACGGTCGCGGTGGCTACGGCGCCACCGTGGGTGCGGCGCAGGAGCCGGAAGCGGTCGAGCACCTCGAGGTCCCTGCGCACGGTCCGGTCCGACACGCCGAGGAGCCGGCAGAGGTCGCGCACCGCCACCGCGCGCCCGTTTTGTACCGCTTCCAGGATCCGGGCCCGCCGCCGCTCCGCCAGCATCGGTCTCACCCGCCTGGGTCCATCCGGACAGGTTCGGTCTGGTGTGCAAACGGATACGATCTTCACCCCCGATCATCCTGCCGGGGGTAATGTAAAAAGTACGCGTTTTCTTCTTCGCAGGACTCCGCGGCTCGTGTCGCCAACGGTCGCAATTCGGACATTTCCGGACACGTTCTCTCGGCCCCAGCTGGTGCTGGTCCGCTTGGCCCTGTCGAGCAGCCGGGAGGGGCTCTCTCTGGGCCACTGGGTCCTTCGCACCGACCGCGGGTTGTCGTCGATCTCAATAGTGCCAGGGAGTTTCTGCGGGAGCTGGTACCGTAGGGTCTTCTGCCGAGTGTGCGCGCGTAACGGGGCAAGAAGCGCCGTGCGCGAGCGCTAGTCAAGGCTCACGCAAAACGGGTTGTCCTGCTACCCCGTAGCATGGTCTGACACCGGTTGCAAAGTCCCAAGCCCCGAAAGTAGGGTCAGATCGGACAGGTCTGATCAGCTGCTCACAAGGGGTGCGTGCAGTGACCGCTGACAGCATTCGGCCGGTCCGACGGGAGAGCTTGTCATTGCTCGTTGCCGAGGAAGTCCGGCGCTACATTGCCTCTCGCCATATGGAGCCTGGCGATCCGTTACCGTCTGAGCAAGAGTTGATGCGGCAGCTGAACGTGGGACGCTCTTCTCTGCGCGAGGGCCTGCGAGCGCTCGAGTACATAGGTGTCATTACGGTTGTGCCTGGCAAAGGAATCTTCGTACGGATGAACCTGTCGGAGCAGCAGGAGGAGCAAAGCATGCAAGAAGAAGAGCTTCGTGAACTGATCACCGAAGAGCTCACCCAACTTGAGCAGGAAGGTTTCGATGTCAAGGAGGCTCGCCTTACCTGGGACACGGGGAAGCGGGTGTGGTCGCCTGGCGAGCTATCGGCATTTTTCGACAGATTGCAGGGCTTACCTTCCGATCCATCCTTTCCCTACCAAGAGCCACAGGACTTTCAGGACATCCAGAAGACGCTGCCTGCAAGCGCGGAGCTACCTTGTCCAGGTGACCCCGATGTTCTCTACGACCGGATCTACGGAGCGTGGCTGGGCCGGGTCGCCGGCTGCATGCTAGGCAAACCCATAGAGGGATGGTCGCGGACCGCCATCCGTCGATACCTTGAGGCTACAGGGTACTGGCCACCGACCGACTACCTTCCTTACTGTCCGGAGTGTGTTCCGGAAGATTTCACCATTTCAGATGAGTCAAAGCGGGCGACCAAGCCCTACCTCGACCACGGGGTACGCGACGACGATCTCGACTACACGGTGCTTGGCTTGAGGCTTCTAGAGGAAAAGGGTCGGGGCTTTACGACGCGCGACGTGGCTCAAGCGTGGCTCCACAACCTGCCCTATCTTCTCGTGTACACTGCCGAGAGAATGGCCTATCGGAATCTCGTGCAAGGGCTGGTTCCTCCAAGAACGGCCACATACCGCAACCCCTTCCGAGAATGGATCGGCGCCCGCATCAGAGCTGACATTTACGGCTTAGTAAACCTTGGCAACCCGCGTCTGGCGGCCGAGATGGCTTATCGCGACGCTTCGTTGTCTCATACGAAGAACGGTGTTTACAGCGCCATGTTTCAAGCAGGATGCGTCGCAGCTGCGCTTGTAGCCGACGACATCGAGACAATCATACGTGCCGGAATGTCGCAGGTGCCGGAGCAATCTCGAACCATGGGCGTGGTGCGTGAGTTCCTTCAGCTGTGGAGGTCCGGGCGCACGTGGGAAGAAGCGTGTGATCACCTGTACAGAACGTGGGGGCATTATCATTGGGTTCACTCCCTCAATAATCTAGCAGCAGAGCTGATCGGGTTGTTATGGGGGCAAGGCGACTTTACCCAAGCGGTTTCCATTGCAGTGATGTGCGGTCTGGACACGGACTGCAACGGGGCAAGTGTGGGCACTATCATTGGTGGGGTGCTAGGTGCGGCGCGGCTGCCGTCCCGGTGGACGTCTCCCTTGAACGACCGCCTGGAGACGGCTCTTCAGCGTGAGCCCCAGTGTCGGATCTCCGAACTGGCGCGGCGAACTCTCGTTGTAGCGCAGCAAAGGTAAAGGTAGGGTAGGGTAGCCTGTCAAATCTCGTTGCGGAGAAGGGGCGACGAAGTGGTTCACGGGTTATTGTAGGAGCATGGTCAAAGACCATCCAGAGATGTCGTCGGAAGGGGATGGGAGAAAATGAAGACGCTGGCGCGGTTGGCATATAGCGTCGGTGTCGGTGCTGCGTTGGGCATACTATTGATGAGTAGCGCCTCGCCGACTGTCGAAGCACAGAAAGTGAAGGTTGTGTGGTGGACGGAGCCCTTGCAGGAGGTGGAGCGGGAGGCCATCGACCGGCTGTTCGTGAAACCGTTCAACCAGGCCCACAAGGACGTCGAATTGGAAGTTGTCTGGAAGGAGGACCTCGACCGGGTACTCCGTACGGCCATGCAGGCGGGTGCGGGGCCGGACATCGTACAAACCCCTGGACCGGCGTACGTGGTGGAATACGCCCAGGCGGGTCACTTGCTCCCCCTCGACCGGTATGCGGCACGCTACGGTTGGAAACAGAAACTCTTCCCCTGGGCATATCAAGTCGGCGAGATTGACGGAAAGCTATACAGCCTGCCGCTCACGTACGAGTTCATGGTGCTCTTCTACAATCGTACCCTCTTCGAGAGGAACGGCTGGAAACCTCCCGCCAATCGCGAAGAACTCGAACAGCTAGCGACGGTCATGCAAAAGAGCGGCATAATCCCCTTCTCGCACGGCAACGCGAGCTGGAAGGGCACCAACGAGTGGTTTGTCACCGTGTTCTACAACCACTACGCCGGCCCGGACGCGGTGTACGAGGCGCTTAGTGGCAAGCGGCGGTGGGATGACTCGCTGTTCGTACAGGCCATGGAGTTGCTGAAGTCGTACGTGGATAGCGGGTGGTTTGGTGGAGGCAGGGAGCGGTACTATGCGCTCGACTGGGACACTATCTGGGGAGCGCTCGGAAATGGGACGGCTGGGATGAAAATGGAGGGCACGTGGGGGTTTTTGCACGCGCCTTCTTACTTCCAGGGCACGGGGAACGACTGGGACTGGGCGCCTCTCCCTTCGCTTCGCGCCGGAGTGCGGCCCACCTATGATATCGGCATTGGTAGCACGGTCTCTATCAACGCCAAGAGCGCTCATCCCGACGCCGCCGCCGAGGTGCTGGATTGGTTGTACAACAATCCAGCGAGGGCAGCTCAGATCATCTCGGAAGTCAGAGGCGAGTGGGTGGTACCCATCGCGATCGCGCCCCACTACTTCCCGTCGCAGGCGGATCCGCGGGTGGTACGAGCGCTGGATGCCGTGGCGAAGGCGTCGGCTGCCGGCGACTATGGTTACACCACCTGGACCTTCTGGCCGGCCAGGACGGAACAATACATTATCGACGGGCTTGAAGAAGTGTGGAACGGCAAGATCACCGTGTTGGAATACCAGCGCCGCCAGCAGGAGCTCTTTCAGGAAGAGCTCAAACAAGGCCGGCGACCACCCCTTCCGACCCGATGAGGTCGACGACAGAAGCATAGGGGAGCAATGAGGCGGCATGGGTGTGCATGCCAAGCTTAGGGCAGAGGCACAGGCGAGGGCGGGCGTCTTGCGCCGCCCTCGCGCACGTCGGGGTCTTTTGCCATGGCTGTTCCTTTCCCCTCTCTTGGCGCTTAATGTACTCGTGGTGTTAGGGCCGTCGGTAGGAAGCGTCATCATCGCCTTCACGGACTGGACGGGCATGGGGAATGCGCGATGGATAGGCGTGGCCAATTTCGTGCGGATGGTACATGACCCCGTCTACCGCATCGCGCTGATCAACAACCTGAGGTGGACGGCCATCTTCCTCACTGTGCCCATCGCGATGGGGCTTCTCGGTGCCTCGCTACTCGCAGGAATCCGACGTGGCCAGATCCTCTATCGCATCGCGTACTTCATACCTTACATCATCGCTAGCGTCGTGAATGCCCAGATATGGCGCAACATTCTGAATCCGCTGCTCGGCATCGGCCCGTGGCTCGCACACCATGGCATCCCGTACTTCAACGTGGCCTTCCTCGGAAAGGAAGAGACAGCTCTATACACGGTAGCCTTCGTGGACAACTGGCACTGGTGGGGTTTCCTCGTTGTGGTCTATCTCGCGGCCATGCAGCAGGTGGATCCGCAGCTGTATGAGGAGGCACGCCTGGAGGGGGCGGGGCGGTGGCAGGAGTTCCGGTACGTAACCCTTCCGATGATCCGGCCGACACTGGTCTTTACATTGCTGATGACAGTCATATGGTCGTTTCTCGTTTTCGACTACATCTACATTCTGACCCGCGGCGGCCCAGCCCACTCGTCGGAGGTATTGGCAACCGAGGCGTACCAGGCCGCGTTTGCCCGATTCGAAGCTGGGTATGCAGCAGCGGTTGGGCTTAGCATGAGCCTCTTCACGGCCATTGTGGTAAGTCTATTCATGTGGTTGCGGCGGCGGGGATGGGAGATATGATACGTAAGCGCAGGGCGGCAACGGGCCGCCTCGTGGTCAACTACGTAGTGCTCACCCTCCTCGCGATTTTCTCTTTGGGACCGCTGTCGGTGCTGTTCTTCAATTCGCTTAAGTCGGTGCCGGATATTGCCCGTAACCCCCTTGGCCCGCCTACGATAGGCGTAGAATGGGGCAATTTCCCGAAGGCTTGGGCACTGGGCCGTTACGCCGTGACATTGCGTAACAGCGGCCTCATTGTCGCAGCTACTATACTCGGAGTTTGCCTCGTAGCTGGCTTGGCCGCCTACGCGCTGAGCCGGTTTCGTTTCCGCGGGGCAAACTTCCTAATGATGTACCTCCTCATTGGCACGAGCATCCCCGCGCAGCTTTTCATGGTACCTCTCTTCGTGCTATGGAAATGGCTCGGACTACTGGATAACCTGGGCGGCATCGTGATTATCTACTGTGCCCTGTACTCTCCGTTTGCCACGTTTCTGTTGCGCTCTTACATGCTCACCATCCCGCCGGACTTCGAGGATGCGGCTCGAGTGGATGGAGCCTCAGAGTGGCTGATCTTTACCCGCATTGTCGTCCCCTTGTCGTGGCCAGGGTTTCTCACGGCCGCGCTGGTGGTGGGACTCTGGGCCTACAACGAGTTCATGTTTGCCGTCACATTCCTGCATAGCGACGCGCTCAAGCCGGTGACGACGAGCTTCTTGGCCTTTGCCAGCCGCTACGGGCGGGACTGGGGCATGACCAGCGCTGGAGCCGTTATCATGCTGATCCCCATTGCCGCCTTGTTCCTGCTGCTGCAGCGGCGATTCGTTGAGGGCTTGACTCAGGGCGGCTTAAGGGGGTAGTTGAGCCCGGCCTCCCTGCGTGTCCGCTCGTTCGTTTGAAGTTTCCGAGGCGTGGCGGTGTGCAGCCTCCGCTGAGAAGGTAGCTGAAGGTTGCTGGGCGGAGTCAAGGTCCTGAAGGACTTAGGTTCCCGGGGAACGGGTACGGCGAGACCCGCCTGTCGTAAGAGGTGGTCGGTAGCCCCGGCGCTTCCGGTTGCGGCCCCGACCGTACCCTTCGCGCCCTTTGGTGGAGCGGTTCTGCCTGTCTACCGGCACTCAAACAGGCTCGTATAAGTCTTTGACTGCCGCATACAAGGCTTTGTAGGTTTCGAAAAGCCGATCGTAACGGGCTTTGTGGCGGATATCCGGTGGGTAGCTGCGCGCGGGCCGCACCATGCGCTGCACCAGGTCGGACAACATCTCCGGACGCCCATCCGGGCAACCCGCAAGGATGGCCGCGCCCAGAACGGCACTCTCGTGCGATTCCAGCTGGATCACCGGCAATCCCAGAACGTCTGCCTTGACTTGATTCCAGAAAGCACTTCGGGAGCCACCGCCCGTTACGCGGACTTCATACACTGCCTGACCTGTGGCCGCGGAAGCGACTTCCAGCACATGGCGGACGCTATAAGCCACCCCTTCGTAGACGGCCCGAACCAGGTGAGAGGCCCGGTGCCGGTCAGTCAGATTGAACAGGACGCCGCGCGCGTGCCTATTCCATATCGGGGCGCGTTCGCCCCTCAGATACGGTAGGAAAACCAGTCCCTCGGCCCCAGGCTCCGAACCCTGGGCCGTCTGCTCGAGAACCACGGGGTCGAACGACCTCCGGTCCGTGAGAAGGGCTCCCCAAACCCAATGCAGTGCAGACGCTCCCACCTGAGTCGGCCCGCCCGCGAAGAACAGGCCCGGCCACAGAGGCATGAGCCCGCTGTCAGCCTGGTAGGGGGCTTGATCAGTTACCAGTGCGATGACCTCCGACGTCCCCGCAATGTCAACGGCGACTCCCCGCAGCAAAGCGCCAGCACCGAATATGCTGCACCAAGCGTCAATGGTTCCGATTTTAACCGGGGTACCCTCCGGAATGCGCGTCTCGGCGGAAGCCGCCGAGGTAACCTGCCCCACAGTCTCTTCCGGGGAAAGGAGCGGAGGCAGCAGGCTCGTGGGGAGGCCAAGACGGTCAAAGAGCTCCGGATGGTAACAGCGCTCGATCACGTGAGCCACCGAAAACGCGCTGTACTGATCCGTGGCCATCCTATCTGTGAGCTGCAGGGCGATGTAATCCTTCGGCTGAAGGACGGCCGCCGCCCGGGCGATCCAGGTGGGCCGATGACGCACAAGCCAAAGCAGCCGGCTCAACGGGTTGGAGGCATTGGCAGGGAAACCGAACCCCGTGTACCGTCGCATCTCCTCGGGGTTCACCAGGTTCGATATTAGCCTGGCTTCGTCACCTGCTCGCCAATCGGACCAGATAATGGCCGGGCCCAAAGGCGTGCCGTCTTCTGCGACCACGACGTGGCCCGGCGATTGGCCGCTTAGGCCGACGCCGACGACGTGTCCGTCCGCTGGGAGAGCATCCATGACCGCTGCAGCCGCGCTGGCGGTGGCCTCCCACCACTCCTCCGGCTGCTGCTCCGACCACCCCGGATACGGATGAGAGGTCTCGTACGTGCGCGCGGCGACGGCCACGATCCGGCCGTCTTCCGCGACCAGGCCGACCTTCACGCTGCTGGTTCCAAGGTCGATGCCCACCAGGAAATCAGCCACCGCAGCGCCTCCTCATGGGCGGGAGTGGACGACCTGCGTCAGCCGTCGAATCATGGCGCGCATGTCGGAGCTCTGCCAGACGTTGCGGCCGAATGCAACCCCGATGGCGCCCGCTGCCACTGCGCCGCGCGCTGTCTCTACGACCTGCTCCTCGTCTGCCATCCTGGGGCCACCCCGGACCACAACCGGCACGAAGCAGCCCCGCACGGTCTTTCGGAAGGTGTCCGGAGACCCCGTATAGCCCGTCTTAACAAGGTCGGCTCCGATTTCGGCACCGATGCGGGCAGCGAGTGCAAGCCTATCCGGATCCGTCTCCCCCTCCTTTCCGGCCGGCAGCATCTCGGCAACCAGGGGTACGCGTAGCTTCATGGACTCCGCGCAGACCTCAGCCAGTTGCCCCAGTGACTCGGCTTCCCCCTCGTATCCCACGAAGCCCATGGCGATGACGGCCCTGGCCCCTACTTCGAGCGCCTGCTCTACGGAGAACAGCCGGCGCATACGGCGCCAGTCCGGCCCAATGGAGGAGGTGCCTCCATCGACGCGGACGATGAGCGGCGCGCCGGCCAGGGCACCGTGGTATCGTTTCGCAAAGCCCAGCGTCACGATGAGAGCGTCGGCGCCGCTTTCGAGGGCCGCTTTGGCCACTGACAGCGGATCCTCGAGGCCCTCCATGGGACCGAAGGTGCCTCCATGGTCGATAGCGATGATGAGGGTTCGACCGTCGGGTCCGGTGATCGGTTCAAGACCGGGCATGGTCTCGTCTGCCCCTTCCTGAGAGCGCTGGGGGGCCAGAGCGTTGTGTGGTGGCCGACCCCCCAGCACTTCTTGCCAATACCTAGATCAGCGGGGCACGTTGGCCGGGGTAATCAGGGGCGCATCCAGGTAGATGGTGGGCACTCCACCGGTTACTTGTTCTTTGGTCTTTCCGTGCACGACCAGTTCCTCCACGACGCGAACAGCTTCGTCCGCGTACGCTTCGAAGGGTTGAGCGACGGTGGCCACGAAGGGCGTACCCGCTCGTATCATGTCGTAAGCCTGCCGGGTTCCGTCGATTCCCACCACGAACATGCTATCCCGCTTGTATCCAGCTGCCGTGATGGCCTGCGTGATGGCTGCCGCAGGGTCGTCCCATGGTGCAAAAACGGCATCGATGCGGTCTCCGTACCTTGCCAGGAAGTTTTCCATGGCAGCCTGAGCATCCTGAACGAAGCCCACTGGTGGAAGCTCGTGCTGCGCGAGTACCTTAATGCGCGGGTACTCGGTGAGCACGGTGTCCATGATCTTACCGCGCTGGCGGGTGCCGAAGTGCTGCTGGAACTTGAAAAGGATGACATTCCCCTCCCCGCCCAAGCGATCGACCAAGTACTGCGCGACTTTCGCACCGGCGACGAAGTTGTTCATCGTGATGTTTACGACGATGCCCGGGACGTACCCCGAGTCGATGGCCACCACGGGGATGTTGGCCCGGAGAGCCGAGTCGATGGCTGGCTGGATGCTGGGCAGGTCGGCCATCGCCACCACGATCGCCCGCACGCGCCGCGAGACGAGGTTCTCCATCTGGCTGGTGAAAGTGCTCCATGATCCGGCTGCATTTGTCGTGATCACGGTCCATCCCTTGGATGAGGCGACCTTCTCGAACTCGGCGGCCACGCGAGCCTGCGACGTCGCACCGAGATTGGCAACTGCCAGGCCCACTTCCACCCCGGCGGCGATCGCGACGAAGCCAGGGAAGCCCAGAGCCAGGATTGCTGCCAGTAGAAGGATCGCCCAGATCGCTCGCCCTTGTCGCATGATACGGAGCCCCCTCTTCAGAGCCTTTCCTCAGCACTCCCGGCATGTGAGCCGTCCGGCGACGAGTTCGGTCGTTGTGCATCACCTCCCCGCCCGCGCCGCCAGCCGTGAAACTGTCACAGCCCCCAGAAGCACGGCACCTTTAACGATGTTCTCCGCGTAGTAGGGGAGCCCGAGTAAAGTCATGCCGTTGCTCAGAACGCCGAGCACGGCTACTCCCACGAGTGTGCCGACGACGTTTGGCAGCCCGTCTTTCATCACCGTGGTACCCAGGAACGCCGCTGCAAACCCATCTAGCAGAAACCCGCTTCCCGCCGTCGGCTGGCCGGAGCCTAGCCGGGAGGCCAGGATGACGCCGGCGAGTGCAGCGTAAGTTCCCGATAAGACCAAGCCGAGGATTCGGTAGCGGGTGACTCGGATGCCGGAGTGCATGGCTGCTACAATATTACCTCCGGTCGCATACATGTAACGCCCGATGGCCATGCGCTCCGCCACGACGAAACTGACAACCACCACCCCCGCAGAGACCAGGACAGGGATCGGGATTGCCCCCACGAAGCCGCGCCCCAGCGCGCTGAACTCCGGAGGGAAGCTACCGTAAACCGGCTGCCCTCGAGTGAGGAAGAAGTTGAAGCCAACGGCCAGGGACATACTCCCGAGAGTAGTGATAAAGGAGGGAATCCCTACCTTGACGGTCATGACCCCGTTTAGCAGTCCAAACGCCGCGCCCAGAAGCAGACCGCACGCCAACGCGGTCGAAAAGCCATACCCGGTCAGTAACAGTGATGTCACGGCGACTCCGGCGAGGCCGCAAACCTCGCCGAAAGAGAGATCGAACTCGCCCACAATCATGGCAAACGTCAGCCCTGTTGCGGCAATCGTGAGCATAGACACCTGCCGCAGCAAGTTCACGAGGTTGTGAGGGTCGAGGAACTCTCTTCGGAGAGCCCCGAACAGGATCACGAGGCCCATGAGAGCGAACAGCACGCCGTAACGGCGCAGCAGGCCATGTAGGTCGACAAAGGCTCCGCGCACACCGGTGGGCGTGTGTTGCTTTAGACTGACGTCACCCAACCCTAGCTTCCCCCCAAGGCGCTCTTCAGGATGGCTTCCTGGGAAAAGTGCTGTCGTTCGAATTCCGAGGTGATACGTCCGTCCCGCATGACGTAGATGCGATCGCTCATCCCGAGGAGTTCGGGTAGCTCCGAGGATACGAACACGATGCCGAGACCCTGCCGAGCCAGGTCGACCATGAGGCGGTAAATTTCCTCTTTGGCTCCCACGTCCACTCCTTGAGTCGGTTCGTCCAGGAGAAGTACGGATCCGCTCCGGGCAAACCACCGCGCAATCGACACCTTCTGTTGGTTCCCGCCGCTCAGAGTTGCGACAGGTTGGCTCAGGCTGCGAATTCGGACATCGAAGCGGTCGACGAGTTCACGTGCCATGGCGTGCTCCCTGCGGAAATTGACGAACCCGCAACAGCAGGTTTCGCGGAGATGGACCATGCTGAGGTTTTCCTTCACCGAGGCACTCGTGACGAGACCCTTCAAGCGACGATTCTCCGGGACGAGGTACACGCCTACCCGGATTCGCTCGTGGGGCGGCAGATGTCCAATGGGGTGGCCAGCGAGGAGGACTCCGCTTGGCCAAGTCTTGTAGATGCCGAAGATGGTCTCCAGCAGGCTGGAGCGGCCGGACCCTACCAGGCCTGCGATGCCGACGATCTCGCCTTGACGGACCGTGAGGCTGACATCCTGAAGTTTTCTCGTGGTCAGGTGCATGACTTCCAACACTGTTCGGCCAGCTGCGACGGGAATCTTCGGAAACCGATTCTCGATCTGCCTCGCTACCATTAGGGAAACGAGGTGATCAACGGACGCCTGGTCGCGAGGCAGCGTTGCCACCTTCTGGCCATCCCTCAGCACGGTGATGCGGTCCGCGACTTCCAGGACTTCCTCCAGCCGGTGGGAGATGAACACGATCGATGAACGGCTCTTCCACTGTCGCAGCAGGATGAAGAGCCTGTCGGTCTCCTGTCGGGACAAGCTCGCAGTCGGCTCGTCAAGCAGAAGAACTCGCGGGTGACTTGCAAACGCTTTTCAAAATATCTACCAGTTGCTGCTCAGCGGCGCCAAGCTGCCCGACAGGAACGTTGAGGGGGATCTCTACCCCAACCTGCTGCAACAGAACCTTAGCCTGCTCCAAGAGAAGGCGTCCCCGGATGAAGCCCAGCCGCCGCGGCTCAATCCCCAGTAGGATGTTCTCAGCGGCCGTCAGTTGCGGAACCAGGTCGCGTTCCTGGTACACGGACGCAATGCCGAGACGGAGCGCATGCCACGGCGTGAGGAGACCAACTGGCTGGCCATATAGTTCGAGCGTACCCGCGCTGGGCTGGATCGCGCCGGACAAGATCTTGACGAGCGTGGACTTGCCCGCGCCGTTTTCCCCTACGATGGCGTGGATCTCACCCAGCTGAAGCTCGAAGTCCACGCTTCGAAGGGCGGTGTGTCCAGGGTAGTGCTTCGTCAGCCCTAGGCCTCGCAGAACGGCCGCGATGGTTACTCTCCTCCTTCGACGTCAATTTCGACTTTGACCGCCTGCTGCGAAGCCGCCACCTCAAACGCCTCCCGGATGTCGTCTAAGCTGAAGCGGTGCGTCACCAGGCGCTCTACCGGAAGCGCATCGTGCCCCGTGGCCAGAAGGTCGGCGGCTCGGTGGAAATGGAGCGGGGCAAATCCGGACTCTCCCACGAGGACCACACGGCCATAGTGGATCCGGTTGGGGTCAATGCTGACAGTTGTCCCCGAGGCAAATCCACCGAAGAGGGTCACTCGACCTCCTGGCCTGACAAGCTGCATAGCTGCCGCTACCAGTTCAGGTACCGCGTTGGCGACGATGACCCGGTCCGCCCCGCGGCCTTCCGTGTATGCCATGATGACTTCGGAAGCCTCCTCGGGGTGAATCGCATGAGCGCCCAACGAGGAGGCCATGGCACGGCGGTGGGCCTGGGGTTCACTGACGACGACCCTCGTGGCACCCCGCAGGTGCGCCGCGAGCAGGTGCAGGAGTCCCATCGGGCCAGCTCCCATAATCAGGACCACATCAGCGGGCTCGATCCCGGTGTCGCCTACGCCGTTCAGGACGCAAGCGAGCGGCTCTGAGAAGGCACCCCGTACGAAAGATGTAGCCGGTGGCAGAATGTACAGACCTTTCCGTGCGTGGAACTCGGTCAGTTTGACGTACTCGGCGAACGCCCCGTTTGATATGTAGCTCTTGTCGACGCACAGGTCCTCGAGCCCCTGGCGGCAGTAAAAGCAATAGCCACAGTTCACGTACGGAGCGACGGCTACCCGGTCACCAGGCTTGCAGACGGTCACGTCGCGGCCTGTTTCCTCTACGATACCGGTGAATTCGTGCCCGAGGATGTCCCCGGGTTTGAACGAGTGGTGCCCACGCAGAAAAGTCTTGACGTCGGTACCGCATATGAGGGCTACGCGGACACGCACGAGGACTTCGTTGGCAGCCACCTGCGGCCGCTGAATATCCTCCAGATGAACCCTGCCAGGCCCGCCATACACAGCTGCCTTCATGCGCCCGTCAACCCCCCATCTGCAATAGTGCTTCCGCTGTGGACTCGTCGGTTACCAGGTAGGTCACCATCCCACCCCGGATAGCGCCGCAGATGGCTCGGACCTTCGCCGGGCCTCCTGCGGCAGCGAGGCGAATAGGAATACGCTTCAGGGTTTCAAAGTCGATGGCCAGCAGCTTCCGATTCGCAGCGGAGTCGAGGGGAACGCCGCGCTCATCAAAGAAGTTACCGGCAATGTCGCCCACGGCACCCAAGCGGATGAGCTCTCCCACTTCTTCGTCATTGTACAACCCTGTCGACAGCATGGGAGAATGCGGGATCTCTGCCCCAATCCCGAATAACGCCACGTCGAGGTTTCGCCAAAGTCCGGTAGCACGTTGGATCGAAGGCTCCTGCAAAAGCTCTCTCTTCGCTTCCGGCCGGTTGAGTACCGCGGGCGCGTGAAACAGGACCACTTCGCCGCCGAACGCTCGGGCCAGGCGCACGCTCAGTTCGTCAACCTGGAGCTCTGGCTTTATCTGGGCGATGCCGCCGAGCAGTGGAACAACCGTAATCGCGCGCTGGGGGGCGCTGCTCGAGGCAAAGTCGACAAGTGCCAGCATTGTCCTGCCCCACGATAGGCCAACGCGTGCCCCTTCCTGTAGGATTTCAATAGCAAGGCTGGCTGCGGCTCGCCCTACAGCGATAGCAAGAGCACCCTCTTCTTTGGTATGGACCCCCACCACCACCGCTCGCGCCAGACCGAACCGGCTCTCAAGCTCCTTGGCCAGGCGGTCCGCGACGGCAAAAGGATTGCGCACGGTTATGGTTACAATGCCGTATTCGAGCGCATCCCTCAGAAGCCGCGACACGGTCGAGACAGAGCACCCGAGGGACCGAGCTATCGCCTGCTGGCTCTTGCCCTCGATGTAGTACATTTCGCCGACCCGCAGCGCACGTGCGACGCGCTCAGGGCTCGGTGGCTCAAGCGCTGTGGTTGCAAGTTTTTGCAGCAAGTTTTCCCACCACTCCAATTGATACCACCCTGCACCGGAAATGTCAAGACCCCGCGATCACCCATGGCGTTGACTTCCCTGTCGGGCGGGTCTCATTCTGGTAGCGCTCCTCGCGATCGGCTCATGGCCTTGCCTCACGCGGTTCGGGGCGGGCGTGAAAGGGGTGGTGTGCCGTGAGGATGGAAGCAGGTCATCTCGTGCCAGTCGGTGTCGCCATAGCGCGCCCGATGGTGCACCGCCCGGTTCGCCGGCAGGGTTGAGCCTTCTGCCGGGGCAGCGAAGCGCCCGGTACCGTCTTGTTCTCCTCTTCCCCCTCCCGGTGAGCGGGCGTGGGACCGCACTATGTGGGCCCGCCGTCTCATGAAGCTGGTGCGGCCGGGCTGTGCGGTCAAGGCTTCCGTGGCCTGCGGCGAAGTGGACGAGGCCCGGTACCGCCAGTATGTGCGGTTCCACCGGGCTATCGGCCGGAGCCCGTCGGACTAGACATGCCCGCTCTCACCTTGTCACGAGTGGGTGCTCGGGCAGCCGTTGTGCTGTCCGAGGAACTCATCGCCTGCGGCACCCGCGTGCTCATCAGCGTGGGGTACGCCGGCAGTATCCAGACCGGCGTGCCGGTAGGCAGCTTCTTCATCCCGACCGCCTGCGAACCCCGGGGCATCCAGCCGGTCACCGGCACCGTCTGGACGACAGACGCCCGGTATAGAGCGCTCCGCAGCAAGGTGGAACGCTACCGCAGGCGTCGCGGGCGTGGACATGGAAACCTCAGCCCTGTGCGTGCTGGGCCGCTTCCGGGGCATGGAGGTGTGCCATCTCCTGCTCATCAGCGACGAACTCTGGCACGGGCGGCCGGCCTTCGGCTCGGCCGAGCTGCAGGCGGCAGAAGAGCAAGCGGCTACGGTACTTGCTGGTCCGCTGAGGGACGGTGCGTCACGATGGCGCCGAGCCCCACCATCAAGAGCGACAGGCGCCGGCTCAACCGGTGCCCGACCTTACTCCGCATCGCCGTACCCCCTCCGAACAGGATCGTACGGGATTGGGCTCAGCTGCCCACCGCCCCACCGCCGGGTGTTCGAGCCTGGACCAGACCCACCCCTCAGCGACCCGACACGCCTCCTCCGCCACCGCCCGGCAGTGCGCGATGAAGTGGGATGGGTAGGCGTACCGACGGCACGCCTCCTCGAACTCGTCTTGGTCGACGATGGTCGCGGGCAGGCCCGGCCGCTTCACCACGTCCAGCTCGAAGTCTCGGAAGGAGAGGACGCCGTCGTGCCACGACGCGGGAGAGGCCACGTTGATGTACAGCTCCTCCGGCGCGCCGTCCGGCCGGAACGTCTCCAAGACGTTGTAGGGGCGATCCAGCCAGTAGTAGGCGCGGACCGCCACGCGCGCGGCCCACGGGCCTGTGGCGTCGAAGACGAGATGGCCCGGAGGGTTGAAGGTCACGATCAGGGTCCCGACCCGGCGCTCCACCGTGACGTCCCACCAGCGGTACACCGTTCCGTCGTACTTGAGGGCCTGTACCCGCACCCGGTCGCGCATCAGCTGACACCCCCCGCAGCGCACGAGGTCGCCTGGAACATGGCAAAGTGCGCCTCGCGATGGGTACCCTATGGGTTTACCGTTCCTCGCCGTGTCCCTTTCTGCGACGGAGGAGGAGAGAGGAGGGAATCGTCGTGCAACCCCATCGCTGGCCCGACTGCCCCGCCTCCGTGCATGAGGCCGTCGACGGGTTCGTCACGCTCGTGAGCGGCCTCTCCGGCCCGTCTCTTGTAGGGGTTTACCTGCACGGGTCCCTGGCCATGGGCGGTTTCAACCCACGCGCCAGCGACCTCGACCTGTTGGTGGTCACTCAGAGTGCTCCCGGCGTGACCTTCCGACGGCCGCTGGCGGCCTGGCTACTCGAACACTCCGGGAACCCGCATCCCTTCGAAATCCACGTGCTGACGATGGGGGACCTGCATCCCTGGCGCCACCCCACCCCATTTGCTTTCCATTACAGTGAGGCCTGGCGCCAGCCCATACGGGACGCGCTCGCCCGGCTGCAGGATCCCCGGGAGCTCATGCCAGCGACAGATCCGGATCTGGCGGCACACGTGACAGTGCTGCGAGCCCGGGGGGTCTGTCTTTGCGGCGCACCCATCGCTGAAGTCTTCCCGGAGGTCCCGCCCGACGACTACCGGGACGCCATCTTCCGGGACGTAGGCGATGCTCAGGTCACGGTCGGGGAGAATCCCATCTCGACCGTCCTCAACCTGTGCCGAGTGGCACGTTACCTCGCTGATGGCGACATCCCCAGCAAGGCCGAGGCGGGTGCGTGGGCGGCGATGACGCTTCCGGAAGCCCACAGGCAGGTAGCGGCCTGGGCGCTGGCGGCTCATCGGGACGAGCCTTCAGCCCTGGCACCGCCGCGCGACCGCCTGGCTGCCTTCGTCCGGTACATGATGCAGCAGCTTGGTCTGCACTCCGGGTGATGCTCGCGTTCCCGCCGCGCGCGGCGGAGTTGATCCGTCTCTGTGGACAGCCTGTGGCTAACCAGCCGTAACGGGGGCTTCGTGGTGGAGGTACCACCTCCTCTCGAACTCGTCCGGACTCAGGGAGCCCAGGGCCGAGTGGCGCCGATGGCGGTTGCAGAAGCCCTCCACGTACTCGAAGATGGCCGTCTTCAGGAGCTGACGGGTCGGCCAGCGGCCGCGATTGAGCCGCTCCGTCTGCAGCGCGGCATGGAAACCTCGGCCCTGTACATGCTGGGCCGCTTCCGGGGCGTGGAGGTGTGCCATCTCCTGCTCATCAGCCACGAACTCTGGCACGGGCGGCCGGCCGTCGGCTCGGCCGAGCTGCGGGCGGCAGAAGAGTGAGGGGCTACGGCACTTGCTGGGCTGCTGAGGGACGGTGCGCTCGCCACCTCGTCTCACCTCCTAACCCATCAGCATGTACACCCCGAAGAACCCCACGAGCAACAAAAAGAAGGGGCCGTAGACCTTCTCCAGTGCAGCCGGATTGGCACGGCTGAGGAGAAGCGGCCCCAGGAAGGCGCCGGTGACCGTACCGGCCCCCAGCAGAAAGACGATGGGCCAGTTTACCTCCCCCAGGGCGGAATGGGCGACGACCCCCGTGATGCCGATGGCCAGCAGGACCATCAAGGAGGTGCCCACGACTTCCTTGGCCTTCAATCCGAGGGCGTACAGGCCGGCGATGACCGGAGGGGTGCCGCTGATGCCCACCATCCCAGACATGATGCCGGCCAGCAAGCCGTAGGCGATGGCAAGGACGTGCCTCCGGGGACTCGGCGCGGAGGAGGGGCCGTCGCCGGGAGCATCGCCGCGGCCGGAGCCAGTCAGCGAGCTCTCACCGGCACCGTCCGATGACCCGGCCGGCGACCGGGTTACCGCCGGCTGCGCCTTGCGGGCGCGCCGAGCCATCGGGACGAGCATGGCCAGGAGGGTGAGGCCCAACATCTTCTTCTGGTAGGGTTCCGGTATCCAGGCCGTTACGAATGAACCGGCCACCGTGCCCGCCATGGCCCCCAGGATGACCCACCGAGCCACCTCGAGCCGGATATGACCCTGGCGGTAGTGGCTGAGGAAGGCGGTCAAAGTGGTCGGGATGATGGTGGCCAGGGAACTGGAGGCGGTCACGGGGACCGGAAAGTGGAACAGCCCCGTCAGGATGATGACGTAAAAGATTCCGCCCCCGCCTCCCATGACCGACACAAGGAGCCCGATGGCCAGGCCTGCTAGGGGCAGGAGGTACAACATTCACAAACCCTTGGCGTTGCTGGTGGCCCCGAGAGGAGTCGAAGCTCCGACAGGCGGCTGTAGGAAACTGCTGCTCTGTCCGCCTGAGCTAGAGGGCCACTGTCGCTTCTAAGCGCGCCGCGCGCGGCATCGCGTGCGGATCCCGTCAGGGACAAGCGGCTCTCCGCGACGGACCATGTCCCGACCGTCCGACGAACGAGCTTGTGCCAGGTTCCGCTGGGCCGCATCGGCCGCGTGGCCACGCTTTCCCTTCGCCGGCGGCAGCCGGCGTCGGCTGCCGAAAAGCAGCCTATAGCAGTTTACAGCTTACTTCCTCCGCTTGCCAAGAGTCGGGGCTTAGCTGGCGAATGTAGCTGAGCGTGGTGGCAGGCTCTGAGAGGCCGAGCCCCTGCGCAGAGGTACGAGTCCTGGGGTGCATCCCGGACCAGAAGCCCCGCCCGCAGCCGCTCGGCCACCCCCCGGTCCGTCTCCTCGAGGGGGCTTCGCCTCCGGATGCGGCGGGCGACGAAGAGCTGGAACCCCTTGAAGCCCGCCGACAGCGGCGCCCACAACACCATCATGCCGGTCGGGTGGTGGAGGAAGCCGTGATCCAGGTGCCAGTGGCTCTTCAGCTCCCGAAACCCCTCATTCTCCACCCCCCATCGGGCCCGGGCGATCTCCCATACCACCCGGGCACTCGCCTTGGCCGGGCTCAGGGTCGTGGCGACTTCCAGGATGCGAAGGGCTTTGCACTCCCAGGTCGTGTTCCCCTGGATCTCGCACCAGCTCAGCTCCTCTTCGGCATCGACGACCCGAACGGGCTCCTGCAGGCCCTCCCAACTCGTCAGGCCCGGGGTATCCCAGAGCCGCACGTCCAGGGTGATCGAGCCGATCCGGGTCGAAAAGCGGCTGTCGCAGCGCCGGCTCCGCCGCATCCTTCACCACCTCGTAGCGCTCGTCTTTCAGCCGCACCACCGCGTGCAGCCCGAGCTCCCGGATCTCGTTGAGGAACGGTGCCTGCGCATACCCCGCATCCACCGTCAGGACGTCGCAGAAGTGGCCGTGACGCTCGACCGTGCGCCGCAACAGCCGCCGGGCCGCCACAACCTCGCCTTCCCCCGGGAGCTGTCCCTCCATCCCCCACACCAGCGGCGGCGGCCCCGACGCCGCCCGCCTGCCGGAACCCCCGCGCTCGGACTCCCCCGGGTCCGGCCGCGCCACCGTCTGGAGCAGCACCATCCGGTGGACGTCCTCCACCCGCCCGTCCCGGTGGTGGTAGATCTGACAGGCTGGACAGCAGCGCGCCTCGGTGCGCCAGGCCTCCGTGCCATCCAGGGATGGCCACGTGCCAGCCGTGCACACTGCCACCCTGCCACACTGTTGCGACGCGCGGTCGCCAGGATGGTGTCGTGGAGGGCCCACACGCTCGGAGGCTCGGAAAGGCTGGCCCAGTCCCGGATGCAGTCGCGCAAGGGGGGACGCCGCTCACCCAGGAGCTTCCGAAAGGCCCCCTCGCGCACCCACCAGTCCAGCTCCATCAGCGACGGCACCCGCAGGGCCAAGCCGAAGAGGACGCCGCCGCCGATGACGGCACCCGGGATCTCCACCCGCTTTCGGTGACCCCACAGGCGGTGCAGATGCGGGCCCAGGCGGAAGGTAGATCCGGCGTACCTGACGAACTTGTATGGTCCTTCCCGGAAGGCCTCTCGTCCCGCGACCATGACGTAGTAGCCCGGGGGAGGGGGGCCGGGGGGAACCCCTGTGGATGGCTGTGGATAAGGGGATAAGTGTGGCTGGAAGGGCTCGCTTCAGCGACGGCTTACTCTGGCGGGGGCGGGACGAGGCGACCACTAGACGAATCAGGGCGTAGGCCCTTGACGGACAGAGCGTTTGCTTCCCGCCGGCTGCCAGGGCCCGATTACAGAGCATTGGCGAGCCCTCCGGCCCTCTTGGGCCGAGCGGCGGCGCCTCATCAGAGACAAGTTTGGAGCTGCAGCCGTCCGGGAGGCCCTTACCCGCCTGACATCTCAGCGCTATCGGGGGTATGAACATTGCCGACCTGGATGGTGGGGATCGACGTCGGGAGCAAGTCGGCCCACACGGCGCAGGTGCTTGACGACGAGCAGCGCCCGGTACGCAAGACGAAGTTTTCCCATGCCATCACCGAGCTCGAGAAGTTCCTGAACACGATGGTGAGCCAGGCGCCCCAGGGGACGGAGTTTCGGTTCGTGCTGGAGCCCAGCGGCGGGGTCTCCAAGATGCTGGCCTACTACCTGGTGGACCAGGGCCACGCGGTCTTCTGGGCCGGCGCGGAGCAAGTGAAGGCCATGCGGGCGGCCCTGGGCGACAAGCGGCGCAAGACCGACCGAACCGATGCGCTGGCGCTGGCGCATCTGGGAGCCCATCCGGAGCACCTCAACCGAGTGGTGCGCCCTACAGGCGCCCACTGGGAGGCGCTGCGTCGCGGGGTGAAGCTGGAACACAAGCTCGCCATGCTGCTCGGCAACGTGACCAAAGCGCTGAAAGCGGCCGTCGATGAGGCGGTCCCGGGCCTTCCAGCTGTTCTATCGGATCTCGACAGCCCGCTCACCAAAGCCGTCTACCTGCATTGGACCCATGCCAGCCGCCTGGCGCGCCAGACCCCGGAAGCCTTGGCCGAGGCGCTTGAGCGCCAGAGCGGGAAAAAGGTATCGCTCGGCCTGGCCCGCGAGCTCGTGCAACTGGGCCAGCAGGCGGTGGCGCTGGGCTGGATCCCGGCCGCTCCCGCCAGCGGGCTGGATACGGTCATCTCCACCGAGTGGAAGCTGTTGCAAACCATCCGCGATGCTTTGGAACGCGTGCAAGAGCGCAACTACGCCCTCTACCGGCTCCTGGATCCCGATGGCTCCGTGGAGAGCCTGCCCGGCGTCGGTCGGGTTGCGGCGCCGGCGTTCCTGGCGCTGGCTCCGCTGGTTCAGGTGCTGGTCCACAGCCGGCAGCTGCGGGACTATAGCGGGTGGGTGCCGCGGGTCGAGGCCTCGGGGCTGCGTAAGCGGCACGGCCGGATGAGCAAAGCCGGCCCATCGTGGCTGAAGCGGATCCTGTTTTTGGCCGCCGATCGCGCCCGCCATAGCGACCCACAGCTCGCGTTCATCTACTACCGGGCCATGGTGATGAAGGGGGCTCCCCATGCCAAAGCGGTGTGCGAGGTAGGCGTGCACTTGCTGGATCGGATCTTCACCGTGCTCAAAGAGCATCGCTCCTACGTACTCCGGAATCTGGAGGGGCAACCCATTACGGCGGCCCGGGCTCGCGCCCTGGCCCAGCAGTGGAAGGTACCCGAAGAGGTGCGCCAGCGACAGCGACGGCGCAACGCGGCCGCCTGAATAGCACAGGCGAGGGCTGGCATGACGCAAGAGGCATTCGGCGGACCGCTCCGCTGGTCCCCAACACTACCAGCCCCCGGTACTTAAACTGCCCACCCGAAGGAGGGCTGTCAATGCGGCGAACCTGTTCAGGCAGCGTCTCGGAGAGAGCTCGACCCCTTGACAATGACCTTAGAGCACTGTCGCAATCGCCGGCGGGAGGGGCAGTCTCCCATCGGCTGGAGCACCCCCTGGTTGTCCTTTCTGGTGACCGTCGGTGCGCCACCCGGGGGTGCTTGCCTTTTCCTGGAGGCCCGGACCGGGCCTTTCCAGCGAAAAAGAGAAAGAGCACCTGGAGCCCCTATTCCTGAGGATCTCGGCCCATCAGGCCTTCGACCGGGGTGGTTGAGCTATTGGCGCAGGCTCTGCATGTCCAAGGCTCGAACTTCTGGGACGCACTACTACCGTGGGGCTTACGCCGACTGCGTCCGGGCGTATGACGTGGCGGCATCCCTGGACTTCGGCGATCCGGGCTGCGTGGCGGCCACGGGGGAAAGCCAGCGTGGGGGCCTGTCCATCGCGGCCGCGGCACTTGAGCCACGCCTGGCCGCTCACGCGCCGGACAGCGCGTTCCTGTGCAACTTCGAACGGCCCGTCCAGATCAGCACGTCCGGCCCGTATCTCGAGATCGAGGCCTACCTGCGAAGGTGGCCGGAGAAGGAGGAGCAGGTCTTCGCGACGCTCTCCTACTTCGACGGCATGAACCTGGCGACCCTGATCAAGGCGCCCGGGTTCTGGTCGGTGGGCGCGAGCGACGACGTATGCCCGCCTTCCACGACCATGGCCGCCTTCAACCACGGGGGTGGGGAGAAAGAGGTCAGGCTCTACCGCTTCTGCTACCACGAGGTCCCAGAAACGCACGAGCTGGCGAAGATGCGGCGGCTGGCGGACAGGCTGGGCTGAGGGAGCCGTGGAGTCATCCCGGCCCGGCTCACAGCCTCGCTGAACGGGTCGCCGGATAGCGTGGCGACCCCTTCGGTGTGACATTGCTGCCAGCTGCCCGGGCACGGCACCGTGCAGAAAACATCAGATGCGAGCAACCCGGTAACATCTTCGGTCATGGCCCCGCGGAAGCCACCGGCCCCTGGATTCGGGCCGTTTCGCCTGAACAAGCCGACTGTTAGGTGCCGGGTCGAACGCGAAGCAACCAGAAGCGATCAGCAAACTCCATGGACAAACGCCGTCCCGGCTGGTGCCGAAGGCGCGGGCCTTCGGCGAGCGAAGGCAGCTCCACCTACGGTATCTTCTCGCGACAAGAAGGAGATCCGGGTGCCGGTGCCGAACCAAAGTGACCAGAAACTTGCGGAAAACGCCATGCCCGAACATCGCCATGACTGGGGGCTGGGTGCCACGGCTCTACGGGAGACGGTGGTGCCGGCGGAGCGCCGCCGCCGGATAGTCGAGTTTCTCCGGGCCAACCGGAGCGCCAAGAACGAAGAGCTGGCCGCGGCGCTGGGCGTTTCTGTGGCGACGGTGCGTCGCGACCTCGATTTCCTGGCGACCCAGGGCCTGGTGAGCCGCACCCACGGCGGGGCCGTGCTGCCCGAAAGCAGCACGGCGTATGAGCGACTCTATTCAGAGAAGAGGGTTTTGTTCCAGGACGAGAAACGCCGCATTGGGCAGGCAGCCGCCGCCATGGTGGCCGATGGCGAGACGATCATTCTGGACACGGGTTCCACCACCTTCCAGGTTGCCCACCACCTGGCCGGTCACAAGAACCTGACCATCATCACCAACGACCTCCTCATCGCGGCCATTCTCGAATTCGACCCGACCACCCAGCTGGTGGTAACCGGTGGTATCAGGCGTTCGGGGTTCAGCGTGTTGATCGGGCCGATCACCGAGGACCTGCTGCGTGGAGTGAAAGTGAACAAATCGTTTCTATCCGCGGACGCCGTCGACCTCACCCACGGCATCAGCAACGCCACCTTCGCTGAGGCGGCGACGAAGCGCCTGATCATCGAGGCGGCGCGGCAGGTCGTTCTGGTCGTTGACCACAGCAAGTTCGGTGGCATGGCCCTGGCAAAGGTAGCGGGACTCGAAAGGATCCACCACATCATCACGGATTCCGGCGTTTCGCCCGACGTACTGCAGGGCCTCGAACGCCTGGGCGTTCCGGTAACCGTCGTATAGGAAGAGGGGTGGTCGAGTGTCGACCGTGTTCAGGGAGCTCCTGGGTGTCGAGAAACCGATTATCGCCATGTGTCACTTCCCGCCCATGCCGGGTTCGCCGCTCTATGACGCACGGGCGGGGCTGGAGGGGATCAAGGAGTGGGTCGCCAGGGACATCCGGCATCTTCAGGATGGCGGAGTGGACGCCATCATGTTCTGCAACGAGGGGGACCGGCCCTACACATTGAAGGCTAGCCCGGCGACCCTCGCCACCATGGCGTCCGTCATCGGACAGCTCCGATCGGAGATACGGGTGCCCTTCGGGGTGGACGTGTTGTGGGACCCCGTAGCTGCGATCGCGCTCGCAAGTGCAACCGGTGCCAGATTCGTGCGGGAGGTCTTTACCGGCGTCTACTCCAGCGACATGGGGCTCTGGAACACCAACGCCGGGGAGAGCCTGCGTTTCCGGCGGAACATCGGGGCGGATCACGTGAAGCTCATCTTCAACATCAATGCCGAGTTCGCAGGGTTCCTGGGGCAGCGGCCTCTGCCTTTGATCGCCCAAAGCGTGGTGTTCTCCTCGTTGGCCGACGTCGTGGCGGTTTCTGGTACCATGACGGGCCAGGCGCCCCAGCTCCCCGACCTGGAGCTGGTGAAAAGAGCGGTGCCGGACACCCCGGTCGTGGCCAACACGGGAGTCCGTGCCGAAAACGTGCGGGAGATCCTTCAGGTCGCCGATGGGGTCATCGTTGGGACCGCGCTCAAGCAGGACGGAAACACCTGGAAGCCGGTCGACCCCGACAGGGTGAAGCGGTTCGTGGGAGCGGCGAGGGGATAAGGACATGCGACGCAAGTTTCGGGAGGTGGTGTGCTTCCTCAACCTGCAGGATACGTGTCTCCCTGATTGGGTTTGTTAGGGTGGCCGGATCTTCGTGAAAGAGGGTGCATCTGTGAAGAAAGGCATCGTGCCGGTGTTGGCATTGCTTCTCGTTACCGCCGTGGCCCAGGCGGCCGCAGCCAAGACCTATACCATCGCGACGGTTGTCAAGCTGAGCGGTGTGGGATGGTTCAACCGTATGGAAGAGGGGATCCGGAGGTTCGCGAAGGACCATCCGAACGTAAACGCCTTCCAGGTTGGCCCCGCGAAAGCGGACGCAGCCCTGCAGGTGCAGATGATCGAAGACCTCATTGCCCAGAAGGTCGATGCGATCTGCGTCGTCCCATTCTCCGTAGAGGCTCTCGAGCCGGTGCTGAAGAAGGCTATGGACAAGGGCATCGTGGTGATCACCCACGAGGCGGAGAACCAGCGCAACACCCATTGGGACATCGAAGCGTTCGATAACGCAGCGTATGGCGAGGAGTTCATCAAGGTGCTTGCCCAAAAGATGAACTATGAGGGCAAGTGGGCCGGGTTTGTCGGCAGCTTCACCTCGAAGTCGCACAACCAGTGGGTCGACGCCGCGGTTGCGTATGCCAAGAAGAACTACCCCAAGATGCAGTTCGTCGGCAAGTTTGAGGCCTATGACGACCAGCAAAGGGCTTACGAGAAGACGAAGGAGCTCCTGAAGGCGCATCCCGATCTCAAGGGCATTCAGGGCAGCGCTTCCACCGACCCGGCGGGAGCCGGGCTGGCCGTCGAGGAGATGGGCCTTCAGGGCAAGGTTCACGTGGTGGGGACCAGCATTCCCTCGGTCTCCGGCCAGTACGTGAGGAGCGGCGCGGTTGACATGATCGGCTTCTGGGACCCTGCGGACGCCGGCTACGCCATGAACCAGCTGGCGCTCATGGTCCTTGAGAAGCAGCCGATTAGAGCCGGGATCAACCTGGGTGTGAAGGGATACGAGAACCTCAAGCAGGACGGCAAGGTTCTCTACGGCCAGGCATGGGTTCATGTGACCAAAGAGAACCTTGACCAGTACAACTTCTAGACCGGAAGGGACATGAAACGGCGGCAGGGCAGCGGTGCGACGGCCACCGGCTGCCCGCCGCCTCCTGGCCGTCTCGAAAGGCTTCATCCAGGTGCCGCAGGCGGTCCCAGGGGGGAAGGGCAGCGAATGACGGGCGAGGTGCTCCTGGAGGCAAGGAACATCTATAAGTCCTTCGCCGGGGTGCAGGCTTTACGAGGCGTCAACCTGACCATCCGCCGGGGGGAGATTCGCTGCCTGGTCGGGGAGAATGGCTGTGGCAAGTCGACCCTCATCAAGATCGTCGCCGGCGTGTACGACCCCGACAGCGGGGTCATCCTCATCAACGGCAGGGCGTACAAACGGCTTACCCCAATCGGAGCCGTCCACGAAGGCATCCAGGTGATCTACCAGGACTTCTCCTTGTTCCCCAACCTCACGGCGGCTGAGAATATCGCTCTCAACCGGCAACTGTCGGAGGGTCGCCGTCTCGTGAACTGGAAGGAGATTCACCGCATTGCCCGGGAAGCCATCGAGCGCATTGGGGTCGAGATCGACCTGACGGCCAACGTTGAGGACCTGTCGGTGGCCAGCAAGCAGCTGATTGCGATCACGAGGGCCCTGCTCCAGGACGCCCGGCTCATCATCATGGACGAGCCGACAACGGCCCTGACACGCAAAGAGGTCAGTGCCCTCTTCCGCGTTGTGAAGGACCTCCAAGAGAAAGGCATCTCGGTCCTCTTCGTCAGCCACAAGCTGAACGAGGTTCTGGAGATCGCGGATAGGGTCACCGTCATGAGAAATGGCCAGGTGGTGGCCGACGGCGAGGCCTCGGAGTTTGACTGGGCGAAGCTTGCCTACCACATGACTGGCCGGGAGATCCGAGAGACCGCCTTCAGGGCGCCCAGTTCGGCACGAAGGGGGCACAGTCTCCTGCGAGTCGAGGGGCTTGGCCAGCGCGGCAGTTTCGCCGACGTCTCGTTTGCGTTGTATCCAGGGGAGGTTCTGGGCATCACCGGCCTTCTCGGATCCGGCCGGACGGAACTGGCCATGGCCCTCTTTGGCCTTCGTCCGCCCGACCGTGGGAAGGTGTACATCGATGAGAAGCCCGTCACCATCCGCAACGTGCAGGATGCCATTCAAAACGGCATCGGCTACGTGCCCGAGGACCGGCTGACACAGGGGCTTTTCCTGGTGCAGCCCATCGCCAAGAACGTCGTCGCCAGTGTGGTGGACCGCCTCACCAACCGGTGGCGGCTCCTGGACACGAGGAGGGCCGGGGCCGAGGTCGAGACCTGGCTTGCGAACTTGCGTGTCATGACGCCGTCTGCCCTGCTGCCGGTCCAGAGCCTGTCGGGCGGGAACCAGCAGCGCATCGTCCTTGCCAAGTGGCTGGCCACCGAACCCCGTATCCTGATCCTCAACGGCCCGACGGTGGGCGTAGACGTCGGCTCCAAGGCGGATATCCATGCTACCATCTTCAAGCTCGCTGAGCGGGGCATCGGGGTGCTGATCATCTCGGACGATATCCCGGAGCTCCTCCACACGTGCGGCCGGATTTTGGTGATGCGGAGGGGCCGGATCGTTGAGGAGCTCGAGTCGAGCCGCGTCAGTGAGAACGAACTGGCGCAGACGCTAACGGGAGCGTGACGCCTGCGTGATGCCCAGGGGATTTTTCAGGAAGACCGAGTTTGTCGTTGCTCTCACCATCGGCGCGCTCTGCCTCGTCATTGGAACGGTGAATCCCATCTTCTTCACGGTAGGCAACCTCTTCGACCTGGTGAGGAACAGCATTGTCCCGGGCATCTTCGCCCTCGGCGTCTTGATTGTCATCGCGTCGGGTGGGATCGACGTGTCCTTCACGGCGGTCGCAGCCTTCTCCATGTTCGTTACCGCGAAGGTGCTCGTTCCCTACCACTTTGAGGGTACGATCTTGCTCCCGTTTGCCATCTCGGCGACGATTGGGCTCGTTCTTGGACTCCTCAACGCCGTCTTCATCTCCTTCTTCAAACTCGATACGCTGATCGTAACGTTGGGCACGCAGAGCATGTACCGTGGCTTCATGCTGGCGTTCATCGGGGCCATGGAGATCACCAACCTACCCCCAGCCATGATCCGGTTTTCTCGCTTCTTCCTCGTGGAGGTGACGCAGAACCGGGCCACCTACGGCCTGCATTTCGGGATCGTGATCCTTGTCGTCGCGGCGATCCTTGTCTCGCTCCTCCTGCGGAAAACCATGCTGGGCCGGGGCATCTACGCGCTCGGAGGCGATCGGACCGCTGCCGAACGGGCTGGGTTCAACATTCGAGCGCTGCAGTTCTTCATATACGGTTTTGTCGGCTTTCTGGCAGGAGTGGGCGGCATCATCCACTCCTCGTTGGTGCGCACGGCGAGGCCCTTCGACCTGGTGGGGACCGAGCTCAACGTCATTGCGGCCGTTGTCTTGGGTGGGGCCCGGATCACGGGCGGTCACGGGAGCGTCGTGGGGACGCTTCTCGGGGTGACGCTGGTGGTCATCATCAACAACAGCTTGATTCTGCTCGGGATTTCGTCCTTCTGGCAACAGGTGGTGCTGGGTGCGCTCATCCTCCTGGGTACGGGCATCCCGACCTTGCAAGCCAGATTCCGGGCCAGGCGCGCCAGCGTTCTCGTGGCCGAAGAGGGAGCAGGGTGACGGAGAACCCTTATGATGAAGCAGGGTGCAGCGGAAGCGAGAGCAACAGGCTCCCAAAGGGGTGAGCGTCTCACCCCGCTCAGTTTCGTGGCCAGGGACGGCAATCTCATGCGCCTCCTGGCGATCACCGTGGTCGTTTTCGTGACGATGAGCCTGGTCCGGCCGGACCGCTTTTTCACTCCAGACAACTTCAGCTCGATGGCGTTCCAGTTCCCGGAGTTCGGCCTGCTGGCGATAGCCATGATGATCACGATGCTCACCGGCGGCATCGACCTGTCCATCGTGGGCATCGCCAATCTCTCGGGTATCCTGGCCGCCTTGACCCTGACACGGCTGATGCCACCCGACGCGGCAGGGATTCAGGTCGTCCTGTACAGCCTGCTGGCCGTTGCCATATCGCTCGTCACCGGTATCGCCTGCGGGCTCTTCAACGGCTTCTTGATTGGCTACGTCGGTATCGTGCCGATCCTGGCCACCCTGGGCACCATGCAGCTGTACACCGGCATTGCCATCGTCATCACCCAGGGCGCCGCCGTGTACGGCTTCCCCGATATCATCACGTTCCTCGGAAACGGAAGCCTCTGGATCTTCCCGGTGCCCTTCCTCATCTTCGGAGCGTTCGCTTTGGCCTTCTCCCTGCTTCTCAACAAGACGTCCTACGGGTTCAAGCTGTACCTGATGGGTACCAACCCGACCGCCGCGCGCTTTTCAGGCATCGACAACACCCTGATGCTGCTCAAAACGTATATGCTAAGCGGCTTGATGGCCGCGGTGGCGGGGTTCGTGGTGCTCGCCCGGACCAATTCCGCCAAGGCGGACTACGGTTCGTCGTATACGCTCCAAGCGATTCTGATTGCGGTGCTGGGCGGCGTCAATCCGTCCGGAGGCTTCGGAACGGTCCTGGGGCTCGTGCTGGCAATCCTTACCCTGCAGTTCCTCTCGAGCGGGTTTAACATGCTCCGGTTCAGCAACTTCTTCAAGGAGTTCATCTGGGGAGCCGTGCTTTTGGTGGTGATGGTCGTCAACTACGTCAGCAACACCCGGTCGAACCGAGAACAGGCACGCCGCCGGCGGGAGGCCGAAAGGCAAGCCGATGTGGCCCGAGGCGCCGAGTCTTCGGTCTGGCGGCCAGGCGCCCAAGATTAAGCTTCAGGGAAGGAGAATGCAGGATGAGAAAGCTCATCAATGCCCCGGCTCGGTTCGTCGACGAGATGTTGGAGGGCATCTACGCCGCGCATCCCGATCGGCTCACCTACGTCGCCGGCGACCTGCGGTGCCTCGTCACGACCCGGAAGAAGCAGGGCAAGGTGGCCCTCGCTACGGGTGGGGGGTCGGGACACCTGCCGCTCTTCCTGGGATACGTGGGCGACGGGATGCTCGACGGGTGCTCCGTGGGCGGTGTCTTCCAGTCTCCCAGCGCGGAGCAGATGCTCAACGTCACCAAGGCCATCCACGGCGGTGAGGGCGTGCTATACGTCTACGGCAACTACAGTGGCGACATCATGAACTTCGACATGGCGGCGGAGATGGCGGCCATGGAAGGGATCCGGGTGGAGACGGTCATTGGGGCCGACGACGTGGCATCCGCCCCCCGCGGGAGGGAAGACAAGCGCCGTGGGGTCGCGGGGATGTTCTACGTGTACAAGGTTGCCGGAGCGGCCGCTGAGGACGGAGCCCCTCTCGACGAGGTGAAGCGGCTTGCCCTGAAGGCCCGGGATAACGTGCGGACCATGGGCGTGGCGCTGTCGGCGTGTGTGATTCCGGAGATCGGGAGGCCCACCTTCGAACTCGACGAGGGTGAGATGGAGATCGGAATGGGCATCCACGGCGAGCCGGGAGTCAAGGGGAAGGCTCTACTCAAGCCCGCGGATGAGGTCGTCGACGAGATGGTCCGGCCGATCCTGGAGGACCTCCCGTTCCGAAGGGGAGACGAGGTCTCCGTGCTGGTGAACGGCCTTGGGGCGACGCCGAAAGAGGAGCTCTATGTGCTCTACCGCCGGATCTCCCAGATCCTGAGCGCCGAGGGCATCAAGGTTTGGCACACGTACGTCGGAGAGTTCGCTACCTCGATGGAGATGGCGGGGGCCTCGATTTCGCTCCTACGACTGGACGACGAGCTGAAGAAGTACCTCGCCAGGCCGGCCGACACGCCGTTTTTTGTGCAGGGCCAGCTATGATTGGGGAACCACCATGCAGACGTTGAGCGGACAGGACGTCAAGAACATCCTGGCTACCCTCGCTCTCCTGATGGAGCAGAAGAAGGATGAGCTGGGTCAGCTTGACCAGGCCATGGGGGACGGGGACCTTGGACTCACCATGAGCAAGGGCTTTCGAGCGGTTGCTGATGCGGTCGCGGGGATGCAGGAGACCGATGTCGGGCAGTTGCTAGGAAAGGCCGGCATGGTGATGGCCTCGACCGCGCCGTCCACGATGGGTACCTTGGTGGGCACGGGGTTCATGCGGGGCGCGAAGGCGGTGATGGGCAAGCAGGAAGTTTCCCTGGCCGACGTGGCGGCGATCATGGGCGCGTTTGTCGAAGGGATCGTCGCGCGGGGAAAGGCGAAGCCGGGGGACAAGACCATCCTGGACTCCCTGCACCCGGCGGCCGAAGCAGTGAAGGAAGCAGCCCGAAGCGGGCAAACGCTGGCCGAGGGCCTGGCCGCGGGCTACCGGGCGGCACAAGAGGGTCTCGAGGCCACCAAACGGATGGTTGCGCAGCACGGTAAGGCCGCCTGCTTCCAGGAGCAGACCCTGGGCAAGCCGGATCCCGGTGCCACGGTCGGAATGCTGCTCATGAAAGTCCTGGCCGAATACACCTCGCAGAGATGACCGAAAGGATACAACCCATGCAGCTTCAGGCGCTGTTGCGCGACATGGCGATGATCCCGGCCCTGTCCGGCCACGAGGAGCGGATGGCCCGGTACCTGCGGGACGCGATCGCCGCGTACGCTGACGAGGTTCAGGGGGATCCGGCCGGCAACGTCGTGGCGACTTTCAGGGGAACCGACCCACGAGCCCCGCGGGTGATGGTCTTCGCCCACATGGATCAGCTTGGTTTCGTCGTTCGTCGGATCGAGGACGACGGCTTCTTGCGGGTGGAGCGCCTGGGTGGGATTCCCGAGAAGATTCTGCCGGGTACGCCGGTCCTGGTGGAGACCGAGGATGGGGACACGGTGCCGGGGGTATTTGGCAACAAGTCCCATCACGCAACGCCGCCCGAGGAGAAGTACACGGTCACGCCTTACCGTGAGCTGTACGTGGACGTCGGCGCCACCAGTGCTGCGGAGGTCCGGGCCCTGGGAGTCGAGATCGGCTGTCCGGTGGTCTACGAGCCGAGGTTTCAGGTGCTCCAGGGGGGCCGCGTCTCTGGCACCTCGCTGGACGACCGTGGCGGATGCGCGGTTCTGGTCGGGCTGGCCGAACGGGTATCCCGGAGCCGCTCGGCGGCGACGCTGCATCTGGTAGGGTCCGTGCAGGAGGAGTTCAATTTGCGCGGGGCCATGCTGGCAGCCGCGGCCCTGCAACCTCAGGTGGCGATCTCCGTTGACGTGATGCTTGCCGGGGACACCCCCGACATGAAGGGCCATTCCGACCTGCGTCTTGGTGGTGGGCCGGTTCTCGGAATGTACAACTTCCACGGGCGAGGCACGCTGAACGGCACGATTCCCCACCCGCTCCTGGCCCGCCTCATCCGAGAGGCGGCGGGCCGGTTGGGAATGCCGCTCCAGCGTAGCGCCACCGTCGGGATTCTGACCGACGGGTCGTACGTGCAGTTGGTCGGCACGGGCATACCCAGCGTCGACCTGGGCTTTCCTGTGCGTTATACGCATACGCCGGTGGAAACGTGCCAGCTTTCCGACCTTGAGCAGTTGATCACGCTGCTCGAGGAAACCATTCGCTCTCTGGGGCCCGATCTCGATTGGGCCCGAGGGCTGCCCGGGGCGGGTCAGGCAGGGGCGGCGGGGACAGGTCGGGCGCCCGGGGGCGGGTGAGGCGTTGGAGGGGTCAGCGGGGCACAAGGGCTTGTCGGCAACAGGACGCCGGTGGGGCGGCTCGGGAGAGGTTGAGGAGCGAGGGCGCATGGCGCAGGGCTACCTCCTGGGGGTCGACATCGGAACGTACGAGTCCAAAGGGGTGCTTGCGACGACCGATGGACGAGTCGTGTGCACCCAGGTCAAATCCCACAATCTCTCCATTCCCCGCCCCGGGTGGGCGGAGCACGACGCGGAGCGGGATTGGTGGGGCGATTTCTGCTCGCTCACCCGAGGGCTCCTGGCGGAGTCGGGCGTCTCCCCGAGCTCAATCCTTGCCGTCGGATGTAGCGCTATCGGGCCGGACATGCTGCCCGTCGATGCGAGGTGCCGCCCGCTGCGTCCGGCGGTGCTCTATGGCATCGATACCCGTGCCACCAGGGAGATCGCGGACCTCGAGGCTCTCTTTGGGCGAGAGGCGATTTATCGGCGCTGCGGAACGGTCCTCTCCGCGCAGTCGGTGGGCCCCAAGATCCTGTGGCTCAAGCGCAACGAACCCGAGAACTATCGCAGGGCGCACAGGTTCGTGGGCGCCACCAGCTTCCTGGTGGCGCGGCTGACCGGGCGGTACGTGATTGACCATTACTCCTGCGCGAGTTTTGACCCGATGTATGACGCCGGGACGGGAAGGTGGGCAGAGGACCTGTGCCGTCCCATTGTGGAACCGGAGCGGCTACCCGAGATCGTGTGGACAACGGAGGTCGCCGGGAGCGTAACGAAGGAGGCGGCTGCGGAGACGGGCCTTGCCGCCGGAACACCCGTGATCGCGGGCACCATCGATGCCGCGGCGGAGGCCGTGAGCGTGGGCGTGGTCGCTCCCGGCCAGATGATGGTGATGTACGGATCGACCCTCTTCATGATCGAGGTGTTGGACCGCCGGCTCACCCACCCGCAACTGTGGTCGGCCCCATACCTCTTCCCTTCCAGGTACGCGATGATGGGGGGCATGGCCACGAGCGGGGCGCTCACGAAGTGGTTCCGGGACAACTTTGCCCGTGAACTCACCGAGCAAGAATCGAGGACCGGCCGAAATGCGTACGCGACCCTGGCTGCCGAGGCAAAGACCGTCCCGCCGGGGGCGGGGGGCCTGGTGGTGCTTCCTTACTTCAGCGGGGAACGTACACCCATCAACGATCCGCAGGCGCGAGGGCTCGTGTTCGGGCTCACGCTGGCCCACTCACGAGCACACGTGTACCGGGCGATGCTCGAGGCGGTCGGGTACGGTATCCGGCACCATCTCGAGGTCCTGGAGGACGCCGGCGCGGCTCCCCGGACGCTTCGTTCCGTGGGCGGCGGGACGAAGAACCCCCTGTGGCTTCAGATCGTGAGCGACATCTGCGGGAAGCCGCAGGAGGTGCCCGCCGTCACGACTGGTGCCGCATATGGAGACGCGTTTCTTGCGGGCCTGGGCGTGGGGGTGTTTTCGTCAGACGAGGCAATTCACACCTGGGTCCGTGATGTCTTGCGGGTGGAACCCGATCTTGCGAACACCGCCCGGTACCGGCCTCTCTATGAGCTGTACCTGGACCTCTATCGCCGTAACAAGGATGTGATGCACGCGCTGAGCCGCGTCCAGGTGACGTGCTAGCCGCGGATCCCGGCCGTTCGGTTGGGGGCTGGCGAAAGGGAGTAGCGGGGCGCCGCTTGGTCCCGTTTCGATGCCGATTGAAATGGCCGCTGGTGCCCGCGGGCCACGCCCCGGTTTTCCGCCGCGATGGCGCCGACCACGTGGCCGCGGTGCGAGCCGTGACCAGGCAGCCGGTCGTCAGCAATTTGAGGAACCGCGAGCGACTGACCACGCTCCTTTCGTTGTGACCCGGCGGATTCACCGCACCGAGGGTATGCTCGGGCACCGTGCCTGCGTCAAAAGACCACCCCATGTCGGCGCAGAGGCGTGCTGAAACCTCCACGCTCACGCCCGCACGGAGGCGGTGCTTCAGTTGAGACGGCCAGACGACCTGGGGTCCCATCCGGCACGGGTCCGCGACCAGACCTGGCCTCTCATCTTCCCCTGCACGCCACGACAACGTAGCACCGGCGCGCCCCGGGGGGAAACCGCCTAGCCCGAAGTTTCGATTTCCTCAACTCGCCCGCGTACCGGTATGATGCGGCTTCTGTCCGGAAGTTCCCGGCCTCCGACCCGGTGTGGACGTTGTCCCAGGTTATGTGGAATTTGAATAGCGCCTCCGGGATCCTTTTTTCAACCGGTAGCGAGTACAGGCTCGCTCATGGCCACTTCGGCTCCGATGGCTCGGCGCAGAGCGGCCTGAAGCATGGGGATCAGGCGGTAGCCGCGAATCCGCCGAAAGCGGGATTCAGCCGCCAGAAGCCCTATCCCCACCCACCGCTCGGCGTGCTGACCAGAACGCCAGCGCTTCACCCGCCCCGCCTTGGCGCGCACCACCGACAGCGCCGACTCCACCGTGTTGGTGGAGGCCAGCGACAGCCGCAGCAGGCCCGGGATGCCCAGCCGGTGCAGCGTCAGGGTTTCGTCCAACCCCTCCCGCAGGCTGTCCGCTGCCCCCGGGTGCTCCACCTCGAGCCGGTCGGCCAGGCGCTCCAGGGCCTCCCTGGCGACGCTGTAGTCCGGCTCCCCGTAGGCCTGGTCCAGCTTGCGGGCCACCCAGGCCTTCGCCGACTCCGGCAGGTGGTCCAGCACGTTCGCCTTCTTATGGACCTGACACCGCTGGACGAGGGCCTGCTTTCCGAAGACGGCTCGGACGGCGGCCCGCAAGGCCTTGGCCCCGTCCATCACCACCAACAGCCCCTGATCGGAGGACAGACCCCGCTCAACCAGGTCTTGCAGCAGTCCCTTGACCACCGCTTCGTTTTCCGTCGCCCCTTCCCGCAAGCCCAACAGCCGCTTGCGCCCGTCGGCATCGATGCCCAAGGCCACCACCACCGAGGAGTCGCCCACCCGCACCCCATCGACGACCAAGGCGACGATGGACCCCTGATCGAGCCGCTGGGTCAGGCGCTCCTCCAGCAGCCGACCCATGGTCTGGGTGAAGCGGGCACTGATCCGGCTTCGGGAGACCCCCTTACCCGGGAGCGCGTCGGTCCCGTCCAGCGTCTCCCGATAGCCCCGGGTCGACACCCCGTGGAGCAGCCGGGCCACCACCGCTTCGGTCAGGCTGTCCTCCTGCTGGGCCCACAGGTAGGTGTCGAGCACCACCTCCTGGCGGTCTTTGGAGCGGGCCCGAGGACGCTGGACGCTCACCTTGCGGCCCAGCACCACCACCCAGCCCTTTGCCTGGCCATGGCGGTAGGCGGGACGCTCCCGGCGATGCCGCCCCTTGGGTCCGACCCGCTCGGCCAGCTCGGCTTCCATCATCTCCCCGAGGGCCGCAACAGCCAGCTGCAGCACCAGCGCCGTCAGGCCCCCCTTCACCTGCTCCCCCAGCCGGCGCAGGGGAAGCTGGATGCTTTCGGGCAAAAACGGTACCTTTCGAGCCTTCCGGCGGTCGACCTTCTGAACCTTCCCATTCGGGCTGACCACGTGATATGCTGGCATCGGCGGCTCCTCCCATCCGCTGGGTTTTGCCAGCCCCTCTTCTACCACAGGGGCCCCGGAGCCGCCACTTCATTTTCCACAAACCTCGGGACAATCTCCCGGTGTGAGTGCCGATGACGACCGCATTTCAAGGGGATTCAACGGTGCACCCCTTCTGGCTACGTCAGGGGAACCCCCAAGAGCTGGAAGATCCGGCGGTGGAGGGGTTCGGGTTCGCCGAGGATCGTGACCTCCTGCCCGGCTACCTCCGCAGTGTGGCGTTGCAGCGTCTCCAGCTGCATCATCAGCCCCTCGAAGGACTGGCGGGGGTCTTCCTGGAGCAGCGGCCGCAGGGCCCGCTCCATGTGCCAGCGCACGTAGAGGGCCAGCATGCACAAGAACGTGGGGGCCCGCACCCGGTCCTCCAGCCGGTGGTAGACCGGGCGCAGGTCCAGGGCGCTTTTCATCGCTCGGAAGTTCTGCTCGATCTGGCGCAGCGACTGGTAGGTGCGTTGCACCTGGACCGGGTCCATCCGGTCGGCCGAGACGTTCGTGCGCAGCACGTCAAACCCGTCCAGCTCCGCCTCCCGGGCAATGGATGCGGGGTCCCGCTGGAAGGCGAAGTGCCCGTCGCGGATGGTGAGGTGAAAGTGCTTGCCCATCTTCCAGCGGCCCAGCACCTTGCCCACGGCCACCCCGATCTCGTCCGCCGTCAGGGGCTTGCGGCGGCGCCGGCGCACCCGGGCCTCCACCTTGGCCAACTCCCGCTCCGTGGCCAAAAGCAGCTCCTCGCGCTTTCGCCGCCGCTCCTCGGCCACCAGCGGGTTGTAGCAGATGACCAGCCGCTCCCCGGGGCGTTCAGGGTCCGTGATCTCCGCCACGCCCTGCCGGTCGAAGAGGCTCGGCTGGAACAGCCCCTGTGCGCGCAGCTCCTGGATGTCGGGCGCCCGAAGGGCGGTAACCCACCCGAAGCCCACCGCCTGCAAGTCGGCCAGGCGTGCCGTGACGATCATCCCCCGGTCGCCGACGAAGACCACGTAGTCGATCCCGAAGCGGCGCCGCACCCGGTCGATCTGGGAGGGGAGGGTCTGGGGGTCTCCCACATTCCCCGGGAAGACCTCGACGGCGACCGGGCAGCCCTCCGCGTTGGTGAGCAGCCCCACGGTGAACTGCTTCTTCCCCCGCTTCTTGTCCCGGCTGTACCCGAAGCGGGCCAGAGGGCAGGTCCTCCCCTCCAGATAGACGCTGGTCAGGTCGGGTATGACAAGATCCCTCCGGAACCGACCGGAGGAGATCGGACCCTCCCAGGGGCGACATGACCTCCGCCCGGTTCCTCGAAAAAGGGTCTTCGGGGGGAGGCTGGGCTTCGTGAGGTCGTGCCAACCAAGGCTGCTGTATGCGGGCCACCTCCCCCCGAAGGGCCCGGTCCGGTGACGAGAGAGCGCTGCGCCCAACGCTTGCGATACCTGAGTGCACGGGTCGGGCCAAACCTGCGCAAAAGGGGGAGACCAGTTTGCCGCAACGACTCCTGGCCGTTGGCATCGACCCCGCCAAACACGTCCACGGCGTCGTCGCCGTCCTGTACCCCGACCGGGTCGTCCTCGAAGCGCAGGTGCCCCATGACCTGCAGGCGATGGAAGCCCTCGATGCCCGCCTCGAGCAGCTGGCCGTCCGCCACCGGGCCGCACTGGTTTACGGCCTCGAAGATCACCGCCAGTACGGCCAGGCCTGGATCCGGGTGCTCCAGGCCAGAGGTCGCGAGGTGCGGGTCGTCAACCCCTTGTGGACCCGCCGGCAGAAGGACTTTTACGGGCAAGATAAGACCGACCTCGTGGATGCCCGAGCCATCGCCGCCGCCTGGCTCAAACGCATTCTCTTCATCGCCGCCGACGCCGCCCGCCGGGTCGATCCTCAACTGGCTCACGTCTACCGCCGAGCTCGCCTTCGTCCTGGAATCGTACCTGCGCCACAAGCTGGGAGAGACCGTCTGCTACCGCGAGGCCTTGCCGGATCTGGAGAAGCTGAAGGCGGTGCCGCTGCAAAGCAAGGACAAGCGCTACCTGCCGCGCACGGACCTGGAGGCCACCGCTCCAGCTGTCTTCCGGATCCTCGGCATCCGACCGCCCAACCGGATTGAAGAGCTGCCCCCGACCCAGGCCGCGTAGTGGTACGCCCCTCGCGCGCCCTCAGCAAACCTCGTCGTTACGGGAAAATTACAAAGTGGGGTGTCAAACTCCAGCCGGGACCCCTTTGTCGATGCAGGTGTCGGGCTTCAGGTAAGGACCAACGGGTTCGTCGGTATCGTGCCCCGAATCTACTCGGTTGGCGAAGCAGCCCCTGAGAGGGAAGAGCGTCCCGGTATCGCCGATTTGGCTGCCGTACCACAGCCGCCCCACCAGTCTGGCAGAGTTTTCGCACAACGAGGAGGAGCGACGTGCGGCATCACCGAATCTCGTTCTCGGCCGGTCCTTCATCGGGATAAGCGTTCATGCGAGGGAGCGTGTTATGAGCTCGGCAACTCCCCCCTCGGCAAGTGTACCCGCGGCTTCGGTGACCGTGTCCGAGGACGTCGCTGGAGGACGACGTGGCCCCGGCACCGTGAGAGCGGTTGAAAAGGCGCTGCGGGTGCTGCGTCTCTTCTCCGAGGACCACCCGCAGTGGAGCCTGGCCGACATCGCCAGGGCCCTCGGGCTGCCGAAGAGCACCACGTTCGGTCTTCTCCGCACCCTTCACTCGTGCGGGCTGTTGGAGGCTGCAGGGCCAGGCGTGTATCGGCTCGGGATGGAAGCCATCAAGCTCGGCTACGTGGCCCGGGTGTCGCTTCAGTTGCCCCGCTTCGTGCTGGCGTTGATGGAGGATGTGCTGGAGAAGACCGGGCAGATCGTATACCTCGCGGTCCCTTACGACGGCCGGGTGCTTTACGTCGAGGCCCTCTACCCACCCAAGCGAAGGGTACCGTACTCGGCCGTGGGCAGGACGGCCCCCATGCACTGCACCGCGTTGGGCAAGGCCATGCTGGCCCACATGGACCCGGAGCAGGTGCGGGACATCGTGCGTCGTCACGGGCTGCCGCGGTTCACGGAAAACACCCTGACCGACCCGGACGCGCTGGAGGCCGAGCTCGAGCAGGTACGACGGCAAGGTTACGCCAGGGACCGGCGCGAGCATGACCCGATGGTGGCGTGCGTGGCAGTGCCGGTGTGGGCTCGCAACAGGCAACTGGCCGGGGCCCTCAGCGTAAGCGGCCCGTTCTCCGTTTTCACGGACGCCGCCGCAGCGCAGTTCGCCGAGATACTGATTCACACCAGCGGCGAACTCACTCGCTACATCGCCCGACCCATCGCCTGAGAGGATCTCCGGACCCGACGGCGTATTCGTGACCCCGGTACCACGATACGGCACTGCATGCGGTATCGCCGCACGGTCGACGAAGCATGCCAACCTGGGGAGGAGATGGCTATGGGTCGGAAAGCGCAGGGGACGAGGTCTGTGCGTGCGTGGGGCGTCACGGTGCCGGCGCTCTTCTTGCTGGCGATGCTGGTTGTGGTGGCCCCCGTGGCCGGGGCGGCCTATCCGGAGCGAGACATCACTATGGTGGTGCAGGCAGCGCCGGGCGGCGCATCCGACTACGTCGCCCGCACCATGGCCCAGTACGCGGCTCCCATCCTGGGCGTGCGCATCAACGTCATCAACCGAACGGGCGGAGCGGGCGCCGTGGGGATGGGCTTCCTGGCCAACTCGCGGCCGGACGGGTACACCGTCGGATATGTGCCCGTCGAACTGTCCATGCTGAAGCACCTGGGCTACGCGGACATCTACCCGGGGCGGTTCGACCTCATCCTCCGGGCCAACGTCCTGCCGGCGGCGCTGACCGTGCGAGCCGATTCCCCGTATCGCAGCGTCGAAGACTTCATCAGGGCGGCGAAGGCTCGCCCGGGCGCCTTGAGCGTCGGTAATGCGGGGCCGGGTTCCATCTGGCACCTGGCGGCCGCCGCCCTGGAGGACGCGGCCGGCGTGCAGCTCAAGCACTTGCCTTTCGACGGGGCTGCTCCCGCCGTTGCGGCATTGCTGGGCGGCAACCTGGATGCCGTAACCGTGAGCCCCTCCGAGGTGTTGCCCCACGTGCAGGCCGGGCGCCTGCGGATCCTGGCGGTGATGAGTGAATCTCGGTCGCAGGTTGTGCCCGACGTACCCACCTTCCGAGAGCTCGGGTATGACCTGGTCATCATGGCGTGGGGCGGCTTTGCGCTACCGAAGGGGGTGCCGCGGCCCGTGCTGGAGACGCTCCACGCCGCCTTCAAGCAGGCTTACGACAACCCGGGCTTCCAGAAGGCGTTCCTGGACCGGGGCATTGAACCCGGGTACATGGACCCTGCGGCGTTCACCGCATTTGCCAACCGGCAATACGAACTGTTCGGGCGACTGTTCAGCCGGCTTGGTCTTGCCAAGTGACGGCTCCGGCGGGATGCGCGCGAGGTGCCTCCCGGGGCGCCTCGCGCGCCCGGGGGTTTGTCGAGAGCCAAGAGACGGAGCTGGTGACTGTGCCGGATCAGGCTCGCAAACGTTTCTGGCGTCATCCAAGCCTTGCGACCGCTGTGGTCTTCGCCGCGGTCGCGGGATGGGTTTGGTGGTACTCCGGGCGGTTTCCACCGGGGATGGGTGCAATCCTGAGTCCTGCGTTCTACCCGCGTCTGGCTGCGGCGGCCATGCTTGGCCTGGCAGGCCTGTTAGCCATCCTCGCGGTGTTGGGGATGGAGCACATCGACTGGCGCGGGATCTCGCGCGCTGAGATGGCGCGGTGGTCTATGCTCATCGGGTTGATGGCCGCGTACATCGTGGTGTGGTCACGCTCCCGTTACGAGGTCGCCACGGTGCTGTTCGGCGCATCCTTTGTCTACGTCTTCGAGCGATGTTCGCTGTGGCGCGCCCTACTCTTCGCAGGTCTCCTGACCGCTGCCATGTGGCTGTTGTTCGCATGGGGGCTGCGGGTTCCCCTGGAGGTGGTGAAGGCAAGCTGTGGCCTTGCTTGAGGGCTTGATGGCCGCGCTCCGTCCGGATACGTTGCCCTACACCGTCCTTGGCGTTGCGCTCGGCATGCTCTTTGGCATCGTGCCGGGGCTCACCGCCACCATGGGCGTGGCCATCCTTACGCCGTTGGCCTTCAATCTCTCCCCGGCTGCGGGGCTTGGCATGATTCTCGGCGTTTACAACGCTGCCATGTTCGGCGGTGGCATCACGGCGATCCTGCTCAACACGCCGGGCACCCCTGCCAGCATTGCGACGACCTTTGACGGCTACCCGATGCACCGCAGGGGCCTGGGCGGTCTCGCGTTAGGCATCAATGCCATTGGAGGACTGATCGGCAGTCTCTTCGGGCTTGTGGTCCTCGCGATCGTGGCCATCCCACTGGCGGATTTCGCTCTGCGCTTCGGCCCTCCGGAGTACTTCGCGCTCGCGGTGTTCGGGCTATCCATGATGGTGAGCGTGTCCGGGAGCTCGGCGGTGCGGGGTCTGTTAGTGGGGATGCTGGGCATACTGATCGCCACGGTGGGATTCGACCCCATGCTGGGGTACCCTCGGTTCACGTTCGGCAACGTCGAACTCTTAAGCGGCGTCCCGTTCATCCCTGTCATGATCGGCCTCTTCGGGGTGGCCGAGGTGCTGGCTCAGGCGCGCAACGCTGCGGTGGGCCGCGATCGCTCATATGCCGAGAGGGTCGAAGGGGCCAGAGGGGCCCTCGGACGGATATGGCCGACGCTCGCTGAGTGGCGGCGCCTTCTTCCCCCCATCGGGATTGCGTCGTTGGTGGGTACCTTCATCGGCGCCATCCCGGGGGCGGGGGGCGACATCGCGAGCCTCGTGTCATGGAACCTTTCGAAACAGGTATCCAAGAAGCCGGAGGAGTTTGGGAAAGGTTCCATCGAGGGACTGGCCGCCTCGGAGACCGCCAACAACTCGGTCATTGGCGGAGCCATGGCCACCATGCTGGCCCTGGGCATCCCCGGGGACGCGCCGACCGCGGTCCTCATCGGCACCTTACTGATCTGGGGACTGCAACCCGGCCCCCTGTTCTTCCGCGATCACCTCGACCTCTTCTATGTCATCGTGGGCCTGCTGATCGTGTCCAGTGTGTTGAGCTTCGTGCTCAGTGTGATACGCGCCCGAAGCTTCGTCACCTGGCTGACCCGTCTGTCACCTGCGCGGCTATGGGCTGCGGTGCTCGTTGCATGCGTGGTCGGCACGTATGCCCTCAACAATTCGATCCAGGACGTCTGGATCATGTTGCTGTCTGGAGTCGCCGGGCTTTGGATGCGCGAGTTCGACCTTCCGCCGGGGCCCATGGTGTTAGGCCTGGTGCTCGGCCCGATGGCGGAGTCGAACTTGCGTCGGAGCCTGGTCTTGTCCGACGCCAGCTGGGGCATCTTCCTGGACCGCCCCATCGCCGCAACCCTCCTCGCGGCAGCGGCCTTGAGTCTGGTCCTGACGGAAGCGCAACGGCTTCGGATACACCTACGTCCCCATGCGCTGAAAAGTTCGTAGCCGAGAGGATGCTGCAGAAGATGGCCTGGAATGGCGCAATGTCGCGCCAGACACCGTTCAATGGGCTCGTCGTGGCCACCATCACGCCCATGTCCGACGATGGCGAGCGAGTCGACCTGGCAGCGGCCACAGCGCTGGCCGAGTGGCTCGTCGAGCGGGGAGTCGACGGGCTCTTCGTTGCCGGCACCACCGGCGAAGCCGTCTTCCTGAGTGATGACGAGCGCGTCGCGCTGACGCAGGCGCTGGTCCGGGGGGTGAAGGGGCGGATCCCTGTTGCCGTGCAAGTGACGACCGCAACGACCCAGGGGACCCAGGAAGCGCTGCGGGCCGTCGCCGAGGTGGGAGTCGACGCGGTGGCTTGCGTCACGCCCTGGTACTACAGGTTGGATGAGCCGGCGCTGCGTGGATTCTACCGGGCGGTTGCCTCGGCGGCAGGCGACATGCCGGTCTATCTATACAACATCCCGGCTCGTACCGGTAATCGCATCAGCGCGGCCCTCGCCCGCGAACTCGCCATGGCCTTCGAAAACGTGGCGGGGATCAAGGATTCGAGTGGCGACATGCGGTCACTGCTGGATCTCCTGGAGGTTCGGGAGGCCCTGGCGGCCGCGCGCGCCTTCGCGGTGCTGGCGGGCAGCGACACGCTTTCGCTGGCGTTCATGCGCGCCGGAGGCGACGGGGTGGTTTCGGGAACGGCGTCGGTGGTTCCCGAGCCGTTTGTCGAGCTATTCAGGGCCATCCGGCAAGGTGACCGGGCCGGGCAGTCACGCTGGTACGCGGTGGTACGCCGCGTCGCGGCGCTGCTGGGCGAGGGGGACCGCCTGGACCTGTTCAAGGCGGTCGCCCAGGACAGGGGGCTGGGCGGTGGCAGCGTCCGGCTTCCGCTTACCCAATGTTCAAGATCGGAAGCGGCTCCGGTGATCGAGCGGCTCCGCGCCATATGGGCCGACGAAGGCTGGACGTGGCGGTGGTAAGGGCGCGTCCGTCACGCGGTGGCCGTTGAATAGCGCCGCCGTCATGAGGAGGGACCTGAACAGGCATGAGAAAGCTCATCAATGCCCCCGAACGGTTTGTAGACGACATGCTGGAAGGCATCTACGCCGCGCACCCGGATCAACTGACCTTCGTGCACGGCGACCTGCGCTGTCTTGTCAGGACCCGGAAGAAGCACGGGAAGGTCGCCCTGGCGACCGGGGGCGGTTCCGGGCATCTGCCCCTGTTCCTCGGCTACGTGGGGGACGGGATGCTCGACGGGTGCGCGGTAGGGGGCGTCTTCCAGTCTCCCAGCCCTGAGCAAGTGCTCAAGGTGACCCGGGCCATTCACGCCGGCGAGGGCGTGCTCTACATCTACGGCAACTACACCGGCGACGTCATGACCTTCGACATGGCGGCGGAGATGGCGGCCGTCGAAGGAATTCGGGTGGAGACGGTGATCGGCAACGACGACGTAGCGTCTGCTCCACGCGGCAGGGAAGACAAGCGGCGGGGCGTCGCAGGGTTGTTCTACCTCTACAAGGTCGCCGGAGCCGCCGCCGAGGAGGGGGCTTCCCTGGACGAAGTCGAGCGGCTTGCCCTCAAGACCGGGGACAACGTTCGGACCATGGGGGTGGCGCTTTCCCCCTGCGTCATTCCGGAGATCGGGCGGCCTACCTTCGAGCTCGACGAGGGAGAGATGGAGATCGGGATGGGGATCCACGGCGAGCCGGGCGTGAAGGGGAAGGCGCCGCTCAAACCCGCTGACGAGGTTGTGGACGAGATGTTGCGGGCCATCATGGAGGATCTCCCCTTCAAGCGAGGCGATGAGGTCTCGGTTCTGGTAAACGGCCTTGGGGCGACGCCGAAAGAGGAGCTCTACATCCTCTACCGGAGGGTCTCCCAGGTGCTCAACGCCGAGGGCATCCGGGTCTGGCACGCGTACATCGGCGAGTTCGCCACGTCCATGGAGATGGCCGGGGCTTCCATATCGCTGCTGCGGTTGGACGACGAGTTGAAGCGCTACCTGGCCAGGCCGGCGAGTACGCCGTTCTTTGCTCAGGGGCAGCTTTGACGGGGGTTCCGGCATGGAAACGCTCGGTGCGCAAGACGTCAAGGCCATCCTGACCAACCTGGCGGCGCACATAGAAGCGTGCAAGGAGGAACTCGGGCGACTCGACCAGGTCATCGGCGACGGCGATCTTGGCCTAACCATGAGCAAAGGCTTTCGAGCGGCCGCGGATGCGGTCGCGGCGATGCAGGAGACGGACGTCGGCCAGGTCTTGGGAAATGCTGGCATGGTCATTGCCTCGACCGCTCCCTCCACCATGGGCACCTTGATGGGGACGGGGTTCATGCGGGCCGGAAAGGCAGTGGCCGGGAAGCAAGCGGTCTCGCTGGAAGACGTGGCGGCCATGATGGCCGCCTTTGTCGAAGGCATCATGATCCGGGGAAAGGCGAAGCCTGGAGACAAGACCGTCTTGGATGCGCTCCATCCCGCCGTCGAGGCCCTCAAGGCGGCGGTTGCCAGCGGTCAAAGCGTGGCCGAGGGCCTGGCCTCGGCCTATCGAGCAGCCGAGCAGGGTCTCGAGGCCACCAAGGACATGGTGGCGCAGCACGGCAAGGCCGCCTGCTTTCACGAGAAGACCCTGGGCAAACCGGACCCCGGCGCCACCGTCGGGATGCTGCTCATGAAGGCCCTGGCTGAGTACGCGGCGCGCACCGAGCGGCCGGGTCAAGCCGGGGTTTGCTGAGGCGGTTCAAGCAGCCTGTCCACGTTGGCCCTGACGCTCGCCGGCTCCGCTGGAGGCTCAGGAGCCGGAGGTTTTCATAGGTGCTGTCCAGGTACGCGCCCAGGGCGCGCCGGTTGGCCGCGAGGGTGGGCGGGTGCAGATGGGACACGGCCCGCAGGATGCGAAAGGCTTTCAGGGAGCCCGTGAGGATGTGAAGGAAGCGGGCCTCGTGCTCGCGCTCCTCGGAGGTGACCTGCCGGACGCGCCTTCCCACACGGTGGGCGGCCCACATAAGCGGTGGAACCATGAGGAGGAGCGCCAGGGTGGCCTTCCAGGACAGGTAGAGCAGGACGGCGACGAAGACCGAAGCGGCGAGCGCCTGCTGCACGAAGGTGATCGCAAGGTTCAGCGCGGGGACGAACCCCTCGGACGCGTCCTTGTGGATGCGGCTCACGAAGGAGCCCGACCCCTGGCGGTTGAACGCCTGCCAGTCGAGGCGCAGGCTTTGCTCCAAGAGCCGCAGATCGAGGTCGAGGACCACCCGATTCGCAAAGGCCCCATGAGGGGCTGCAGCAAGGCTTCGGCGGCACCCAGCAGGCCGCTGACGGTCAGAAGCCAGAGGAACTCTGCCCTTTGCTTACCCAGGGGAGTCCAGAAGATCTTCATGTGGATCGACTCTCGACTCATCCCTCGACCCGCCGTCCGGGCGGGCCGCGGGCTCTTCAGCGGTGATGCGCCGCACGCCCCGGTCGTAGAAGAGATAGTTCCAACCCCAGTTGACCAGCACCAGCAGCCGGTTGCGGAAGCCGATGGAGTTGATCCAGTTTCGTGGACAACCTGTGGCTAAGCAGCCGTATCAGGGACTTCGTGGTGGAGGTACCACCTCCTCGCGAACTCGTCCGGACTGAGATAGCCGAGGGCCGAGTGGCGCCGGCGGCGGTTGTAGAAGGCCTCGATGTACTCGAAGATAGCGGTCTTCAGCACCTGGCGGGTCGGCCACGGCCTCAGGTCGAGCAGCTCGGTCTGCAGGGTGGCAAAGAAGCTTTCCGCCACCGCGTTGTCCAGGGCATCCCCCACCGAGCCCATGGAGCCCAGGATCCCGGCCGCCTCCAGGCGGCGGCTGAAGGCCAGGGAGGGGTACTGGGCGCCGTGGTCGGAGTGATGGACCAGCTCGCCACGGGGCCGTCGATTCCAGACGGCCATGTTCAGGGCGTCGATGACCCGTTCGGCCGTGGGCCGCTCCCCCATGGCCCAGCCCACCACCCGGCGGGAGAAGGCGTCGAGGACGGTCGCCAGGTACAGCCACCCCTCGTCGGTGGGATGCTGGGTCAGGTCGGCCACCCAGAGGCGGTCGGGCGCATCGGCGGCGAAGACGCGTTGCACGCGGTCCGGGAAGACCCGCCGGCGGGGGTCCCGGCGGGTGAGGCCCCGCCCCGTGCGTCGATGCGCCCCCTGCAGGCCCATCTGGCGCATCAGCCGGGCCAGCCACTGGCGAGAGCAGTCGATGCCGGGAGCCATTCGCAGCTCTGCCCACACCCGGGGCGTTCCGTAGGTGCCTCGGCTGGCCGCATGGATGGCCCGGATGCGGTCCATGCGTTCCCGGTCTTGCTGGGCCCGCCGGGAGGGCGGGCAGTGGCGCCATGCGTAGTCCCCGCTGGCGGAGACGTCCAGCACCCGGCCCAGCATGGCGACGGAATGCTCGGCCTTCTGCTGCTCCACGAACCGGAAGGCGGCTACCGGGTCCGGTCGGTCTCCCGAGCAAAGAAGGCCGCGGCCTTTTTCAGGATCGCTCGCTCTTCCCGGAGAATGCGCACCTCACGCCGCAACCGCTGCAGCTCTTCCCGTTCGGCGGTGGTCAGGCCCTCGCGTCCCCTGCGTCCATCGCGGCTTGGCGTACCCATTTGCGCAGAGATTCCGTGGAGACCCCGAGGCCCGCGGCGATCGCCTTCTGTGTCTTGCCGGAGGTGCGCACCCGCCGCACGGCCTCGGCGCGAAACGCCGGCGGGTAGGGGGGTCGGGTTGGTGGCATGGGACACCCTCCTTGTTGGGGCTCCGCCCCAAGTGCGCAGGTGTCCGCGGAATCGGGTCAACCCCAGTTTTGTTTTCGGCTTTGCCCTGCGCGTGCCGTCCGTGATGGAGCTGGCCCGGTGGGCGCGGAAGGGGGCCTTTCGTAAGCCGTTGGGTCCGCATCTTTCACCGCTGCGCGACCGTATCCGAGACCGGGCCATGCTCGCCGAGCTCCCAGCGCTTGGGGCATCCACGACGCCATCCTGCAATGGCCCGCTGCAACAAGGGTGTTTCGGGCCGGCACCGTGCCCGGCCGGCACGTGGTGGCTCTGGACCGGACGGAGGTGCGGCGCCCCGAGGCGCGCCTGCCCGGCCTGTCAGGTTCATCGCCCTCGTGGGGGCATCCTCTACTTGACGAGGTCTGGCGGGACATTCGAACAACTGTGCGTGATCCAGAAGGAGCAGCGGTCCTGACACCGGCAGGCGCCGCCGGACCTCTGCCGGATGGGGTCGTCACCTCCGGCGGAGCTGGTCGATCATGATGGCGACGATGATGACCGCGCCGATGGCCGCCGGCTGCCAGTAGGCGGGAAAGCCCATCAACACGAGGCCGTTGCGGATGACCTGCATGATGGCCGCGCCGATGAGCACCCCCAGGATGGTACCCTCGCCGCCCATGAGGCTGGTGCCGCCGATGACGGCCGCGGCGATCACGTCCAGCTCGTAGCCGAGCCCTGCCGTGGGCGCCGCCACCCCGAGCCGGGCCGTCATCAGGATGCCGCCGACGCCCGCCAGCAGACCGCTCAACGAGTAGACCAGGAGCTTGATCCGCCGGACGTTGACCCCGGCCAGCGCCGACGCCTGCTCGTTGCCTCCCACGGCGTAGATGCGGTAGCCCCAGACGGACCGGTTGAGGAAGAAGTGGGCCATGACGGCGAGCAGCAGCATGAAGATGACGGGAAGCGGCACCTTCCACGGCCCCACGGGGAGGTCGTATTGCCCGAGAAAGTTGAACGATGCCGGCAGGCCCCGCACGGGCCAGCCCCCGGTCAGCCCGTAGGCGAAGCCCCGCGCGATGCTCATGGTGCCCAGGGTCGCAATGAACGGAGCCAGCCGCCCCCACGAGATGAGCGCTCCGTTGACCGCCCCAACGAACAGTCCCGTCAGCAACCCCGCCACGACCGCCAGCGTCGTCGAGTGCCCCGCCGTGAGCATCATCGCAGAGGCCAGCCCTGCGACCGCCATGACCGAGCCCACCGACAGGTCGATCCCGGCGGTGATGATCACGAGCGCCTCGCCGAAGGCCGCGATGGCGATCCACGAAAAGGCCCGCAAGACGTTGAAGATGTTGGTACTGGTGAGGAACTGAGGCGCCCGGATGGCGAGCAGCGCCGACATCACCAGCAGGATCGCGAGGATGCCCACTTCCTGCATCCGGATGCCGGCCACCGCCCGCCGGGCCGGGGAAACGTCTTCGACCTTGGCCGTACGGTCCATCATGCCTCGCTACACCCTTCCGGCCGCCACCGCTCGATGTCCCGTGGCCATCCACATGATGCGCTCTTGGGTGGCCTCCGCCCGATCCAACTGGCCGGCCACCCGTCCCCGGTGCATGACCAGCACCCGATCGGACAGCGCCAGGATCTCCGGCAGTTCGGAGGAGACCATGATCACGCCAATCCCTCTCCTGGCCAGCGTCCTGATGAGCTCGTGCACCTCTGCCTTGGTGCCCACGTCGATGCCCCGGGTCGGTTCGTCCAGGATGAGCACTTTGGGCTCCTGGGCCAACCAACGGGCCAGGATCACCTTCTGCTGGTTGCCCCCGGACAAGAACATGGCCTTCTGCGAAAGCCCCGAGGTCCGGATGCGCAGGCGCTGCACTTGCGTCTCTGCCATCCGGGCGAGCGCGCGCCGGTTGACCACGAAGCCCCTGGCGCGGCTCAACCGATCGAGGGAGGGTAACCCGATGTTTTCGAGCACCGGCAGCTTGAGGATGAGCCCCTGGTTTTGGCGATCCTCGGGCACGAGCATGATCCCGGCCCGGATGGCGTCCGCCGGAGAGCGGATGGCAAGGGGCCTGCCCTCCAGGCGGATCTCGCCGCCGGTCGGCCGGTCGGCGCCCGCCAGCAGCCGCACCATCTCGGTGCGCCCCGCTCCCATCAGGCCGGCCACCCCGAGGATCTCGCCGCCGCGGAGCGTGAAGCTCACGTTCTCGACGACGCCAGCGCGGCTCAGTGCCCGCACCTCGAGCAGGGGGGCCGATTTGGCCGGTTGCGGCGCTACGCCCGTAGCCTCCCCCACGGTACTGCGGCGACCGGCCCCGCGCTCTTCCACCTCCCGCCCCACCATCAGGCGTACCAGAGCCTCCACCGTGGCATCCCTGGCCGCCATCTGCCCCACCCGGCGGCCATCCCGCAACACCACGACCCGGTGGGCGATGGCCAGCACCTCTTCGAGCCGGTGGCTGACGAAGACCACGCCGATGCCCCTCGCCGCCAGCGCCCGGATTACGTCCATGAGGCGCCGCACGTCCTCCTGGCCCAAGGAGGCCGTCGGCTCGTCCATGACCACCAGCCTCGACTCGAAGGCAAGGGCCCTGGCAATCTCGACAAACTGGCGGTATGCCACGGACAGCCGGCCGACCACGGCCCCCGGGTCGAGCGGCACCCCTAAGCCGTCGAGCACCTCTCGGGCCCGCCGCCGCATGGATGCGGCATCGACCAACCCGAGCCAGCCCGCCCACCCGCCGCGTCGCATCTCCCGCCCGAGGAAGACGTTGGCGCTCACGTCCCGGTTGGGCGCGAGGTTGAACTCCTGGTAAATGGTCGCGATGCCGAGCTGGCGAGCATGGTTGGGATCCTGGATCTCCACGGGCCGGCCCGCCACGTAAATGCTTCCCGCATCGCGGCGGTAAGCCCCGCTCAGGATCTTGAGCAGCGTCGACTTGCCGGCGCCGTTTTCGCCGACCAGCCCGACCACTTCGCCCGGCGCCACTTCGAAGTCCACGTCGTCGAGGGCCTTTACCCCGGGGAAGCTCTTCGAGATCCCCTTCATGAGCAGCCAGTAAGGCTGGCCCGTCTCGGAGGCTGCAGCGTGCATCCGGACCGACCCTTCAGGTGTCGTCGGGCTCGGCTTCGCACGCCGGGGGCGGCCGTACGCGGCGCCCCCGGCGTGGCATGGCACCTTACGCCAGGCGCTGCCCGAGCGTGCTGCCGCCCGGCTCAATATGGAGGCGGCAGAGGCTTGGTGAAGTCCTTCTTCTCCCACGCCTGGATCATGGCGTTGACGTTCTTGGCGGTCACGAGGTCCATGCCCGAGTCGACCCACTTGGGGAACTGCTTGCCGTGGACGACCCGGTCGTAGAGGATTTGAATGGAGTCGTATCCCCATCCCCAGTACTTCTGGCCCACCAGGCCGGCAAGGTAGCCGTCCTTCAAGAACTCGAGCTCCACCGGCAACGTGTCGAAGGCGACCGTCTTCATACCCTTCTTGGCCGCCGCCTCCCACAGGGGCATCGAGCCACGCTCGGCGAAAAGCGGCCACAGCCCGACGAAGAACCAGCCCTTCAGGTCCGGGTACGCCTGCATGGTCTCCTCGACGACCTGTACGCCCAGGTTGATGTCGTCGTTGCAGTACACCGTGCGAACGACTTCGATGCCCGGGTACTTCTTGACTCCATCTTTGAATCCCCGGATGCGTTCCTCGAGGTTGAAGGCACCCGGCACACCCGTCAGGAGGGCGACCTTTCCCTTCGTCCCCATGGCCCGGACCAGGAGGTCCGCCGCGGCCTTGCCGCCTTCGTAGTTGTTGACGCCCAGATAGGTAAACCGCTTACTGTCCGGTGAGTCGCTGTCCCAGGTCATGACCGGGATGCCTGCGGCTACCGCCTTGTTGATGACGTCTGCCAGCGCCGTAGGGTCGTTCGCTGAAAGGGCGATGCCGTCCACTCCTCTGGCGATGACGTCTTCGATGACGCGGACCTGCTCCGCCGCGTCGGAGGCCACGGAGCCGACGTACAGCACCTCGACCTGATACGGCCCCTTGGCGGTCAACTCCTTCGCCTTGGCGAAGGCGCCGTCGCGCCCCAGCTCGAAGACCGGGTTGTTGAGCGCCTTGGGGATCCAGGCGAACGTCAACTTACTGCCAGGGGGTTTGGCCGCCCCCAGCGCTACCGCCGACAACCCCACCACCAGCGCGACGACGAGCAAACTGACGACCAGTACGTTCCGTCTCATAGAAATGATCCCGCCTCCTTTCGCTGCCCTGCCATCGCAACCCCACGTCCCCGCGGGCTCGTATCGTACCGCCACGCAACTTCGTTGCACGCGCCGACTTAGTCCCGCGTGAATCGGTTACGACACGGAGCTCGCCATTCCTCCCGCCCGCACAGGGATGCGTGCACACGGGCTACACAAACGGTATCAAGCCGGAGCATGGGGCCAGGTGGCCGCCGGACGGGCGGCCGTGCATGCTCCGCTTTGTCCGGGCCTGTGGCGTCCGACTTTGTCGAGATCTCCTACGAAGGATGGACTCACGCCCATGACGCTGCAGGAGTTCTCCCGGGTACCGGGAAACAGGGGCCTCGAGCCCTCGCACCGAAAGCAGGGCCGTGGCGAGAGACCAGCGCAGCAGGAGCAGGAGCGGGAGGGGTTGCCGGAGTGGCGGCAGAGCAGGGTGGGGGTGCGCTCCGGGGGAAGGTCGCGCTGATCACCGGAGCGAGCCGCGGCATCGGGCGCTCGGTGGCGATACGCCTGGCCCGGGAGGGAGTGCATGCGGCCCTTTTCGCCAGGACGGAGCCGGACCTCCGGGCGGTGGCCGGCGCCGTGCAGGCCCAGGGGGCACGCGCCCTGGTGCTGCCCGGGGACGGGCGGCGGGTGGAGGACGTGCAGCGCGCCATCGCCGCCACCATCGAGACCCTGGGCGGGTTCGACATCCTGGTCATCAACGCCGGGGTGGGCAAGTACGGGCCGCTCGAGGCGTTCAGCCCGGACGACTACGACTGGATCATGGAGACCAACATGCGCTCCACCTTCTTGTTCGCCCGTTTCGCCGTGCCCCACCTGAAGCGCCAGGGGTCGGGCCACGTGGTCATCGTGGCCTCGGTGGCGGGCAAGAAGGGGCTTCCCAACGAGGCGGTCTACTGCGCGAGCAAGCACGCGCAGGTCGGTTTCGCGCAGGCTCTCGACTACGAGCTGCGCCCGCACGGGGTCAAGGTCACCACCATCGCCCCCGGCGGAGTGCACACGCACTTCGCGCTCGGCACCGGGCGGACGCCCGGTGACCCCCAGCTCGAGGAGTACCTCGATCCCGAGGACGTGGCCGAGGCCGTCTACTTCGCCGTGGCCCAACCTCCCAAGTCGCGCATCATTGAGGTCGTGATGCGCCCCATGCGAGAGCCTTTGTGACATGAGGGAGCCCTGGTGAAGGTGGCCCGGATCGTCGTCTTCGGCCCCAACCTGGCCATCGACCGGACCGTGGCCGTGGGGGACTTCCGGGCGGGAAGGGTCTTTCGCACGGACCAGACCCTCACGGTGGCGGGCGGCAAGGGGGCCAACGTCGCCCGGGCCGTGAAGGCGCTAGGCGGGGAGCCCCACCTGGTGGGCCTGGTCGCCGGGTGGACGGGCCGGTTCATCCGAGACGATCTCGAGCGGGAAGGGATCCCGGCCACCCTGGTCGAGGTGGACGGCCTGTCGCGCACCTGCACGCTCGTGGTGGACCCCCGAAACGGCGAGACGACCATCATCAACGAAGAGGGACGGCTCCACGCCGATGCCCGGCGCGTCCAACAGCTCGCGGCCGCCCTCGAGCGATTGGCCGGCGAGGCCGACGTAGTCGTGTGCAGCGGCAGCCTGCCGCTCACGCTGCGCCGGGACTTTTACGCCCGGGTGCTGCAAGCGGCCCGGCGGGCGGGCGCCTGGACCCTCCTCGACTCGAGCAAGGAACCTTTGCTCCTGGGCTTGCGGGCACGCCCCCACCTCATCAAGCCCAACCGCCAGGAACTCTTCGAACTGGCCGCGCAGCTGGGCGAGCAGGGCATCCTGCCGGCAGGCGAGCGGCCGGTCACCCAGTCCGGTGAACGCACCCTCGACGAGCCACAGGCAGGAGACGAGCAGCGCCTCGTGAGGGCGGCTCGGACCGTGCTCGGGTGGGGCCCGCAGGCAGCCGTCGTCTCGCTGGGAAGTGCCGGCGCCCTCGCCGTCGACGCAGCCGGCGCGTGGCGGGTGGTGGCCCCGCGCGTCGCCGTGGTCGACCCCGTCGGGGCCGGAGACAGCATGGTTGCCGCCCTGGCGCTCGGGCTGGCCCGGGGCATGGCCCTGGCGGAGCTCACCGCCTTCGGCGTGGCAGCCGGGACCGCCGACGTGACGACTTTCGGGGGCGGGCTGGTGACGGCTGAGGCCGTGGCCGCCTTGCAGGCCGGGGTAACGGTCACGCCGCTGCCCGCGTAAAGCCGCCCTCGCCGGGACAACCGGGTTTACTGCGCCGGCACCGTGGCCGGGCGGGCCTCGAGCTTGACCGGGAGCGTGAGCGTCTTGCCCTCCCGGACCACCTGCACCTGGATCGTCTGCCCGACCTCGGTGTAGCGCGCCACCACCAGCAACAGGTCGTCGAAGCTGTCGATGGGGCGGCCGTCGAGCTTGACGATCACGTCGCCGCCCACCTGGACCTCCTGCCCGTCCTGCCGCGTGACCTGCTGCGTGCCCCGCAACCCTGCCTTGTCGGCCGGGCCGCCCCGCACCACCTGGTGCACGTACGCGCCGCGGGTGCTGGTCAGGCCGTTGGCCCGGGCGACCGCCGGCGAGAGGTTGGTGCCGGACACCCCCAGCCACGGCCATTGGTAGCTGCCGCGCTCGATGAGCACCGGCACCACCTTGCGCACCAGGCCGGAGGGCACCGCCAGCCCCACGCCCGCGAAGACGCCGGTGCGGCTCTGGATGGCGGTGGTCACGCCGATGACGGTGCCGGACGAGTCGAGCAGCGGGCCCCCCGAGTTGCCCGGGTTGATGACCGCGTCCGTCTGGATGACGTCCGGGATGGAGAAGGGCCTCAGTCCCGCCGGGATGACCCGGTGGAGCCCGGAGACGATCCCCGTGGTCATGGTGCCGCTAAACCCAAAGGGGTTACCGATCGCGATGACCTGTTGCCCGACCCTCAGCCCGTCCGAGTCTCCCAGGGTCAAGGGGCGTACGCCAGCCGGCACCCGGTCGATCTGGACCACGGCAAGGTCGCTGTCCGGATCCGTCCCCACGACCGTGCCCGTGAGGATGGTGCCGTCCAGGAAGGTAACGTCGAGGGTGCGGACGCCCGCGACCACGTGGTTGTTGGTCACGATGTGCCCGGCCGTATCGATCAGGAAGCCGGACCCCAGCCGATCGGCGGCGCCGAGGCTCACCACCGCGGGCGCCACCCTGGAGTACAGGTCGATGAGGGCCTGCTCTCCGGGCTCGAGGGCCCGCGTCGGCGGCGCGTCGAGCGCGGCAAGCCCGGAGGCGCCGGCGATGACCATCAGGAGCGCGATCGCGACCCTCGATACGCGGAAGCGACCCGTCGCTCGAGCACCGGACCTGGGGGCATGGTCCAAGGTAGGAACCTCCTCCCTGGGGGGCCTGTCTCTTCCCTGCTGATTACTATTCTACCCGATGGCCACCGCAACAGGGGTTTGGCAACCGCAACAGGGCTTTGGCAACCGCAACAGGGCTTTGGCAACGATTCTGCGTGCGAACCGCGTGCTGCTCCCGTGCTGGCCGGGAAACGGGCAGGGACAGGGTCTCTCCGCTCGAACTCTGACCTGTTCGCACCGCCGCGACATGGCTCGCATGAGGAGGTCGTCCCCGTGGCTACCCCGGAGAGCGCGGATCGCAGGCGAGCGATACGGTTCATCGTGCTCCTGGGTTTCGTCAGCCTCTTCGCCGACATGACCTACGAGGGAGCGCGCAGCGCAACGGGGCCGTTCATGCTCGCCCTGGGTGCGAGCGCCGGCGCCGTGGGCGTCGTCGCCGGCCTGGGAGAGCTGGCCGGTTACGCCGTGCGGCTGGGCTCCGGCTACATGGCCGACCGGCTGCGCCGGTACTGGCTCTTGACGGGCATCGGGTATGCGATCAACCTTCTGGCCGTGCCCCTGCTGGCCCTGGCCGGCCGGTGGGAGGTCGCCGCCGGGCTCATCGTCGTCGAGCGCATCGGCAAGGCGATCCGCACGCCTTCCCGCGACGTCATGCTCTCCTACGCCACTCACCAGGTGGGCCGGGGGTTCGGATTCGGTTTGCACGAGGCGCTGGATCAGGTGGGGGCGGTGACGGGGCCTCTTCTGGTGGCAGGGGCGCTGTTCGCCGGGGAGGGGTACGCGCGAGGGTTTGCCGTCCTTCTGATCCCGGCGCTGCTCGCCCTCGGCACCCTGGCGGCGGCGCGGGTGATCTTCCCGGCGCCGGCGCAGTTCGAGCGCGCGCCCGGTGAGGCGCCAGGCCCGACCTCAGAATCGGCACCTCGGGCCGGCCAGGAGAGCGTTCGGCCCGAGGCGAAGCTTCCCGCGACGTTCTGGCTCTACGTGGCCTTTTCGGTTCTCAGCGTCGCGGGGTTCGCTCACTTCCAGCTCATCTCGTACCACCTCAAGGCTCACGGTCTGATGGCCGACGCCGTGATTCCGGTGGCGTTCGCCGTGGCCATGGGGGTCGACGCGCTCACCGCCCTGGCGGCCGGCAGGCTGTACGATCGCAGCGGGATGGCCTCCCTGCTCTCGGCGCCGCTGCTCACCATACCGGCCGTCGTCCTGGCCTTCGGGCCGTCGGCGGCCACCGCGTGGACGGGCGTCCTGCTGTGGGGGGCGGCGATGGGGGTCCAGGAGACCATCATGCGGGCAGCGATCGCCGACCTGGCCCCGGCCGCCGTCCGGGGCGCGGCTTACGGCGTCTTCAACACGGCCTTCGGCGTGGCGTGGTTCGCCGGGAGCGCGGCCATGGGCTTCTTGTACGACCTGTCGCCGGCCTACCTGATCGGCTTCGCCCTGTTGCTGGAGCTGGCGAGCATCTTCCCGCTCGCCGCGATGCAGCGGCAGGCGGCCGCCCGGGCTCGAGACCGTGCCAGGGGCACGTGACCGGCATCCCGCCGGGGACGTCGCCTGCGCGCCCTCAGGGCCGGCGCACCAGGTCGGGCCGGGCCTCGGCCAGCTCCCGGACGAAGGCCTCGAGCGCCTCGCCCCACGGCCGCATCGCGATGCCCTCGCCCGCCAGGGCTCCGCTGTCCAGGGCCGAGTAGGCCGGCCGGCGGGCCGGGCGCGGCATCTCGCCGGTGGAGACGGGGAGGACGGGCACCTCCCAGCCGGCCAGGGCCACGAGCGCCCGCGCCTGCTCCCACCGGGAGCAGGCCCCGGCGTTGGCGGCGTGGAAGAGCCGCCGGCTGGAGGCGAGGTCCATCTCCACCATGCGCAACAGCGCCGTGGCCAGGTCCCGGGCGTAGGTCGGCGAACCCACCTGGTCGGCCACCACCCGCAGCGGCTCGCCGGAGCCTTCTTCCGCCGATCGGCGGGCCGCCTCCAGGATGGCCACCGCGAAGTTGCGCCCGAAGATGGAGTAAACCCAGGCGGTGCGCACGATCGCATGAGGCCCGCCTGCCGCCGAGACGGCCTGCTCCCCTTGCCACTTGGTCCGGGCGTAGACGCTCAGGGGCCGGGGAGTGTCGCCCTCGACGTACGGGCGACCTTTCGCCCCGTCGAAGACGTAGTCGGTGCTCACGTAGACCAGCGGGATGCGATGCCGGGCGCACACCCTGGCCAGCTCGGCCGTCGCCTCGGCGTTGACCTGGTGCGCCAGCTCGACCTCCCGCTCGCAGCGATCCACGTCGGTGAGCGCCGCCGCATGGATGACCGCCGAGGGCCGGAAGTCCAGCAGTGCGGCGAGCACCTCGTGCGGGCGGGTCACATCGAGCTCGGAGCGTCCCGGCGCCCACAGCGACGTGGCGCCGGTCGCACCGGGGCCACGGGCGAGGCGGTCGAGCTCCCTTCCCACCTGCCCGTGGCCTCCGGTTACCAGGATCCGCAATCGCCTGGTGGGTGTGCCCGTGGGTGATTCCCCTTCCCCGCAAGACGGGCCGGGGAAGGCCGCTCCCCCGGCTACACCGCCTGTGCTCCGGGACCGCCGGTGCGGATCCGTACCGCGTCCTCCACCGGCAGCACGACGATCTTACCATCTCCCGCTCGGCCGGTGTGAGCGCCCTCCCGGACGGCCTCCACCACCCGTCCGGCCGCCCTCTCGCCGGAGGCGACCACCATGATGGCGACCCGGAGCCCTGCCGTCCGCCTCACTTCCCGCCGGCGAGCGGCACCGCCGCGGGCCGCGCCACCTCGGGCAGGGCCGGCGGCGTGACCTCCGGGTAGCCCGGTAGGGCCACCTCGTGGAAGTCGAGCCCTTCGAGCTCCGCCTCGCGGCTCACCCGCATGCCCATGACCACATCGAGCGCTTTGAAGAAGAGCCACGATAGGGCGAAGATGAAGACGAAGTTGACGAGCGGCCCGATGATCTGGGCGAGCAGCTGCCCGGCGTCGCCGTACAAGAGCCCCCGCACCCCGCCGGAGATCCCGTTGAAGCCGTCGCCGTACGTCCCGTCGGCGAACAGCCCGAGGGCGAGCACTCCCCAGGCGCCGTTGGTGCCGTGTACCGAGATGGCCCCGACCGGGTCGTCGACCTTCAGCACCTTCTCGACGAAGTCGACGCTCCAGACGACGAGGATGCCGGCCACCAGCCCGATCAACACGGCAGCCGGCGCGTTGACGAAGGCGCAGGGCGCCGTGATCGCCACCAGGCCGGCCAGCATCCCGTTGGCCGCCATGCTGGTGTCCGGCTTGCCGCAGCGCATCGCCGTGTAGAGCGCGGCCGCCAGCGCCCCGGCCGCCGAGGCCAGCATGGTGTTGGTGGCGATGACCCCGATGCGCAAATCGCCGCCTGCGAGCGTGCTCCCGGCGTTGAACCCGAACCAACCGAAAGCCAGGATGAACGTGCCGAGGATCGCCATGGGAATGTTGTGCCCCGGGATGGCGACCGGGGTGCCGTCCGCCTTGAACTTGCCGATGCGGGGCCCCAGCACCAGCGCCCCGGCCAGCGCGGTCACGCCACCGGTCATGTGGACGACCGACGAGCCGGCGAAGTCGAGGTAGCCGTGCCCCAACCCGAAGTTACGGCCGAGGGCCGACAGCCACCCGCCGCCCCACACCCAGTTGGCGAAGAGCGGATAGGTCACCATGGAGATGAAAAAGCCGTAGACGACGAAAGGCCAAAACTTCCAGCGTTCCGCCATGGCTCCCGTCGGGATGGTCGCGGCCGTGTCCATGAAGACCATCTGGAAGAGGAAGAGGGCGAACGCCGCCGCATCGTACGCCGCGCCCGTGAGCAGGAAACCCTTCGTGCCGAACAGCCCGAACTCGTTGCCGAAGAGCCGGACGGTAAACTCCCCGTCCAGCCCGGTGGCGCCGCCGAGCGTGCCGGCCCCGCCGGTGCCGCCCATCTGCAGCCCGAACCCGACCAGCCAGTAACCCAGCATGCCGATGGCGTAGATGAGGAAGTTCATGAGCATGGTGTGGCTGGCGTTCTTGGCCCGGGTGAACCCCGTCTCGACCAGCGCGAAGCCCGCCTGCATGAACATGACCAAGAACCCGGTGACCAGGGTCCAGACCATGTTGATGGCCACGCGGTTGTGACCTGCGAGCGCGGCCACCTCCTGCAGCGTGGGTGCGCCCGGGACAGCCGCGGGAACGTCCTGGATACCGCCGGTCGCGGCTCCGGAGGGGTCGGCCTGCGCGTACACCACGGCCACCGCCGCGATCAGCAGCGCGACCGTGGCGACGGTGACCGCGAGGCCGACCCGGCGCCACCGCCAGCACTCTGACATGAAGCCCCCTGCCATGGGCCGATCATCCTCCCCACCGGCCGGATACGCCGGCCCGAGTCTGGATGGCGGCATTATGGCATCGGGGTAGGATGATGTCAATAGTGCGTCATGTTATCGCCGCATGTGACACGGTATACATAACGGCTCTATGACCTTGACCTGCCTGCGGGCCTCCTCGAGGAGTGCCCCCGGCCACCGCTAACCCGCCCGTGGGGGAGCGGGCTGTTGCGCCTCGCCCAGGATGCGCCGCATCACCGCCTGGAGAATGCCGCCGTGGCGGTAGTACTCGACGTCGACGGGCGTATCGAGGCGGGCCGTCACGCCGAAGCGGACCTCGGCGCCGTCCGCCCGGCGCGCCGTCACCTCCAGCCGCTGCCGGGGCGCCAGGCCCTGCGCGATGCCGCGGACGGCGAAGACCTCCTCGCCCGTGAGCCCGAGACTCTGGGCGTTTTGCCCGGGCTCGAACTGCAGCGGCAAGACGCCCATGCCCACGAGGTTGCTGCGGTGGATGCGCTCGAAGCTCTCGGCGATGACCGCCCGGATGCCCAGGAGGTAGGTGCCCTTGGCGGCCCAGTCGCGGGAGCTGCCCGTCCCGTACTCCTTGCCCGCGAGCACGACGAGGGGCACGCCCTCCTCCTTGTAGCGCATGGCGGCATCGTAGACGCTCATGCGCTGCCCGTCCGGCCAGTGCACCGTCACCCCGCCCTCGGTGCCGGGCACCATGAGGTTGCGCAGCCGGATGTTGGCGAACGTGCCGCGCATCATCACCTCATGGTTGCCGCGCCGCGACCCGTAGGTGTTGAACTCGTGCTCGGCCACCCCGTGCTCCAGCAGGTACCGGCCCGCCGGGCTCTCCCGGGGGATGGCGCCGGCCGGCGAGATGTGATCGGTGGTGATGGAGTCGCCGAGCACCAGCAGGGCCCGGGCCCCCTCGATGTCCCGCAAGGGGGCCGGCGCGCCCTCCATCTCCTCGAAGAACGGCGGCTCCTGGATATAGGTCGAGCCAGGATCCCACGCGTAGAGCTCCCCCTCGGGGACGGGAAGCCCCTTCCACCGCTCGTCGCCCTCGAACACCGAACCGTACTCGGCCCGGAAGAGCTCGGGTCGCAGGGCCGCGTCGACCGTCCGGGCGATCTCCTCCTGGCTCGGCCAGATGTCTCGCAGGTAGACCGGGCGCCCGTTGGGGTCGGTACCCAGGGGCTCGCTTGTCAGGTCGATGTCAACCCTGCCCGCCAGGGCGTACGCGACGACGAGCATGGGCGAGGCGAGGTAGTTGGCCCGCACGAGCGGGTTGACCCGTCCCTCGAAGTTGCGGTTGCCGCTGAGCACGGCAGCGACCACCAGGTCGCCCTCTTTCACCTGCTGCGCCACCGCCGGCGGCAGGCTGCCGCTGTTGCCGATGCAGGTGGTGCAGCCGTACCCGATCACGTGGAACCGGAGCGCCTCGAGATAAGGCAGCAGCCCCGTCGTCTCCAGGTAGTGGGTGACGATCCGGGAGCCCGGCGCCATGCTGGTCTTGACGTGAGGCTTGACCGAAAGCCCTCGCTCCACCGCCTTCTTGGCGAGCAGCGCCGCCCCTACCATCACCGAGGGGTTGGAGGTGTTGGTGCAGCTCGTGATGGCGGCGATAACCACGTCGCCGTGGCGCAGCGACCCGTCGGAGGGGGCCGCGGCGGGCGACTTCTTGTAGAGCTCCGTGAGCGCCTTCTCGAAAGACGGCTTCACGGCCCGCAGCACGACCCTATCCTGGGGCCGGCGCGGCCCGGCCAGGCTCGGCTCCACCCGGCCCATGTCGAGTTGCAGGAGGTCGGTGTACTCGGGCTCCGGCTCGTCGCCCGAGCGCCACAGCCCCTGCTCTTTGCAGTAGCGCTCCACCAGCTGGACCGCGGCCTCGTCTCGTCCGGTGCCGCGCAAGTACCGCAGGGTCTCCTCGTCCACCGGGAAAAAGCCCATGGTGGCCCCGTACTCCGGCGCCATGTTGGCGATGGTCGCCCGGTCCGGAAGGCTCAAGCTGCGCACGCCCGGCCCCACGAACTCCACGAACTTGTCGACCACCCCGCGCCGGCGCAGCATTTCGGTCACGGTCAAGACCAGGTCCGTGGCCGTCGCGCCCTCGGGAAGCCGCCCGAGCAGCCGTACGCCGATGACCTCGGGCACGAGCATGTAGTAGGGCTGGCCCAGCATCACCGCCTCGGCCTCGATGCCGCCCACGCCCCACCCGAGCACGCCCAGACCGTTGATCATGGTGGTGTGGGAGTCGGTGCCGACCAGCGTATCCGGATACGCCTCGAGGACGCCGTCTGCGGCACGCCGCACTTGCACCACCGAGGCCAGGTACTCCAGGTTGACCTGGTGGACGATGCCCGTGCCGGGCGGTACCACCCGGAAGTTGTCCAGCGCCCGCTGCGCCCATCGCAACAGCGCGTACCGTTCCCGGTTGCGCCGGTACTCGAGCTCGACGTTTTCTGCGAACGCATAGACGGTGCCGAACCGGTCGACCTGGACCGAGTGGTCGATGACCAGGTCCGCGGGCACCAGCGGGTTGATCCGCCGCGGGTCTCCCCCCATGCGAGCCACCGCCGAACGCATGGCGGCCAGGTCGACCACCGCCGGCACGCCGGTGAAGTCCTGCAGGATGACCCGCGCCGGCATGAAGGCGATCTCCCGGGCAGCGGCGGGATGCGGTTGCCAGCCGGCCAGTGCTCGGACGTCGTCTTCGGTGACCGTTTGCCCGTCCACGTGCCGCAAGAGGTTTTCCAGGAGCACCCGGATGGCGTAGGGGAGCCGGGACAGTTTGCCCAGGCCCTGCTCTTCGAGGGCCTGCAGCCGGAAGATGCGAACCGGCCCCCGGGAGGTGTCCCACGTCGCCCGCGCACCGAACGGATCGTGCGTGCGAGCCGAGGTCCCTTGCATGGCGTATGGCAGCCCCCGTTTCGTGGATTTGCGCGAACCAGTGCTCATTGTACCAGGCGCCGGCGGGATGCGGGGAGCGACAGCGAGGGAGGACGGCCGCCCCGGTCTTGGAATGTTAGCCGCAGGAGGTGGCCTTCTTGCGCATGGGCGGGCGACTGATAGGGGTCAGGGCGGTGGCGTTGCTCGTGACGGTCCTGGTAGTGCCGGCGGTCCGGACGGCCGGGGTAGCGGCGGCCGGGACGGCCGGCAAGGCGCCGGAGCTGCTGGCACAAGCGGATGCGCTGTACGACCGGGCTACCACCCTGGAGGAGCTCCGGGAGGCGTACGGGCTGTACAAGGAGGCGGCGGCCGGCGACCCCGGCTCGTACGAGGCCGCGTGGAAGGCAGGGCGAGCCGCGTGGCAGCTGGCCGAGTGGCTGCCCAAGGCCGAGAAGCGGCCGGTCCTGGAAGAGGGGCGGGATCTGGCCAAGCGGGCCGTCGACCTCGATCCGAGAGGGGTGGACGGCCACTACTGGCACGGGGTGTTGATCGCCCGGGTCGGCGAGGAGCGGGGGATCCTGGCCAGCCTGTTCATGGTCGGCGACGTGGTGCGGGAGATGGAGGCGACCCTCGACCTTGATCCTCGGCATGCCGGAGCCCATTATGTCCTCGGGACGCTCTACCGGGTGGTGCCGGGTTGGCCTCTCTCGGTGGGCGACAAGAAAAAGGCCGTGACCCACGCGGAGCAGGCGGTCCGATACGCGCCCAACGACGTGTTGTACCGGTTGGGCCTGGCCGAGGCGTACGAAGCGGTAGGAGACCGGGAGCGCGCGGTGCGCACCTACCGGGAGGTCCTCACCATGGAAGGCAAGGACCCGCGCAACGACGAGGCTTACAGGGAAAAAGCCCGCAAGCGCCTCCGGGAGCTCGGCGAGGATGTCGGATCGCTGCCCGCCGGCAGGGCCTGAGGTGGGGGCACCGGATCGGCGGTGGCGGTGCGGGAAGCGTTGCGGGCCGTGCTGCCCAGGGAGCACGGCGTGTGGTTCATGTGGTTGGTCCCGCTGGCCCTCGGGGCCGCGTTGAGCCGCTTCACGTGGGTGCACCTCCTGTTGCTCTTCGCGGCCCTGGCTTTTCACCTGGGCTCCTCCGCCTTGCTGGAGGCGGCTCGCGGCGGCCGGCACAGGGCACGCCTGTCGACATGGGCCGGAGGGTTGGCGGGCCTTGGCGTCTTGCTGATGGGATACCCGGTCTGGCGGTGGCCCGTGCTCATGCTGTTCGGGGGAGCCGCCGCAGCCTTGCTCGCCGCGCAGTGGGCGCTGGTGCGGCTGCAGCGGGAGCGCATGCTGGTGAGCGACGCGCTCGCCATCGGAGGCCTGCAACTCTGGGGCCCCATCTCCTACCTCGTGGGCGGCGGGACGCTCGACCGGACGGCCTGGATGCTGTGGACGTTGACCTTCGCCTTCTTCCTCGGCACGGCGTTTCACGTCAGGACCCTTTTCCGGGAGCGCGGCGATGTGCGCTACAAGTGGCTCTCCAACGGCGCGCACCTCGCGCTCTTGGCGGTGCCGGCGGCGCTCGGTGTGCCCGAGGTGGGCGTCGCTTACGTGCCGAGCGCCCTGCGGGCGTGGGCGACTCCGCTCGGGCGCAAGGTGCGTCCCGTCGTGGCCGGCGTGGTCGAGATCGCCAACAGCGTCGCGTTTGCCTTGCTCTTCCTCTGGCTGTGGCGGCGCTGATGGCAGGCGCCCGGAGCCGGCCGTCCCTCAAAACCGCAGGGCGTACCAGACGAGCCGCACCCACTCGATCACGATCGTCTCGCCCCCGTCGGGATACTCCCACCAGCGGCTCGTCTCGAACCGCCACTCAGGGCTGGGTACGCTTCGCACCTCGATCCCGGCGGGGCCGTACAGCTTGCGGAAGATCGTGGCCGCCCGGCGCGAGTGCCAGTCTGACGTGACCACCAGCACCCGCCGCCACCCGTGCTCCCTGGCTAGCTCCAGGGTGAGGGCGGCGTCCTGGTAGGTGCTGTCGGAGCGGGGCTCCTTGACGATGGCCTGCGCCGGCACCCCGGAGCGCTCCGCCACTTCGGCCAGGTAGTCGGCCTGGGTCCGGTCCGGAGCGACCAGGAGCCCTCCCGTCACCACCAGCAGAGGCGCGTACCCCTCCCGGTAGAGCTCGATGCCCTTCTGGATCCGGCCCTTCCAGTCGCCTCCCAGGACGATGATGGCGTCCGAAGGGGCGGGCCCGTCGTCGACGACGAGGTACCGGGCCATCCCGGCCAGCACCAGGGGATACGTGCGCCAGAGCGCCACGCCGGCGACGAGAAGGGCTATCAGGACGGCCACCCACCATGCCCGGCGGGGCAGCCCCCGGCCCCGCACGGGCCGCCGTGGCGTCAGGTACAGCCCCATGCCCGTCAGGCCGACGGCGTGGCCTCAGGGGACGGGGCACCCGGGCGCCGCCGTTCGAGTTGCTCCCGCACCAGGCGCAGCCGCTCGCCGTGCAGGGGGTACAGTTGCAGGAAGAAGAGGGTGATCAAAAGGATCACCGCCGGCACTGCCGTGACCAAGAGCTTGAAGCCCAGGATGGCCGACGGCGGCTGGACGGCCAGCGTCGCGTCGTAACCCGAGCGCGCCAGCACGAGGCCGAGGATGGCCGCCTGGGCAGTACCGTTGAGGCGCAGGATGAGGGCGTGCATCCCGAAGTACATGCCCTCGCGCCGCTGCCCGGTGCGCAGCTCGTCCTCGTCGATGACGTCCGCGATGAGGACGTCCAGGAGCAGCATGGCCGCCGCGATGCCGGTACCCACGAGGGCGCCCGCGGCGATCCCGGTCGCCAGGTCGGAGGCGAACCAGAACCCGCCCAGCGTGATCAGGTAGAGGGTCACCCCCTCGATCATCGTACGCCGCGGCCCCACCGCAACCGTCCTGCGCGCCCAGAGCGGGAGCGCGACGGCGATGACCCCGAACGTGCTGAGCAGTACCAGGGTGTTGCCCAGCGGGGGCAATCCCAGCACGTACTTGGTGTAGAAGGGTACCGCCGCCATGATCAGGCTGAAGGTGAGCTGTACGGAAAAGCTGACCAGGGCGAAGGTGACGAACGAGCGGTTGACCAGAGTGCTCCGCAAGGCCTCGAGTAGCGGCAGCGACTGCGCCTGGGCGTAACGGGGATCCTCTCGGGCCCCCAGCAGGGAGGTGGCCAGGGCGATGCCTCCGATGACCCCGAACAATAACCCCATCCGATCCCACCCGATGCTCCCGGCCAGGGTGGACGCCACGGCCACGCCCACCAGGCCGAGCAAGGTGAAGGCCTGGCGCATGGCCGAAACCGACGAGCGCTCCTCCAATCGGGGGAACATCTCCGGGAACAGGGCCGTCCAGTTGAGCACCACCATGGTATATAGGAAGTCGAACAAGCACATGACGCCGAAGAAGTACCAGAAGACCGCCATGTTGCCCGCTGCGAGCACGGCTTCGGGGGGCGCCCAGAGCACATAGAACGCCACGACGAACGGCAGCCAGCCTGCGGCGATGTACGGGATTCGCCTTCCCCAGCGGGTACGGGTACGGTCCGACAGGTAGCCGAGCAGGGGGTCGTTGAAGGCGTTCCACCAGCTCCACAGGAACATCGCCGTCGCGACGGTGACGGGGGAAACCTTGAGGACGTCCACGTAGTAGAAGACGATGTACGCGGTCATCACCTGGTACGGTAACGAGGCGCCGAGCGAACCGATGCTGTACGCCAGCTTGTGCGACGTCGACAAAGGGGTACCGCCTCCCGTCGGTACGGAGCTTCGCCCGACCCCCGGGAATTCCCTGGTTTCTGGAAGAGGCGTAGCAGGCAGGGAAGGAGGGGTCCCATGAAGGCGTGGGTGCTGGAGCGGCAGGGGCCGGTAAGCGGTCATCCCCTGCAGCTGCGACAGCGGAGCATCCCCCAGCCGGGCCCGGGCGAGGTGCGCTTGCGGGTCGCGACGTGCGGCGTCTGCCACACCGACCTGCACGTCGTGGAAGGCGATCTGGCGGCCGCCACGCTTCCCGTCGTGCCCGGGCACCAGATCGTCGGCTACGTGGACGCGCTCGGGCCCGGCAGCGAAGCGCGCCTGCCGGCAGGGGTCGTGCCCGGGGGACGGGCCGGGCTGCCGTGGCTGTACCAGGCGTGCGGGCACTGCGAGTACTGCCTGCGGGGCGAGGAAAACCTCTGCGAGGCGCCGCGGTTCACCGGCTATCACGTCGACGGGGGATATGCCGAGTACGTGGTGGCACCGGCGGAAAACCTCGTCGCCCTGCCCGGCCGTTACCCGGACATCGAGGCGGCACCCCTGCTGTGCGCGGGCATCATCGGCTACCGGTCGTTACGGGTGGCGGGCGTCCGGCCCGGCCAGCGCCTGGCCCTGTTCGGCTTCGGCGCTTCGGCCCACCTGACGCTGCAGGTTGCCGCCGCGTGGGGCTGTGAGGTGCTGGTCTTCTCGCGGCAGGAAGCCCACCGCCGGATGGCGCTGCAACTGGGAGCGGTCTGGGCCGGGGAGGCCGGGCAGGCGCCGCCGTTCCTGGCGGACGCCGCCATCACCTTCGCTCCGGCCGGCAGCCTCGTACCGGCGGCGCTGGGCGTGCTGCGGCGCGGGGGAACGCTCGCCATCAACGCCGTTCACATGGACGCCATCCCGTCCTTCGCCTACGACCGCCTCTACTGGGAACGGCGCATCGTGAGCGTCGCCAATGCGACCCGCCGGGACGCCGCGGAGTGGATGGCCCTCGCCGGGCGGATCCCGCTGCAGGTGCACGCCGAGGCGGTGGCGTTCGAGCGGGCCAACGAAGCGCTGCAGCGCCTCTCCCGAGCGCAGGTCGAAGGAGCACTGGTCCTGGAGGTGGGCGGCCGGTAGCTCCCGGCCGGCGCTCCTTCATCGCTCGATAGCGTCGCCGGCATCCCATCGCTCCGGGTCCCGGCCCCGTTCGCCCGGGCGCCACGCCATCGGCCACGCGGACCGGACGACGATCTCCAGCTCCTCGAGCCAGAACGAGCGGCTCCCGACCCGCAAGGGCCCGGGCCCGAGGCTCCTGCGGGTGACCCGGTATTCGCGTCCCAGGACGTTGACCTGCAGCGGATCCGAAGGGTAAAGGCTCACGCTGTCTCCCCCAGGCGATCCTATGGCCTGCCGGCGGCCCGAGTGCCCGCAGCAGGAGGCGGGCGGCCATGCGCGCTCTCTCAGCCCGTTGCGCCCAGCAAGGCCTCGAGCACCACTCCCGCTCGCAGCAGGTCCAGCTCCCGCCCCCACGAAGCAGCCAGCTGGAGGCCCACGGGCAATCCCCCATCGTCGCTCCCGGCCGGGAGGCTGAGGGCGGGCAGCCCCGTCAGGTTGAACAGGGAAGTGAACCGGGTGAGGGCGCGGTGCGTGGGCTCCGTCTCGGATTGGATCGTGACCCAGCGGGTGCCGATCGGAGGCGCCGTCAGGGGAAGGGTAGGCAGCAGCAGCACGTCGGCCTGCGCGAGGGCGCTTCGGGCCTGGTCGGTGAGCTGGCGCCGCAGGCGCTGGCCCTGCAAGTAGTCGATCGCGCTCAAGAACTCCCCGATCTTCAAGCGCAGCCGCACGTCGGCGCCGTAGTCCTGCCAGCGGGATCGTAGCCGGTGGCGGTGGACGGCCGCGGCCTCGGACTGCAGGATGACGAACTGGGCTACCCGGACGTGCGCCAGGGGTGGAAGGATGACCTCGTAGAGGGGCAGCCCGGCCCCGCGGAGCGCCTCCTTGGCCCGCTGCCACGCTGCGGACACGGCGGGTTGGAGCGGTTGCGCCCAGTCGTCCGGGGGCACGCCGAACCGCAGCCCGGCGGCCGCCCGTTCCGCCGAGGCGGGTAGCGCGGGCCCGTCCGCGGCCTGAGCCAGGCGCGCTGCGGCCCGCAACGCCGGAGGCAGGTCCAGGGCCTCCAGATCCTCGCCCTCGCCGCTCAGCAGGGCCCGCGCGAAGTCATGCTCCAGGCGGGCCGGCTCGTCGGCGAGCAGTGCCAGCAGCACGGCCAGGTCCGCCACGCCCGGCGCCAACGGTCCCACGTGGTCGAGACTCCACGCCAGCGGGAAGACGCCTTCCCGCGATACCCGGCCGTAAGTAGGCTTGAGCCCGGCCACCCCGCAGGCCGCAGCCGGGATGCGGATTGATCCGCCCGTATCGGTCCCGAGCGCTGCCAGCGCCATGCCTGTCGCGACGGCCGCCGCGGAGCCGCCGCTCGAACCCCCCGCCACGCGCTCCGGGTCCCTGGGATTGCGCACGGCGCCGTAGTGGGGGTTTTCGGAGGTCACCCCGTACGCCAGCTCGTGCAAGTTGGCGGCGCCTACCACGATCGCACCTGCCCGGCGCAGGCGCGCCACGGCGGGAGCGTCGGACGTCGCCTCCCGGGCTTCCAGCGCCCTGGAGCCTCCCGTCATGGCGTATCCGGCCATGGCCACGAGATCCTTGACGGCCACCGGTACGCCTTCGAGCAGGCGAGCCCGGCCGGAGGCGATGCGTCGCTCCGCCTGCTCCGCCTCCCGGCGCGCCGCCTCCTCGAAGACCGCGATGAAGGCGTGAAGCGGGGCCATGGCCCGGATGCGGGAAAGCGCCTCGTCGACCAGGTCGGACGGGGAGCGTTGCCCTTCCCGGACGGCCCGGAGCGTCGCACAGAGAGTCGGGAGAGCGGGGCTTCCGCCACCCGAAGCGGCATCCCGCGCCGGCGGGTACCCGCCCCCCGTATGTGAGGGCGCACCGGTAAGCCTTCCGGGCGCGGAGGGCGCCTCCGGCGCCGGGGGGTGGCCGCCCGGGGACTGGGAGGGAGCAGGCGGGAGTGGCATGCTGCCTGCCGGCGTGACGAAGGCCGGCTCGAGGCTTTCCGGAAGGGCCATCCCCATCAACAGCTCGAGCTCGGCCAGATGCTGCTCGAGGCGGGTCGCCCACCCGTCGATCTCGTCGATGGTCGCGGCCTCCCGGCGAAGCCGGGTCATGGCCGACATCAACTCCCGCAGGATTTCCCGGGAAATGGTCTCCCGTCCACCTTTCGTCCGCGAGCCGCATCCACGCGGCCCGTGTGCGTGCTGCCGGCCGGCTGATCCTTCGCATCCCGGGCGCAACGCCCCTTCCGGCCGCGCTTGCCACCGGCGCCTTGCCGAGTGGTACACTGTGGCGGGCTACCCCACGGGGTATGAGCCCAAGCCAGGGGGGATACCATGCGCATCGGTGCTGTGCTGGATACGGACCAGGACACTATCGTGCCGCTTCCCGACGGCCCCATTGCGGCCATCGCCGACACCGACTCCGGCCAGGTGACCCACCTTCCCAACCCGGCTCAGACGGTTCGACAGGGGCGGCGGGCGGTGGTCACCCGGCTGTTCGTCGATAGCGGCGTCAAGGCCGTGCTGGCGGTACCCGGGACGTTTTGCGAGCATTCCCACGAGCTGGCGCAGCGTCATCACCTGGAATTCATCCCCGTCGAGGCGGGGACGCGGCTTTCCCAGGTGCTGGCCGACCCCGAGCCGTACCTGAAGCGCCGGGTGCGGTCGCTGCCCGTCTCGCTGCTCTTCACCCACACGGGAGAGGCCCACGCCGGCCCCCATCGCCATCACGGGCCGGGGTCGCCCGAGCACGCGTAGGCTCCCCCGTGTGAGCCCGCCCACATCGTCCCAGCCGGATGGCCGCATGTCCCCGTTCTTTCGAGGGTCTTGCGGCCGTCCGCCTTTCGCGCCGTGGCGTACCGTTTTGCAATCCTTTACGAGTATCGCTATGATAAAGGTTACTGTATCTCGCTGCGCCGCGGTTGAGATCGCTCTCACATCGTGGGCGCAAGCACAAATGCACACGGGGGGCTGCACGGCATGGCCAAGCCGATCGAGGCGCTCCTCGACGAGCGCCGCCGCTACCGTCCGCCCGAGGAGTTCGTCGCCAGGGCCAACGTCCGGGACCCGGACGTCTACCGCCAGGCCGACGAAGACTTCGAGGGCTTTTGGTCCCGGTTCGCCGGCGAACTCGATTGGTTCCGCAAGTGGGACCGCGTGCTGGAGTGGAACCCACCTGACGCCCGGTGGTTCATCGGAGGCAAGCTCAACGCCTCGGTCAACTGCGTGGATCGCCACCTCGCCACGCCCCGGAAGAACAAGGCAGCCATCATCTGGGAGGGCGAGCCGGGCGACACCCGGGTGTTGACCTACCAGGAACTCTCCCGGGAGGTCAACCGGTTCGCCAACGTGCTGCGTTCGCTGGGGGTGAAGAAGGGCGACCGGGTCACCATCTACCTGCCCATGATCCCGGAACTCCCCATCTCCATGCTCGCCTGCGCCCGCATCGGAGCTCCCCACTCGGTAGTCTTCGGCGGCTTCAGCCCCACGGCTCTCGCTTCGCGCATCGAGGACTCCGGCTCCCGCATCCTCATCACCTGCGACGGGTATTACCGCCGCGGCGAGCTCATCCCGCAAAAGGCCCGCGCCGACGAGGCCGCGCAGAAGAGCGGCGGGATCGAGAAGGTCATCGTGGTGCGCCGCGCCGGCAACGACGTGCCCATGCAGCCCGGCAGGGACTTGTGGTGGCACGAGTTGATGGAGGGCGCCCGTGGCGTCGCCGCGCCGGAGGAGATGGACGCCGAGGACATGCTCTTCATGATGTACACCAGCGGCACCACGGGCAAGCCCAAGGGCGTGGTGCACACCACGGGCGGCTACCTGGTGGGCGTCTACGCCACGACCAAGTGGGTGTTCGACCTGCACGAGGAGGACACGTACTGGTGCTCTGCCGACATCGGGTGGATCACCGGGCATTCTTACATCGTTTACGGGCCGCTTTCCAACGGCGCCACGACGGTCATGTACGAGGGTTCGCCGGACTGGCCCGACAAGGACCGGCTGTGGCAGATGGTGGAGCGGTACCGGGTCAACATCTTCTACACGGCACCCACGGCCATCCGGCAGTTCATGCAGTGGGGCGAGCAGTACCCGGCCCGCCACGACCTCTCCAGCCTGCGCCTGCTCGGGAGCGTCGGCGAGCCCATCAACCCCGAGGCGTGGGTCTGGTACCACCGGGTCATCGGCGGCGGGCGCTGCCCCATCGTGGATACCTGGTGGCAGACGGAGACCGGGATGATCATGATCACCCCGCTGCCGGGCATCACCGAGACGAAGCCCGGTTCGGCGACCCGGCCCTTCCCCGGCGTGCGGGCCGCGGTGCTCGACGAAAACGGGCAGCCGGTGCCGCCTGGCGGCGGTGGGTACCTCGCCCTGCTGCGCCCCTGGCCGGCGATGCTGCGGACCATCTGGGGCGACCACGACCGGTACGTGGCCCAGTACTGGTCCCGGTGGAACCGGGAGACGTACTACCCGGGAGACGGAGCGAAGTGGGACGAAGACGGCTACTTCTGGGTGCTGGGCCGCGTCGACGACGTCATGAACGTGGCGGGCCACCGCCTCTCCACGATGGAGATCGAAAGCGCCCTCGTCGAACACCCGGCCGTGGCCGAGGCGGCCGTCATCGGGGCGCTACACCCCATCAAGGGTCAGGTGCCGGTAGCGTTCGTCATCCTGAAGAGCGGTCATGCCGGCTCGCCTGCCCTGGAGCAAGAGCTCAAGCAGAAAGTGGCCGAGGTGATCAGCCCGATCGCCCGGCCCGATCGGGTCGTCTTCACCCCTGACTTGCCCAAGACCCGCAGCGGCAAGATCATGCGGCGGCTGTTGCGCGACATCGCGGAGGGGAAAGAGCTCGGCGACGTCACCACGCTGCGCAACCCGGAGGTGGCCGAGGAGCTTCGGATGGCCTTCACGTCCCACGCCGAGCGGGCGGCCTCGAGCTGAGGCCGGGAGAAAGCGCGGCGGGCGCTTGCCGCTGCTACCCCCACCCCCATCCTGGGGGGCAGGGCCGGCGGGCGGCGGGCGCCCGCCGCCCGTGGACACAGAGCCGGTCCAGGACGTCACTCCACGACGGCGTTGGCCTCGATGACCCGCCGGTACCAGTAGGCGCTGTCCTTCCAGATACGCCGCTGGGTCGGGTAGTCGACGTAAAGGATCCCGAAGCGCTTGGAATACCCGTGGGCCCATTCGAAGTTGTCCATGAGGGACCACAGGAAGTACCCCTGCACCGGCACGCCGCCTGCGATCACGCGCGATAGCTCCAGCAGGTGATCCCGCAAGTAGGCGATCCGGTCCGGATCGTGCACCGCGCCGTCGGGGCTCACCGTGTCGGGGTACGCCGCCCCGTTTTCGGTCACGAAGAGGGGCGCTTTGGTGTACGCCTCGTGCAGGCGCCGCAGGATCTCGCCCAACCCCGCCGGATACACCTCCCAGCCCATCTCCGTCTTGGGCCCGGGCCCGTCGATCTGCCGCATCTGCAAGAACAGCTCGCCCGGATCGTGGCGCACCACCTGGCGGGAGTAGTAGTTGACCCCGAGGAAGTCGACGTCCTGGGATATGAGCCGCATGTCGTCCTCGCTCGCCTCCGGAAGCGGGATCAGGCGGCCGAAGTGCTCGACCATGTCCTCCGGGTACGCCCCGCGGAAGAGCGGATCCAGGAACCACCGGTTGATGAGCCCGTCGACCCGGCGCGCCGCCGCCTCGTCCTCGGGAGAGCCGGACGCGGGGTGGACGGGGGACAGGTTGAGGGTGATGCCGATCCGCCCCTTGCGCCGGCCCCCCTCCCGGAACGCCTGGACGGCCAGCCCGTGGGAGAGGAGCAGGTGATGGGCCGTCCGGAAGCCCGCCGCCGGGTCGTTGAGCCCGGGCGCGTGCTCGCCCGTCACGTGCCCCAGGATGCTCACCACGAACGGCTCGTTGTGGGTGATCCAGTACGGCACCCGGTCTCCCAGCCGCTCGAACATCCACGCCGCGTAGTCGGCAAACCGGTAAGCCGTGTCGCGGTGGGGCCAGCCGCCCCGGTCCTGTAAGGCCTGGGGCAGGTCCCAGTGGTACAGGGTCACCACCGGCTGGATACCCGCCTTCTCGAGCTCGTCGAGCAGCCGCTCGTAGAAGGCGACCCCGTCGGGGTTGGGGCGGCCCCGTCCCTCGGGGAAGATGCGGGGCCAGGCCACCGAGAACCGGTAGGCCGCCAGGCCCAGCTCCCGCATGATCCTCACGTCGTCGCGGTAGCGGTGGTAGTGGTCGCAGGCCACGTCGCCGGTGTCACCGTCGCGGGTCTTGCCCGGCGTATGGCTGAACCGGTCCCAGATCGACTCCCCGCGCCCACCTTCGTCGACGGCACCCTCGATCTGGTACGCCGCGGTGGCGGCGCCCCACAGGAACCCGGGCGGAAAGCCGCCTTCCGCCATGATGGATCATGCCTCCCCCCGAGCCTTGCCGGTACGGTCACTTCTGGCGGTAGTGGGCCCGCATCTCCTCGAGCGGTACCGGCGCGTAGTCGCCGGCGTGGCCCGCCGCGCCGAACGCCTCCATGCGGGACGCCACCACCCGGGCGATGGCCTCCCTGGCCGGCCCCAGGTATTCCCGCGGGTCGAACTTCTCCGGCGACTCCACGAAGACTTTGCGGACCGCCGCGGTGACCGCCAGGCGGATGTCCGTGTCGACGTTGATCTTGCGGACGCCGAGCTTGATGGCCTGCTGAATGCTCTCGATGGGCACGCCCCGGCTGCCCGCCATGCGCCCGCCGTACCGGTTGACCTCCTCGACCAGCTCCTGCGGCACCGAAGACGAACCGTGCATGACCAGCGGGACGCGGACGCGCCGGTAGATCTCCGGCACCAGATCGAGTGCCAGCTTGGGCTCGGCCTTGAACTTGTACGCGCCGTGCGAGGTACCGATGGCCACCGCCAGGGCGTCACACCCGGTCCGCCGGACGAACTCCTCGGCCTGCACCGGGTCGGTCAGCTTGACCTTCCCGGCCACGTCCTCCTCGATGCCCCCCAGAGTGCCGAGCTCCGCCTCCACCGAGACCCCGCGCTCGTGTGCGTACTCCACCACGGAGCGGGTGAGCGCCACGTTTTGTTCAAACTCGAGATGGGAGCCGTCGATCATCACCGAGCTGAACCCCAGGGAGATGGCCGTCTTGACCGTTTCCAGGCTATCGCCGTGATCCAGGTGGAACACGACGGGAATGTCGGGATTTTCCTCCAGGGCGGCCTGCAGGAGGTGCTTCAGGTAGGTGAGGTTGGTGTATTTCAGAGCGCCGCGGCTCGCTTGCAGGATGACCGGCGAACGGGTCTGCCGGGCGGCCTGCATGATCCCCTGGATTTGCTCCATGTTGTTGACGTTGAACGCACCGACGCCGTACCCACCCTTCTCGGCTTCCCTGAGGCACTGGTAAAGCGTAATCAGAGGCATGCCACCATTCGACTCCCCTCGTTGAACCGCTTACGGGCAAGGTACTTCCGCCTGGAAAGGTCTCTTCCTCTTCCGCGCTCGCGGAAGCCTGGGAGACATAAACAGTACGTTCGCACTGTCCGTAGCGGGACAACTGTCCATTACGGCCCTCCCGCCGCCGTGGCTAGAATGCCCCGGACTCGCAAGCGACAAGGGGAGGCGGGATGGCACCCTTGACCGATCTGATGGCCGCCCGGGTTCAGATGGGCTTCTCCCTGGGCTTCCACATGATCTTCGCGGCGTTCGGCGTCGGGATGCCGCTCCTGATGCTCCTGGCCGAAGGCATTGGCATCGTTCGGCGCCGTCCTCACTACCTGGCTCTGGCGAAGGGCTGGGCCAAGCTCACGGCCGCGTTCTTCGCCATCGGCGCGGTGAGCGGCACGGCGCTCTCGTTCGAGCTAGGTTTGCTGTGGCCGGCATTCATGCAGCGCTTCGGGCCCGTCATCGGCCCGGCGTTCACCGCCGAGGCGTTCGCCTTCTTCCTCGAGGCCATCTTCCTGGCGCTGTACGTCTACGGGTGGGACCGGCTGCGCCCGTGGGCGCACTGGTTCACGGGGTGGGGGGTGGCCGTCTTCTCCGCGGCCTCCAGCGTGCTGGTGAGCTCGGCCAACGCCTGGATGCAAAACCCTGTGGGAGCGGAAGCGTGGCTGCGCTCTGACGGGGCCGTCGCCAGCCCGGCCCGGCTGCTCTTCGGCAACCCCACGTGGCCGGTGATGGCCATCCACTCCACGCTGGCCACGTACGCCGCCACCGCCTTCGCGATGGCCGGCGCCTACGCGTGGTGGGCGCGCAAGCACGCAGCGGCCGGGACCCTCGACGGGGTGAGGCGCGAGCGCATCCATGCGGCGCTGGTGGTCACCCTGGCCGTGGGAGCCGTCGTCGCCGCCCTCATGCCGATCACCGGGGACGCGAGCGCGCGCCTGGTGGCCCGCCAGCAGCCCGTCAAGCTGGCGGCGATGGAGTCCCAGTTCCGGACGGAGGCCGGGGCTCCCCTGCGGATCGGAGGCTGGCCGGACGTGGAGGGCCGGCAGGTGATCGGGGCCGTGGAGATCCCGCACGCCTTGAGCTGGCTCGCCTACCGGGATCCGACGGCGCCCGTGCAGGGCCTGGACGAGACGCCGGCCGACCGGTGGCCCAACGTTCCCGTCACGCACCTCTCGTTCCAGGCCATGGTGGGCGCCGGCATCGCCATGCTGGCGGTGGCCGCCTGGTTCTGGTGGACGTACGCCCGCCGCCGCGGGCAGATCTGGTCGCCGCTGCCACGCTGGCTGCTGGGGGCGCTCGCGGTGAGTTCGCCGCTCGGTCTCGTCGCGCTCGAGGCGGGATGGGTGGTGGCCGAGGTGGGCCGCCAACCCTGGATCGTTTACGGCGTGATGCGAACCGGCGAGGCAGTCACGCCGGCGGCAGGGATCCAGGCCACCCTGATGGCCTTCCTGGGCCTGTACCTCTTGCTCGGCGGGGCCTTGATGTGGCTCATGCGCCGTTTGAACTGGACGGGGCTCGCGTCACCCGGGAGCGAGGAGCCCGCGGCCCGGGCACACGACCGGCCGGTCACGGCGAAGGAGGCGTGGGTATGACGGTGCCCATCCCCTCCCACCTTCAGGCCGGCCTTCTGGTGCTCGTGGCCCTGGGTCTTTACGCCCTCTTCGGAGGAGCCGATTTCGGAGGGGGTATCTGGGATCTGTTCGCCTCCGGGCCGTCCGCGGCCAGGCAGCGCGGCGCCATCGCCCGGGCCATGGGCCCGGTATGGGAAGTCAACCACGTCTGGCTCATCTTCGCGCTGGTAGTGGCCTTCACCGCCTTTCCGTCAGGCTTTTCGACCATCACGGTGGCCCTGTTCTGGCCGTTGCATCTCGCCCTGGCCGGCCTGATCCTGCGGGGTGCAGCCTTCGCCCTGCGCCCCGCGCCCGAGGCGCAGGTCGGAGGCCGCCGGGGAGCCTGGTCGTGGGTTTTCGGGGTAGCGAGCCTCCTGACGCCCCTCTTGATGGGCATGACCGTAGGGCTCCTGACGCCGGGGGAGGGCGGCACGCCGCTGGTCGCTGACCGGCCGCTGGGATCGGCGGGGTGGTGGTCGCCGCTCTCGCTCGGGGTGGGGTTGCTGGCGGCGGCCACCAGCGCCTACGTTGCCGCCGTCTTCATGACCCTGGAGACCGGCGGCGAGCTGCAGGCCCTGTTTCGCAGGCGGGCCCTGGCGTCGGCAGGGGTGGTGGCGGGCCTCACCCTCATGAGCCTGGGGAGCCTCGCCGAGGCGGCTCCCGCGCTCGCCGATAGGCTTTTCGCCCCGCCGGCCCTGCCGGTCACCGCCGGCGGCCTGGTCGCTGCCGTCCTCGCCGCGACGTCGCTCTGGCGGCGCGACTATCCGGCCGCCCGCGTCCTGGCCGCACTGCAGGTGGCCGGCATGGTCGGGTCGTTCGCGCTGGCGCGGGGGCCTTACGTGGTCTATCCCACGTTGAGCCTGCAGGAGGCGGCCGCGCCCGCCGGGGTGGTGTCGACGGTCATCGGCATCTCCCTCCCCGGGCTCGCGCTGCTGGTCCCGGCCCTGGGGCTGTTGTGGGCCGTGTTCAAGTCGCCCCGGACGCCCGCTCATCCGGCCGAGGGCACGACGGCCCGCAGGCCGTCGTGAGCCTGCACGATTCTGAAGCCGTCCCCATAGATAGCCGCCATGACACGATCCACCAGCACGTGGGCGGGAGGGCCGTCCGCGACCACCCGCCCCCCCGCCAGCACGATCACGCGGTCGGCGAGGGCCGCCAGGTTGGGGTCGTGCACGACCATGACCACGGTGTGGCCCTCCACGGCCTGGCGGCGCAGGATGCCGGCAAGGGCAGACTGGTGGGAGAGGTCGAGGTGACTCTCCGGCTCGTCCAGCAAGAGGACCGGGGCCCGGGTCGACAGTGCCCTGGCGATGCGAACCCGCTGACGTTCCCCGCCGGAGAGCTCCTGGACCGGGCGATCCCGCAGCGCCTCGACGGAAGCCAGGTGCATCGCCTCTTGCACGGCCCGCACGTCTTCCTGGCCTTCGGCACCCAGCCATCCCAGGTGGGGCAAGCGTCCCAGCATGACCACCTGGTAGACCGTCATGCCCTCCGGCAGCGGGCCGTCTTGCGGGACGTAAGCGATGAGCCGGCCGCGCTGCCAGCCCGTTTGCCGGGCCAGGGGCCGGCCCTGGAGCAGGACCCTCCCCCCGAGCGGCGCAACCAAGCCGGCGGCTATCCTCAAGAGCGTCGTCTTGCCGCTCCCGTTGGGCCCCAGCACCATGGTGAGGCCGGGGCCCCACTCGAGCGACACGCCCCGTAGCGCCTCGATGGCTCCGTAGCGGTGCCAGATCCCCTCAAGACGGAGCATGCCCATGCCCTTTGCGCAGCAGGTAGAGGAAAAAGGGGCCCCCGACGAGAGCGGTCACGACCCCCACGGGCAGTTCCGCCGGCCTGGCCGCCATCCGGGCAACCAGGTCGGCCAGCACCAGCAACATGGCTCCGCCCAGGGCAGAGGCCGGCAGGACCCTCCGGTAGTCGCTCCCCGCCAGGCGCCTCACGGCGTGGGGCACCACCAGCCCCACGAACCCGATCACCCCGACCTGGGACACCACGGCGGCCGTCGCCAGGGAGGCAGCCGCGATGAGGCCGAGCTTCAGCCGCTGCACCGGGATGCCAAGGCTCTGGGCCACGTCCTCGCCCAGTTGCATGGCGTTGAGCACACGCCCTGCGCCGAGCAGCGGCAGCATGCCGGCCACGCCGTACGGCAGCGCGGCGCCCAGCTCCGGCCATCCGACCAGCGAGAGGTTACCCAGCGTCCACGCGAACACCGACCGGATCCGGTCGGCATCTCGCAGCATCAGGTACGTGGTGGCGGCGGTCAGCACGCTTCCCACGACCACGCCGGCCAGGATGAGATCGGTGGTGCGGCGGCCCCCTGCGGTGTGGGCCAGCACCACGGCAGCCAGCACCGCCCCCAGCGCGCCCACGAACGCCGCGGCGGGCACGTAGGCGGCCGCCTGCGCCGCGGCCACCTTTCCTGCGAACGCCGGTGCGGCGGCGCCGGCCACGCTCAGCGCGACCGCCACGCCGAAGATGGCGCCCGGCGCCACCCCCATCAAGTACGGGTCGGCCAGCGGATTGCGAAACAGCCCCTGCAGGGCGGCCCCTGAGACGCCCAGGGCGGCCCCGGCCAGCATCCCCGCCAGGACCCGGGGCACCCGGAGCTGCCACACGATGGCCGCCCGCCCTTCGAGTGGCTCGCCCGTCATCCCGCCGAGCAGTCCCCGCGCGACGTCGGTCCACGTGACCCCGATGCTTCCCCACCGGGCGGCGAACACCGCCACACCCGCCAGCCCTGCCGCCAGCACGGCCCACCCCAGGCCCGGCCATGGGGCCGCCAGCCGGGCAAGCCACCGCTGCACCCGCGCGACCGGGGCCGACGCCGAAGCGGAGGCGGCGTGCGCCCGCAGCGTCCCCGCCTCTTTCATGGGCCGCTCGCCGCTCGCTTCCCGGTGGAATGGAGCGCCTCGACCAGGAAACGCAGCGCCTCCACCACCCGCGGGCCCGGCCGGTTGAGCACGTCGACCTGCGCCTGGGTCAGCGCCACGACTCGCCCCTCGCGCAGCGCCCGCAGACGAGACCAGCCGGGGCGCGAGGCGAGTTTTTGCGGGGTCACCCCGTAAGGGGCATCTCCGAGGAGGATCACGTCGGGGTCTGCGGCGATGACCAGCTCCGGGCTGATCTTCGGGAACGTACCGAGGCTGGCCGGCACGACGTTGCGCCCTCCGGCCTTCTCCAAGAGCGTCCCGATGAACGAGTCGGGTCCCACCGAGTAGGGCGTCTCGTCGATCTCGTAGTAGACGGTGGGGCGAGGTCGCCCGGCAACCGAGGCTGCGATCCGGGAGACTTCGGCCCGCAGGCGCTCGTTGAGGGCCCGCGCCTCGGCCTGGCGGTCGAGCAGAAGCCCCAGGGTCTCGATGTTGTCGAAAATGTGCTCGAAGCGCTCCGTCTCCATCACGAAGACGGTGACGCCTGCCTGGGAGAGGGTTTGGGCCAGCTTACCGTACTTGCTGAGCAGGACCAGGTCGGGCTCGAGCGCCAGGATCCGCTCCGGATTGGGGTCGTAGACGCCCCCGAGGCGGGGCAGCCGCCTGACGCTTTCGGGGTAGTCGGAGTAGTCGTCGACGCCCACCAGCCGGTCGCACGCACCGATGGCGCAGAGATCCTCCGTGATCGACGGGACCAGCGAGATGATACGCTGGGGCTCGGACGGCAGGGTCCTGGTCACCCCAAGGGCGTCCTGCGCCGTGAGCGGGTAACTGGTCGCCGCAAGCGCCGGGATGGCGACACCGGTCAGCAGCAAGACGGCCACCAGGAGAGCCGGCCACCCCAGGCGGCCTGGACCGGAAAAGCCGGGACGGGTGCACACCCTTGCCACTCCCCTTCCTCGAGAGGCGCCCTTACCTGGGCGTCACCTGTGGGCTCCCCTGGCAGGTATTCGGGCTTCCGGGCGGGGCCACGGCTGGGCCGCGCTCGCCCCGGTTACCGCTGCGGGACAGCGCCGGACTTTCACCGGACTTCCCCACTTTAAGCCAGGGCTACGCGCCCTGGCACCAGGGGCTGGGAACTCGCTCGCTTGTCGAACGGGCTACCAGGTCAAGGATACCCTGGCAGCCGGCCGCACGCAACCGCCACGGGCCGGCCGCCTCAGTAAGCCCTGTGCTCTGCCCCCTGGACCAACCGCCGCACATTGGAGCGGTGGCGCAGGATGACCACCACCGTCATCACGAGCCCGCCGACCAAGACGGCATGGTCGTGGTAGGCCAGCCACAGCCACACGGGCGCGCTGGAGGCACTCACCATGGAGGCCAGCGACACGTAGCGAGTCGCCAGCACCACCAGGCCCCACGTCAGGATCAGCGCGCCCGCGACCCACCCGGAGACGACCACGACCGCGCCCAGGGCCGTGGCCACGCTCTTCCCCCCGGAAAAGCGCAGGAAGACGGGCCATGCGTGCCCGACCACGGCCAGCACGCCCGCCAGCACGGCGCCATTGACGCCCCCGAGGCGCATGCCCAGCCAGGCGGCGAGGGCCCCCTTGGCCACGTCGCCTGCCAGGACGATCGCGCCCGCCCGCACTCCGAGCACCCGGGTCACGTTGGTGGCGCCGACGTTACCGCTTCCGTGGCGGCGAATGTCGATGCCGCCCTTGCGCTTGGCCGTCACGTACCCCACCGGCACAGAGCCCAACAGATACGCGGCGAGCGCAATCACAATCCATTGCCAGCCCAACTCCAAACCCACCGGTCGTTAACCCCTTCGCAAGGTCCGCCCTCCCGTCCCGTGGACGGCCCCGCCGTGCCGGCACCTGCGTCCGGCCTGCTCATGGCAGCATAGCACATCGAGGTTGCGGCCACCATGACCCCCTCGTAAACCTTCGCCGCACGCCCGCGCGTTACGGGCCGGCCGCACCGGCGGCGACTGGTCGCCCGGCAGCGGGTTCACGGCCCGGGAGGCACCAGGTGGAAGGGAATCAGCTTGTCGGCGACCATGCCGGCCAACCAGACCCCGTACGTGATGGCAAGGTGACGTGCGGGCTCCCTGTACGGGGGATGGAAGTTGAACATCGCGTAACCGGCGGCGTAGCTCATGCACCCGATAGTCCAGAACAAACCGACGTCCCACCACACCACGAGCTCCGTGCCCAGCACGACCGCCAGCTGGGAGACGAGTAACCCCCACCAGGAGAACCGTGGACGTGGCTTCGACTTGGCCGTTGCCATGAGTGTGCCCCTTCCGCTGCCCATCGGGGTAGGCTGCTCGACGTGAAGAAGAAGGCGGGGCCGGCCGCCCTCCTCCTACCGTTGCGTCACCACGCGCGGGCCGCTCTCCCGCCGGGTCCTCCCTACCAGTGCCGGCTCCAGCTGCTCCAGGCCCTGCCGCTGATCTCGTTGACGACCTTGGTGCGGGCCCACGAGTAGATGGAGTATCCCGCCTGAAGGCCGGCCCGGGCCGCGCGCATGCCGACCTGGATGCTCCCGTTGATGGCACCCAGGCCGCCCCCGACCAGGGCGGCGGCCGCCATGCCGGTCCAGTACCGCCCGGAGCGTGGGTGATAGCCGCACGAGCGAGCGTAGCTGTACGCGCCGTCCACGGCTCCGATAGCCGCTCCGACGGCGATGGGCCACCACTCCCCCGAGAGCTGTTGCTGCTCCTCCGGACCCAGAGGCACGCCAAAATCCGCCGGGTCGAAGGGACCTGCCACCTCGGCCGCGCCGGCCGCCGGCGCGGGGACCACCACTGCCAGCGCCGACACCAGCACCGCTGCTGCTACCGCCCGCCAACCGTGAGTCGCCACCGTGCTCCTCCCTTCACGCCCGTACACGCCTTCTGTCTTGCCGGCCCCGCCTACGCCCCGTCCGAGGGCCACTGCAACTCCGCCCAGAGCGCATAGGCGCCCGGGTCGTCCAGCCTCCACGAGACCGTCACCGATACGTCCTTCCGGCTGTCCCGGAAGAGGGTCAGGCCCGACGCCACGCGGGCCGCCAGCTCCCGGCCGGGGAGGCTCCACCCCGCTTCCACCGAACCATGCAGGCCCAGGCGGTCCGAAAGCACGTGGACCCACTGGCCCTGCAAAGTCCACCTGGCAAGAGGAGCGCTGCCCCCGCCCGCGCTCATCGCCCCCCCGACGGCGACCAAAGCGGGATCCATGACCCAGGCCCATGTCATCCCGATGGTCTGCACCGGATACCACGGCCCGCCGTCGTCGGGCGCCTGCACTCCCAGCGCCACGCTCCACTCGCGGCTCGATGCGTCCGCCTCGTCGCGGGCGGAGGCGGTGAGGGCGAGGCTGGCGCCTTCGAAAAGGACGCCCCAGCTCCCGGACGGCCCTGCGTCCGGCCCGAGAGGCCACTCGAGGTCTGACCGGCCGGGTCGATGCACTGCCCGCCACGAAGCGCCGGCGGTCGATCGCCACTCCACCCCTGCGGCGCTCCACACCCAGCGACGAGAGCCTTCCAGGCCCACGGACGTGGGCTCCTCCCGCCACTCCGGCCAGGTCCCTCCCGGGGAAGCGGCCCGCTCGATCGAAAGACGCACTCTCCACCCATCGACCGGGCCGGGCTGGATGAAGCCGGCGGCGCGGCACCCCGAGCCGGACATGCCACCGAGACCAAGCCAGGAGGCAACCGTCACGCCGACCAGGGCCACCCGGTGAGCTCTGTCCCTCGAGATCCAGGCCACCTTCCTCACCTCCCGCCGCCTGCCCAGCCGTCACCCACCGGCCACCGCATGAGCAGGCGATGTCTCTTGCGCATCTGCCGCAACGCCTCTACCACCGCCGTCTCGCTTCCGGATCCGGAAGAACCCAGCCGGCCGCCGGGGTCGACCAGTACGAGCACGCCGGTCCAGCCGGCCCGGAAGCGGGTGGGACTCAAGACCCGGTGCCCGAGGCTCGGGTCGGCCAGGTACACGGCGTCGGCATCGGCCGCCAGCAGCACCGTGAAGTGGCGACGGCCGTGGTCGACCAGCGCGACGGCGGGCCGCGTGAATCGTGCGAAGTAGGATCGGAGCTGCTCCCAACTGCTGCGGACCGCGTGGGCCCGCACGCCGTGGCGCTCGAACACCCGGATCAGATCGGCCACCGACGCGGGTCGCAACCTCGCTCCGGGCCCGGTGCCGTCCATGAGCTCCCGCTCGCTCACAGGGTGACCCAGCGACGCGAGCACCGTCGCGACCGCGGCGTAACCGCAGGAGTGGTCCTCACTCTGCCGCACGATGCCGAGAAACCGTGCCTCCGTCTCTCCCGAGGGCCGCCACGAGAGCGGGTCGACGCCCATGGCACGGCCGGGATCCCCCCGGAGGAGGCTCGCCATCCCCAGTAGCGCACCCAGCGCCATGACCATAGTTAGGTGCGCTATCCTCCCACGCTCAGAGCTACGGCTCCGACCACGTGCTTGCATGGAACACCTTCCAAGCGGCCCGTTTCTGTCTGGGCGAGTTTAGTTTAACTATCGCCCTCCCCTGCAGCAATCCCGGACGGCAGGGCCGGGTAGCCTGGACCCGCGTCCTTTTCCCCGCAGCGATACCCCGCTCGCCGTCTCTCCCCGTTGCCCCTCCCCCGGCCCGTTCTCCCCCGGAGGATCCCAAGGGAGAGGTCCCCGGGCGTCGAATCCCGGGAGCGTGTGGGGGGCTTGCCCGTGGTGCATGCAGATCCGCCGCACGAAGAGGTGTTCCCGGGGATCTGGCGGGTCCCGATCGCCATCCCGGTGCCGCTTCGCTACGTGAACAGCTACCTGATCGAGGGCGACGCCGGCTGGACCGTCGTGGATGCCGGGCATCACACCCCGCAAGCCGAGGCTCGCTGGGAACAGGTCCTGGGCGAGCTCGGCATCGGCTTTGCCGACATCGAGCAGATCGTGGTGACCCACTATCACCCCGACCACATCGGCTGCGCCGGCTGGCTCCAGCAACGGTGCCATGCGCCCGTGCTGATCCTGGACAAGGAGTTGCCGCAAGTCGAACGGTTCTGGGACGGGGGCAGCGACGCGGGAGAGGCGATCGAAGCGCAGTTCGTGCGCCACGGCGTGCCCGGCGAGGTAACCCGCCAGCTCCCGGCACACCACCTGCAGCAGGTGGCCATGGTGCACCCGCTCCCCCGCTTGACCCCGCTGGCCGAGGGCTCCCGGATCCGGGTGGGACGCCGGTCGTTCGAGGTGTTGTGGACGCCGGGCCACTCCGAGGGCCTGCTCGTGCTGTGGGAACCGGACGAGCGCCTGCTCGTGGCCGACGACCTCATCCTGCGCCCCATCACGCCCAACATCAGCCTCTGGCCCCACTCCCGCATCAACCCGCTGATCGAGTACCTGCGCTCGCTCGAGCGCGTGCAGCAGCTTCCCGCCCGGCTCGTGTTGCCCGGGCACCGCCACCCCATCGAGGACCTTGCCCGGCGCATCGACGAACTGCGGGCCCACCACCGGGAACGCCTCGACCGGGTAGAAGCCATCGTCTCGGCACGAGCGGCTGCCGCCGACGGCCGGGGGGACCTGCTCGCCACCGCGTGGGACGTGCAGCTCCAACTCTTCGGACCGCAGCCCGAGCTCATCGGCACCCGCTTTGCCGTGGCCGAGGCGTTGTCGCACCTGGAGTGGCTGGTCGAGCACGGCAGGCTCCGTCACGCCGTGGAGGAGCCCGTCATCCGCTACGCCCCGGCCTGAGCGGACCCTGCTCCGGCAGGGGTCAGCCCGGCGGGTGCGAATCCGCGCAGGGTGCCCCGGACGGGCGGGAAAGCGGGCGAGCGCGTGGCGTTGCCGGGTTCCTCGCGGCGGCCGGCAGGAGCTGCAGCGTGGCTGGCCAGAGCCGCCGGCATCGGCGAACCGCATGAGGTTCCCTCGGTGTTATGGGTGCTGGCGCTGGGCGGTTTCGTGCTGACCGTGGGTTCGTCGTTCGTATGGCCCATCAACACGGTGTACATCCACTTCGCCCTGGGCAAGCCCCTGGTGGTGGCGGGGCTGGTGCTGCTGCTCTCGTCCGGAGCAGGGCTGGCCGGCCAGCTGGCCGGCGGGGCGCTCTTCGATTGGGTGGGGCCCAGAGGGGTCATGCTGGCGGCCCTGGTCCTGGCCGGAGCGATGCTGGCGGTGATCGGCCTCGTGCGGATATGGTCCGTCTACGTGGTCGCCATGGGGCTCAACGGCTTCGCCTACGGCCTGCTCGATCCGGCTCAGAGCGCGCTGTTGGCCCGCGTCTGGCCGGAGGGAGGGCGCAAGGGCTTCAACTTCCTCTACGTCGCCCGTAATGCAGGCGTCGCCGTCGGGACGGCGCTGGGAGGCGTGGTCGCCGAACGCTCGTTCACCGCTGCCTTTCTGGTCAACGCCGCGGCAGCCCTGGGCTACGGGGCGGTCGTGTGGCGCTCCTTACCGGCTACCCTTGCGCCGGCGCGCGGCGGTCCCCGGCTGCGGCGACCGCGGCCGGCAAAGGCAGCGGCGGGCTCGAGCGGCTCGCTCGACCGGGAGGCTCCTGGCCGCGCGCTGGCCGCGCTCGGCCTCATTGCCATGGGGGTCGCGCTGATCTGGATGGCGTACAGCCAGTGGCAGGCCGTCATCTCCGTCTACATGCGGGAGCTCGGATACTCCCTCTCCTCGTACGGCATGCTCTGGACCCTCAACGGCCTCATCATCGTGTTCGGCCAGCCGCTGATCGTGGGGGTCGTGCGCCGGTGGCTGAAGAGCCTGCCCGGCCAGATGATCGCGGGGACGAGCCTGTTCGCCGCCGCCTTCCTCCTCGTCTGGCAGGTGCCCCGCTACGAGGGGTTCGTAGCCGGCATGGCGATCCTGACGCTGGGCGAGATGCTGGTGCTCCCGGCGCTCCCGGCGGCCGTGGCCGAGATCGCGCCGGCCCACCGGGCAGGACTCTTCCAGGGCGTCATGGGCGGAGCCGTGCAGGCGGGAAGGATGCTGGGGCCCGTCGGCGGCGGCGCGATGTACGACCGGTGGTCGCCTCCGGGCGTACTGGCAGCGGCAGCCGGCGCCTGTGCGGTGGCGGCCACGGCGTTCATGGGCTACCGTGCGACGTGGCGAGGGCGCCCCTCGCCCTCCGCCACGGGAGGGGCGGCAGTTGCCGGGGAAACCCCCAACCGCTAGAATGAGGCGGGATAAGTCGCGCTGAAATAATCATTTAGGGATGGCTAACATACCATGCAACACCCGTTTCACGCGGAGGCCTCAGGCGGCCGCGCTGCAGAGGGCGCGGGCCTGCCTTCCCGGCCGGCACCGCAGGGCCCCACCGGCCCGCCTCCCGACAGCATCCCCGCCCGCTCCCGGGACGCATCCACCGTGGCGGTGGCCATCGAGGTCCTCCACGGGGGAAGCCGCCGGCGCGCCTGGGAGCGGCTGCTCCCTTTCCTGGGCCCGGCGTTCATCGCCTCGGTGGCGTACGTCGATCCGGGCAACTTCGCCACCAACATCCAGGGCGGAGCCCAGTTCGGCTACCGGCTGGTCTGGGTCATCCTGGCCAGCAACCTGATGGCGATGCTCGTGCAGGCGCTCTCGGCCAAGCTCGGGATCGCCACGGGCCGCAACCTGGCCGAGCTGCTGCGCGATCGGCTCCCCCGCCCGCTGCTCTATCCCATGTGGCTGCTCATGGAGGGCGTGGCCATGGCCACGGACCTGGCGGAGTTCCTGGGAGCGGCGCTCGGCTTCAACCTGCTTTTCCACGTTCCGCTCCTATGGGGCGCCGTGCTCACGGCCGTCGCCACTTTCGTCATCCTGGCCCTGGAGCGCCACGGCTTCCGCCCGCTCGAGGCGGTCATCAGCGCCATGGTCGGGGTCATCGCCCTCGCCTACGTCGTCGAGACCATCCTCGACCGCCCCGACTGGGGGCTCATCGTCCACCACGCGGTGGTGCCGAGCTTCGCCGGCCCGGAGAGCGTCCTCTTGGCCACCGGCATCCTGGGCGCCACCGTGATGCCCCACGTCGTCTTCTTGCATTCCAGTCTCACCCAGGGCCGCATCGTCATCCGTGAACCCCAGCTCATGCAACGCCTGTTCCGCTACGAGGTCGTCGACGTGGTGCTGGCCATGGGAATCGCCGGGTTGGTCAACGCCGCCATGCTGATCATGGCGGCCAGCACCTTTCACAGAGCCGGCCTCACCCACGTAGCGACCATCGAGGACGCCCACCGCACCCTGCAGCCGCTGCTGGGGCCGGCCGCCAGCTGGGTCTTCGCCATCTCGCTACTGGCGTCGGGACTCTCTTCCTCGACGGTGGGCACGATGTCGGGGCAGGTGATCATGCAGGGGTTCCTGCACTGGCACATCCCCGTCTGGGTCCGCCGCATCGTGACCATGGCGCCCTCGTTCGTCGTCATCGCCCTCGGGCTCGAGCCGACCCGCACCCTGGTCATCAGCCAGGTGGTGCTCAGCTTCGGGCTGCCTTTCGCGGTGGTGCCCCTGGTGATCTTTACGGCCCGCCGGGATATCATGGGGCCGCTGGTCAACCACCGCCTGACGACGGCGGTGGCGGGTGCCGTGTCGGCGCTCATCGTGGTGCTCAACGCGTACCTGCTCCAGCAGACGCTCACGGGAGGCCTGTGAGTTGCCGCTGTTCAACCGTTTGCTGGTGCCCCTGGACGGCTCCCGGCTGGCGGAGGCGGTGCTTCCCGTCGTCGAGACGATGGCGCGCTCCCTGGCGGCCTCCGTCACCCTGCTCCACGTCATCGAGGCCCGGGCGCCGGTCCAGGTCCACGGGGACCGGCACCTTTGCGACCCTGCCGAGGCAGGGGCTTACCTGGACGGCGTGATGCAGCGCCTGGCGGGTAAGGGCCTGTCCGTCGAGTGCCACGTGCACGAGGCGGCCGAGGGCGACGTGGCGCGCAGCATCGTGCAGCACGCCGAGGAGCTGGCCAACGATCTCGTCATGCTCTCCACGCACGGGCACGGGGGGATGCGGGGGTTCTTGGTGGGCAGCATTGCCCAGCAGGTGCTCGTGCACGGCACCCACCCCGTGCTCGTCGTCCACCCCGACGCCACCCCCGAGCCGTGGCGATGCGAGCGGATCGCCGTGCCGCTGGACGGCGGCCCGCACCACGAGCACTCCCTTCCCGTCGCCTGCGAGCTGGCCACAGCGCTCGGGGCTACTTTGCACCTGGTGACGGTCGTGCCCCGCAGGAGCGACCTGCCCATGGAGCGAGCGGCAGCAGGGCGCCTGCTTCCCCGGACGGTCGACGCCCGGCTCGACATCGAGGAACAGGCGGCCGTGCACTACCTCGAGCGCCTGGGCGCGCGCCTGTGCGAGCAGGCGGCTCCGCCCAAGGCCCAGGTGCGCCGGGGTGAGCCGGCAGCCGAGCTCGTGGGGGCCTTCCGGGATGCCCGGATCGACCTGGTGGTCATGGCGAGCCATGCCCTCAAGGGCTGGGACGCCTTCTGGGCAGGGAGCGTGACGCCCAAGATCCTCAGTCAATGGCGCGGCCCGGTGCTGCTGGTGCGGGCCCGGGCGCAGCCTCCACGGTGAAGCTCCACTCGGCCCACGGCTGGGAGGGGTTACCCGCCCGATCGGCCGCCTCCACCTTGACGTGGTGCAGACCCGGCGCCAGGGGCGCAGCGAGCACCAAAGTCGCCCGGCCGCTCCCTTCGTCCCAGCGGACCGGCACCGGACGACCGTCCAGCATCGCCAGGATGCCGGCCGGTTGCACGCCGGCGCCCCGGTCGTGGATCTGTACGGCGATCTCGGGCATCGCGCCCGCCACCCGCGCGCCGGGAGGCGGCGTCCGGGGGACGACGACGGGTCCTTCGAGATCCTCGCCGGTGTCGGAGTAGATGGCCCGCAGGTGGTCGAAGTAGAGGGTGCCCCGGCCGCCGCGCGAGGCGTCGGTCTCCACCACGTAGATCCGTCGCACCGTCACCGGAGGGCGCACGTCCGGCGGGATCGGGGCCTGCACGTGCCTCCACCCGACCCAGTCGAGCCCGTCCTTGGGTGTGAAGTCCACCGTGATTCCCGGCCCGTCCCGGCGAAGCGCGTCGTACAGCGTGGCCCGCAGCCAGTGGCGGCCGCCGTCCCCATAAACCCACAGGCCCAGGCTACGAGGCCGGCCATCCAGGGGCAGGCCGTCCGGCCAGACCACGTAGGCGGCCCGGGTACCCGCGGGGCCCGCGGTAAAGTCGTAGGCAAGCTCCAGGGAGTAAGTGCCGAGCCTCACCGGAAGCGGCCGCTGGGCCACGCGTACCGACGCCCGTGCCCGCACGGCGAGGGCCTGCACGCGCCAGGGGCCTTCGAAGCCCTCCAGGAGGACCGGCGACTTGCCGACCACGAGGCGGGCGCTGGCGGGGGCCAGGCCGGTTCTCCCGCAAGTGAGCAGGCCCTCGCCTCCGGCCGACGGGCCCGCCCGTACCAGGCCATGGCCCTCGATCCACGTGCCGGCGACACCGGAGATCCGGCAGTCGAACAGCTCGGGCGAAACCAGCAGCTCCTGGCCCTCGTGCGAGGCCCTCACCACGAACTCGGCCGCGCTGCCGCGGTCCACCACCACGGGGTCCGGCTCGATCTGCACCCGGTCGGGAGCCCCGACGACCCGCACGGGCACGCGGGCTGTCACGCCCCCGGCGCTGGCCACGACCCAACCTTCGCCGGGGCGCCGGGCTCGCAGCCGCCCGGCCGCGTCGACCTCCGCCACCCCTCCCTCGACGGCCCACCGGACGGTGCCCGGGTCGACGGCCACCGGTGCCAGCACGTCGTCCGCTCCCAGCACCCGCAGAGGCCAGGCGCTGCCCTGCAGCAAGACCAGCCGCGAGGGGCGCAAGAAGACGTGGCGCAGCACGCCGGTGGGAGCGGCCGTGCTCACCACGGCCAGGGCGTTGCCGACCGCCCGCTCCGACCCGTCGGACGGCCGGTTGACGAGCCGCAAGCCTGGCTCCCCGGGCAGGCGCGCCAGGAGGGTCGTCGACCCCCCGCCGTCGAGGTTGAGCCCGTCCGTGGCGCCGAGCCCCCGGAGTATCCAGGCCAGCTCTTCGAGGGTGACGCCGGTGCTGTAGGGAGGCTGGCGCCCGTCCACGGCGACGAGCAGAAGCTCGTCGCCCCTCACGCCCAGGGCCGTCCGGGGGTGCACCCCCTCGACGGAGGGAAGGCCCGGGTCCGGACGCCCGTTGCGTAGCAAGGACCCGGGGCCGCCGCCGATGGCCTCGATCACATCGTTCCAGGTGCGGCCGGATTCGCCCCACAGGTCGATCCGAAGGCGCACGGCAGTACCGGGCCGGAGCACGCGGGCCATCCACTGCGCCGCCTCGCCCGCGCCCGATAGTACCAGGCTTCCCGGCGGGATGGCAGTATCGCCCGGGCCTTCCACCACGGCACTCACCGTGCCGGTGTAGGTCACCCCGGCCCGCAGCGGCAAAGGAGGCGTCAGCGCGGCGATGACGGCCTCCGTTCCCCCGGGCCCCGTGCGGGTCGAAGCTGCCCACGAAGGCGAGTAGAGAACCAGCGCCTGCGGGCCTCGAGGCTTGTTGACCGCCAAAAGCCGGCTCCTCGAACCGCCCGCCGTCCAGATGACGGCGTCCATGCGTACGGGCTCGAGCAGCATCTGGCCCTCGGAGGTAAGGCCCCACGCCGCTCCCACCGGTTGAGGGCTGGAGAGGAGCTCCCCTTCCCGGATCTGCAGGTGATAAGGCACGCCTGCGAGGGGCGGGCCTGTCCAGAAGTCTCCGTTGACGGCGCCGACGACCGTCGAACGGGCTTCCACGGAGACCCAGGACGCCTGCACGGGCACAGACGCCAGGCCGAGCACCCCGCCCCCTGGGCCGGGGCTGGTGGTGCGGATCCGGACCGGAGCCCCGCGGAGCTTCGCGGACAGGACGTAGACCCGGCTGACACCGGCGTCGCCCGTAAAGGCGTAAGTTTGCAGCCGGACGCCCGGCGCCACCGGCAGCTCCTCCAGCGGCTCCAGCACCGGCCCTGCGAAGCCGGGAGGGGCCACGCTCGCTTCCACGGCCGCCCCCGCGACGGCCGCTGCGAACAGCATCGCCACGAGCCGGTGCCGGTACGCTCGCACGGGTCTTCCTCCGCTTGGCGCAGGTGGTCAGTCCGGGCGCGAAGCCGCCACGCCCCCGGCCCCGGCGCCGGCCGGCTGGCCCGCCTTGGCCTCCTCGAACACCCGGTCTGCCCGGTACGAGCTGCGCACGAGCGGCCCGCTGAAGACCTCGACGAACCCCTCCTCGTATCCCCAATCCCGGTAGCGCAAGAACTCCGCCGGCGTGACGTACCGCTCCACGGAGAGGTGGCTCTTGCTGGGGCGCAGGTACTGCCCGAGGGTGAGGATGTCGACGCCCGCCGCTCGCAGGTCCCGCATGGCCTCCCGGATCTCGCCGTCCGTCTCCCCGAGCCCGAGCATGAGGCTGGACTTGGTCAGCACCTCCGGGCGATGCCGCTTGCCGAAGGCCAGGACCTCCAGGCTCTGGTCGTACGTCGCCCGCGGATCCCGCACCCGGGGCGTGAGCCTGCGCACCGTCTCCAGGTTGTGGGCGAACACGTCGAGCCCGCTGTCGACCACCAGGGCGACCGCCGCCCGGTCGCCGCGGAAATCGGGTGTGAGCGCCTCCACCCGCGTCGAGGGCGCAGCCTCTTTGATGGCCCGGACGGTGCGCGCGAAGTGCGCGGCACCCCCATCGGGCAGGTCGTCCCGGTCGACCGAGGTGAGCACGACGTACTCGAGATCGAGCTCCCGGACGGCGGTGGCCACCCGCTGCGGCTCCCCGGCGTCGACGGCTCCCCTCGGGTTGCCGGTCGCCACGGCGCAAAACTTGCACGCCCGCGTGCACACCCACCCCAGGATCATGAACGTGGCGGTGCCATGGCCCCAGCACTCCGCCACGTTGGGGCACCGGGCCTCCTGGCACACCGTGTGCAGGCCCAGCTCGCGCACCAGTCCCGAGACCCGGGCGTACACGGGCCCCACCGGCAACGGTACTTTGAGCCACTCCGGCTTGGGCCGCGCCGTGGCGGTGCCGGGCCCGTCCGTAGGACGCTTGCGCAGGCCCCCGCGTACGGCTTTGATCTCCGTGACCATCCTGGCACCTTCTCAATCGAAGTCGGGTCCGAGTTGGGGATGCGTGTGGAGCTCGTGCAGCCGCCGCAGCTGCTGCTCGGTGATCCGGGTCACGGAGAGCTCCGGCAGCGCGTCCAGCGAAAACCACCCTACCGCTTCCGTCTCCGTCCCGGCGCGGGACTCCCCACCCACCAGCTCGCACCCGATGCAGATCTTGTAGACGGCGTACGCCACCGGGCGATCATGGTGGCGGGAGTTGTCCCACACGGCCAGGATGCGCACCGGGCGCACCCGGTATCCCGACTCCTCGTACACTTCGCGAACGGCCATCTCCCCCGGCGAGGACCCCACGTCCGCCCAGCCCCCGGGGATGGACCAGCGCCCATCGGAGCGTTCTTTCACCATGAGCACCCGGCTCTCCTGGAAGACGGCCGCCCGCACGTCGACCTTCGGGGTCGGGTAGCCCGATTCGCCGGCGAATAGCTCTCGCACGCGGAGCCGGTCAGGCGAGCCATCGAGCCCGGCCCCGTGGGCCAGCATGTCGGTCGCGAGCTCACGAAGTTCCCGGTAGCGGTCGAGGTCATAGGGGTCCCTGGCGAAGGAGAGGCCCGTCTGCGCAATCGCCTGGATGCGCTTGGCCCACCGGATCCATTGTGGTTCCACCATCATACCCCCCGGCGATCACGTGATGGCTGCAGGGCCGGCCGTCGGCGCCGCGCCGTGCGGACGGGCACCGGGATCGAAAAGGGGACCCCTAGAATATAGACCGTCGGCCGGAGAAGTGCGCCCCCTTCTCACCGGACTCCCGCGGGACGCCGCCGCGTCCTTCTTCTTCGCCGCTGCTCCGGCGTCTTAGCGCCGCGACGTTCGCGGGCCTGGAGAAGGATGTCGAGGTGTGCCAACCGGCCAGGAGCGCTCGGATGCGGATCCGGGGCTACGAGCAGTGAGCGGGCTGCCGGGCGGGATACCCGTCTTCGGCCCGGCAGAGGCCTGCCTGACGACGGCGTCGCGGATGGCCTCCCACCAGCGGAGCTCCCGGCGGCAGGACTCGCAGCGCGCCAGGTGTCGCTCCACGCGCAGGCGCAGCCGTGGGCCGAGGGTGCCGTTGACGTACCAGGGCAACCATGGGTCGACATGATGGCCCGGCACCTCCGGCGAGGCTCCGGGCGAGCTTACCGCGTTGCACAGGCAGGTGCGGGCGCCGGTGCGTTCTCCGCCTCCAGACACTCCCGGAGTCGCTGGCGGGCATGGCTGAGGCGGCTCTTGACCGTTCCGACCGGGCAACCCATCACGGCGGCCGCCTCCTTGAGCGAGAGCCCGTGGAGGAAGACGAGCCGGAGCGCCGCCTGGTGGACGGGGGACAGGCGCTCCATGGCCTGCGCCAGGAGCTCCCGCATCTCCGCCGATTCGAGCCCGGATGCGACGGCCGACCCCTCGTCGCCTTCCCATGGCTCCGTCGCCCGCAGCCTCTCGGGGGCAACGGGCTCGAGCCTGCGGCGATCCGCCTGGCGGAAGGCATTGAGGGAACGGTGGTGGGCAATGCCCAGCAGCCACGTGCTCACCCGCGACGCTCCACGAAACCTTCCCGCGCCCTGCCAGGCAGCCAGCCATACGTCCTGGAGGACCTCCTCCGCCAGCGCCGGGTCTCGCACCAGCTTGACGATGTAGCCGAGCACCCGCCGCCGGTAGCGTCGGTGGAGCTGAAGGAGCGCCTCCTGTTCACCCGCCGCCATGCGGCGCACGATCTCGACGTCCGGATCCGTGGTCAGCTCACGTGGAACTGCCGCCTGGACTTCCAAGAGATGCTCCTTGATCTACCGGTCGGTGGGTCACCCGAGAGCCCGCCCGGGTTCACCGGCCTCCGGGTGCCGGACCGGACTGTTTGCCTGGCAACGCCAGTCTCCGCCACCATCGTGACCGTCCCTTTACCACCACGTAACACGCCGGTTATCGTCGGGTGACGGATCTTACTGCCCGCCCCGGGCCAGGATCTCCACGTTTGCGTACTCCGCCCGGATCCGCACGACGTGGCGCCCGCCGCCCGCCGCAGCCACGAAGTGCTCCGCTCCCTGCGTAACCCGCGGCGCCTCTGGCAGCCCCGTCCGGTTGACGAGATCGCCCATCCGCACCTCCACGTCGAACCGGTGGTCCAGCGGCTCTGGCAGCTCGACGCGTACGCCCGTGTAGCGGGAGGTGAGGTCGACGCTGCCGAGCGGCCTTTCCACGAGCAGGTTGCCGTAGCCGGTCGAGGCCGCGACGTCCCCGCGCACGTCGCGCAGGGTGACGTCGGCGAAGTGGCCGTCTACCTCCGCGCCTCTTCCCACTCCGTCCGCCTCGAGGCGTCCGTAGCGGACGCGAGCCGAGAGCCGGCCGCCGACGCCGCTCATTCGCTGGTCCCGGAAGTCAGCCCGCACGGTCAAGTCGCCCCGGACGTCGTCGATCGTGCTGGAGGCGTAGCTACCTGATACCTCCATGGATCCTGCCACCCGCCGGACGGTCAGGTCGCTGAACGGCACGTCTACCCGCCAGTGGCCCCGCAAATCGTGCAGCTCCGTGCGGCCCATGGAGTTGTACACGAACGACGGCCCAGCCACACCGGAGACGCTGACCGTCCCGGAGCTGTTTCGCAGCTGCACGAGGCCGTCGGAAGGCATGCGCCCGGCAAGCTCGAGCTTGACCCGCTTCACCTCGGAGGGAGTGAGGGCAGGCCGGTCGACCTCCAGCCGGGCGCCGCCCTCCTCCGTGGAGACGAGCCGCACACGGAGTTGCTGCAGGTACTGCCGGGCCGCTTGCTCGCTGGTGGCGTACACCGTCAGGCGGGACTCCAGTTCGACGTCGGGCCCGCCCGCCGGGATCTGATCCCGAGCCACGCCGTCGAGGCGGATGCTCCCGAACGGGTTTTCGACCTCCAGCGCCTTACGCGGGGCCAGCGAAGCCTCCAGTTTCGTCGACGCCGATGCCTTCGGAGTGCTGCGCTCGTCGATCGCGCCCTCGCTCGCCAGCATGGCCCACTCGTCGGCGGAGATGCCTTGGCCTTCCATCAGGTCCCGGAGCGAGTGTCCTCGAACCCGGAAAAGCTCCTGGTAACCCCAGCCGATCGAGTGGACGTCGTGCGTGGCCCACAGCACCTGGGCCCGCCAGTCCACCATCGCCACGACGAACAACGCCAACAGCGCCCATAGCGCCGCACGCTTCACGTTCAAGGTCAGGACACCTCCACCGCCCGCTGCAACAGCCACGCCGTCGCAACGAAAAACAGGATCTCGGCCACAGCGCACCCCAGTACCGGCCCGCTATCGACCACCAGGAAGTCCTTGAGCATCTGGACCCCCTGGGGCGTCACGTTGAACGCCGTGAAACGGAAGTCCGGCACCCAGGCGAACAGGTAGTGGCCGAGGCCTCCCATCCGCCACACCACCCACTGCTCGACGGCCAGCGCCGCGAGCAGCACCAGCAACTGCAGCCGGTTGGCCAACTGGCTCGCCACATAAGCAGCCTGGAAGTGCAGGATCGTCCCTACCCCGAGGATCCAGTAGACCGCCACGATCCCCAGCAGCACCTGGGTGGTGTAGCCGGAAGGGAGCTGGCTCAACCACGCGTCCACATCGGCGAATCGCGGCAGGGTCGCCGCGGCGATGCTCCACGTCCCGCCCAGCGCCAGCGCCGACTGCGCGGTAAAGCTCGTGGCAACCGCGGCCAGCTTGGATAGGGCGTGGATCCAGCCGGGCACGGGAGCGGAGAGCACGAAGTAGATGGTCCCGGAGTGCCATTCCGACCGGTACGACTGGATAGCGTCCCAGATGATCCAAAACGGGATGAAGGCCAGCGGGATGAAGGAGAGCCCGAGCGGCAAACCCGGCTCCCACGCCCTCACTCTGGTCAGCAAGTAACCGTCCCAGGCCGCTATCAGCACCGAGAACAGCGCCAGGGTGAACTTCAGCGACTCGAGATCCTTGCGATACAGTCGACGGAACGCCCGCCCGAGGGCGACGGCGTTGCCTTGCGCCGAGCGCGCGCTCATGCGTACACCTCTTCCATGATCGCCTGGATCGACTTGCCGTAGCGCTCGCGCAGCTCCTGCGCGTCTTCGTCGATTTTGACGGTGCCTCTCTCCAGGAAGACCACGCGATCAAACGTGCTTTCGGTTTCGGCCACCTCGTGAGTGGCGAGCACCACCACCTGCTCGTCGGTGCGGAACTGCCCGATGAGCGCCCGGATGATGCGCCCGCGCGAGGGCGGATCGATGCCGGACAGCGGCTCGTCCAGGAGCACGATGGGTGCGTTACGCGAGAGCGTCATGGCCAGCTTGAGCCGGGCCCGCATACCCCGGGAGAGGTTACGGACCGGGGTGCGGCGCTGCTGGTGCAGGTTGAGGAATTCGAGCAGCTCTGCTGCCCTGCGGGCATCCCAATCGCCCACGACGGACGCCTGCAGTTCCATGGCTTGCTGCACGGTCATCCACCGGTAGAGGTGGTCGATCTCCGGCTGAAAGGCCACCCAGCGCTTCGTCTCGAGGCCCGGCGAGCGCCCGCGGACCTTCACGCTCCCGCCGTCGGGATGCAGCAGCCCTGCCACCACCTTGAGGAACGTCGACTTCCCGCTCCCGTTGGGACCCACGAGGCCCACGATCTGGCCCGCACCCAGCCGAAGGTCGACGCCCCGCAGCGCCTCGACGCGCCCGTAGCGCTTCACGAGCGCGGTGGACTCGACCAGCCATTGCGTATCGTTCAAGTCGCGAGGCTCCCTTCCCGGTCGGCTACGTCTCCCCGATGCTTCACGCCCTGCGATCGCCCTCGGGCTCGGATTGCCGGAAAGCGGCACGCACCATCGACACGGCCTCCTCCTCGGCGAAGCCCAACCCGCGGATCTGCTTGACGAAGTGCGCCACCGCCTGTCGGGCCATCTCCGATCGCACCTGGCTCAACAGCGCGGGGTCGTCGCGGACGAAGGTCCCCTCCCCGCGCACCGTCTCCACCAAACCCAGCACCTCCATCTCACGAAACGCCCGCTGGACCGTGTTGGGGTTGACCCTCAGCATCTGGGCCAACTCCCGCTGCGACGGGATCCGGTCCCCCGGGAGCAGATCCCGGCGCGCCATTGCCCGCTTGACCTCGTCGATGATTTGCAGGTAGATGGGCCGCGGCGACTCCACGTCGATGCGCCAGTCGAGTGTAGCGATCGTCGATCTCCACCTCCGTCCCCCGGATCCGGACCCTTGCCCGTGGCCCCGGCACCAGGGCGAGCCACGCAGCCATGTTCCCTTTCCCGAGATGCCCCAGAGCCATAGTGCACTAGTATGATAGTGCACTACAGCACCAGAGCGCAAGAGGGGCGATCGACACCGTGACCGCACCGTGACCGCCGTCACGTGACCTCCTCGTGCCGCCTTTCGTGACGCCGGTCCATGGGCACGCCGCCCGCTCGCCCGTAGGCTCTGATCCGGAGGTGATCCCCATGGGAATGGTTCGGCGGTGGTTCGTGACGTTGGCTGCGTCGGTCGCGCTGGCTGCGCTGGGATGGAGCCTGACGTTCCCTGGTGGCGTCCTGGCGGGGGCTCCGGGCGATGCCTCGGCGGCCGGTTCGCCCGTGGCAGGACGGGAGACGATCGACGCCCTGCGGCAGCAGCTTCAGCGTGCCCGCGAACAGTTCCACCGGGGAGGCCCGCAGGCTGCTCCGGCGCTCGACGACCTGCGGGCGCTCGCCGATCGGCTGCACGAAGCAGCGCTCTCGGCCAGCTCCCGCGGCGACGCCGAGGGCGAAGGCGAGGCGCTCAGTGACGAAGCCATCGCCCTGTTGGAGCTGGTCAACGTCACCGAGGGCCAGGGGCCCAACGCCGAAGCTTATGCGCTCCTGGAAAGGGCAGAACGGGCGGCGCTCCGGGCGGTCGAGATCGCGCCTCGACAGTCCGAGGCGCACCGGCTCCTCGGCGAGGTCTCCATGCGGCTGCTCGCCTACCGGGGAAGCGCGGCCCTGTCCCTGGTCTCCCGCACCCAGCGAGAGCTCGAGATGGCCATCCGCCTCGATGCCGGCAACCCCGCCGCGTTCCTGGCGATGGCGCAGTTCGAGTGGGGTGCGCCGGCAGGACTGGGCGGCGGCCCGGCGCGGGGACTGCAGCTCGTCGAACAGGCTCTGAAGGTCGCGCGCACCGACCTCGACCGCTACCTCGCCTACGTGTGGCAGGGCAATCTCTTGCAGAAGATGGGCCGGTCCCAGGCCGCCCGGGAGGCCTACGCGAGGGCGCTCGCCATCTACCCCGATGGGGGCATGGCCCGGCAATTCCGGCAGGCGGCCGAAAAGGGGAATGCGGGATGAGCGGCCCGGTCGTCCGTCTCCAGGGTGTGACCAAGACCTACCGCAATGGTGCCGAGCCCGTCATGGCGCTGCGCGGCATCGACTTCGAGGTGCGAGAAGGCGACTTCGTGGTCATCCATGGCCCTTCCGGAAGCGGCAAGAGCACGCTCTTGCACATCATGGGCTGCCTCGACCGCCCCACCGCCGGAAGGGTGGAGGTGCAGGGCACCGACGTCGGCACGCTCGGGGCGCGCCGCCTGGCGGAGCTCAGGCGCAAGGACATCGGATTCGTCTTCCAGACATTCAACCTCCTGCCCGTGCTGTCGGCCTTCGAGAACGTCGAGTACCCACTCCTCCTCAACCGCTGGCCGCGACGCGAGCGCCGGCGCAGGGTGATGGAGGTGCTGGAGTCGGTCGGCATGGCCGGCCTGGGACACCGGCGCCCGGATCAGCTGTCGGGCGGGCAGAAGCAACGGGTGGCCATTGCCCGGGCCCTCGTGCACCGGCCCGGGATCGTGCTGGCGGACGAGCCCACCGCCAATTTGGACAGCGACAACGGCCAGGCCGTCCTCGAGCTGTTGAGCCAGCTCAACCGGAGCACCGGCGTGGCCGTCGTCGTGGTGACCCACGACCCGCTGGCCAATCCCTACGCGCGCCGGATGGTGCGGATGCGAGACGGGAAGCTCACGGAGGTGAACGGATAGCATGTGGCGGATCGCCGCGCGTAACGTCGCACGCAACCGGCGCCGTAGCGCCTTGAGCGGTCTCGTCATCGCCGCAGGTGTCGCCGCGCTCATGATCGCCAACGGATACAACCGGTTCACGTTCTGGGGTTTGAACGAGGTCGCCACTTCCCAGTACGGCCATCTGCAGATCGCACGGCCCGCCTACTGGGAAAACCGCGGCGAGCTCCGGGACCGCCTGCTGGACGGGCCCACGCTCGCGCGGCTGATCGAGGTCGTGCGGCAGTACCCCGGCGTCGAGTCGGCCCACCCCCTCCTTTCCGTCAGCGGGCTCGTCGGCAACGCCGCCAACAGCACGGTCTTCGTGGCCGAGGGCTCGCCGCCGGGCGCGGAGTTCGCTTCGGCGGGATCGGCCGTACGGGAGGGGCGGCGGCTCCTGGCGGGCGACAAGGAGCGCGTCTTGCTCGGGACGCAGCTCGCCCGGGCGCTCGGCGTCGAGCTCGGCGACTGGGTCACCGTCTTCACGAGCACGGTGGATGGTGCTTACAACGCGGGCAACGCTCAGGTGGTCGGCCTCATCCAGACGGGCATGGCCGAGGCGGACAGTCGCCTGGCGGTCGTGCCCCTCGAGGACGCACGCCGCCTCATGGGAACGGACGGCGCCGACCGGCTCGCCGTCCTGTTGAGCGGAGATCGGGGTAAGCAAGACGCGGAGGTCGAGCGGGCGGCCGCCGGCCTGCAAGCAGCGCTGCGGGCTGCCGGGCTCGACGTCGAGGTCCGCACGAGAGCCCAACTGGCCACCTTCATGCGGCAAGTGCGCGGCATGTACGACGCGATCTTCGGCTTCCTGTCGGTGGTGATCTTCGGCGTCGTGCTGGTCTCCGTGCTCGAAAGCCTGACACTCAGCTTCTTCGAGCGCATCCGGGAGATGGGAACGGTGCTGGCGCTCGGGACCGGGCGCGGGGCGCTGTTCTTCCAGATCCTCGCCGAGGGCGCCATCCTGGGAGCTCTGGGGGCCGCCGCAGGCGTCGCGCTGGGATGGGGGATAGGCGAGATGATCAATCACGCGCACCTGACCTACGTGCCTCCCACGATGAACGAGCCGGTACCCCTCGCCGTGCGCATGGGATGGGGCACCGCTGCTGCGCCGGCGGTGGTCGGCCTGGTGGCGGCGCTGCTTTCGGGCATCTATCCGGCCTGGGCCGCGACGCGGATCCAGGTGGTGGAGGCGCTGCGCCATGTATGAGCACTTCGAGCGGCGCACCGTCGTGCTGCGCCGGATGGCCGTCGCATCCCTCGTGACCCTCGTCGCGGTGGCAGCGGCAGGCACTGCGGCCCGAGCTACTCAGGGCAACGACACGGCCGGGACGGCGCTGCCGGTGGAGCAAGCCGCCGCTCTCCTGGAGCGGGCCGATGGCTACCGGGCCGAGGGGTTGGAGGAGGGAGTGTTCACCTTCCGGGTGACCCGGCACCAGCGGTCCGGTTCCGGAGAGCTGCTGCCCCCCCAGGGGCCTTCAGACGTGGCCGTGATCCGGGTCTTCTTCCGCTCCGCGGCGGCCGGTTCGCAGGGAAGCGAAGCCGGCCAGGCAGGGCAGCTGGTCATCTTCGACGAGCCGGCCGGCCTGCGCGGCCAGACTTTCCTCGTGGTCGGCTCCAACACCTGGATGTATCGTCCCGGCCTGCGCACCCCCCTGCGCATCTCCGCCCAGCAGCGAGTCTTTGGCGACGCAGGCGTCGGAGAGGCCGCCGGCATTCTCTTCAGCGGCGACTATACCGTCACAGAGGCTCGGGAGGAAACCCTCGACGGCTCTCCGTCGTGGCGGTTGGATCTCGAGGCCCGCAGCCGCTCGGCCCCGTACCGGCGCGCCACGGTCTGGATCGATCGCCAGCAGGGCCGGTACCGCCGGGCGATTCTCTACTCGGTCAGCGGCGTGCCCCTCAAACAGCTGGAGTACGAGCAGTGGGGCGAGGTCTCCGGCCGAAAGGCCCTCGTGCGCATGGCGGTCCGAGATCTCCTCCAGGAGGATCAGGGGACGGTGACCCTCATCGAGACGGTGGCCATCCGTGCCCGAACCATTCCGCCCCGCTACTTCCGGCCTGACTTCTTGAGCAGCGCTGCGCTGCTCCTGGGAGAGTGAGGCGCGATGGCAGCAGCTCGCCCACCCCGCCGGCAGTTCGTGCTACGCTTCGCCGCCTGCCTGGCGCTCGCGGTGGGCTGCCGCGCCGCCGAAGCCCCGGCGCAGGGTGCTCCTGTCCATCTCGAGGCCCGGCACCTGGTGGAGTCGACAGAGCCGAGGCCCGGCACGATCTGGCCGGGCCCGGTGGAGGAGCAGTGGCGACGCGCCCAGGGCGGGAGCGTGCTCCACGCCCGCACCGCGCTCTCCGTCGAGTGGACCGGGATCGTGGACTGGCCGGCCGGCGGGGCGGCCTCTTTGGAGGTAAGAGGCGAGTGGAGCGTGGGGCCCCAAGCAGAGGGCCCCGGCACCGTCCCGCAGGCCACGGCCACCCTCGACCGGGCCGTCGCGTCATGGATCGTACCCGGGGGCACGGTGCGGATCGGGCGCTTCATCCCCGAGTGGGGCACGGCCTTTCGCCGCAGGCCGTCCAACCCCCTCGAGGAGATGGGCGCCTCCCCCTTCGTGGCCGAGCTCATGCTGGCCGGTGAGAGCCCGCCCGTCACCACCAGCGTGGGCTATGCCTTCTGGGAGGCAACAGCGGTGCCCTGGATGCGCTGGTCCGCGGCCGGGGAGAGCGGAGACATGGCCCTCGCGCTCGGTCACCGCACCGGCCAGGGGCCGTGGATGGCCGCGAGCATTTCCCGGGAAATCGCGCCCGGCCTGCAGGGATATGCGGAGGGCGTCCTGGCTCGCCCATACCGGCCGATCCGGGTCGTCGCTCCGGCACCGGAAAACGGGTGGCAAGCCATCGGACCGGGCGCGTACGCGGACGGTGTCGCCCTGCGGTGGCTCGCGGGCCTCTGGTACCCTTCTCCGGGCGGATGGAACTGGGTCGCGGAGTACCGCATCGAGCCCGGGGGCCTGGATGATACAGAGGCGGCAATCTTCTGGGATGCAGCGGCGGGGCGGCTCCCGTCGTCCTCCGCTCTCGCCGCCGCGTCCAACTCGGGAGCCGCCCTTCGAACCCTCGGCCGGCTGGCGTCCGACGGCCTACCCCTGCGGCGCCGGTACCTGGACTTCAGCCTGGTCCGGGAAGACCCTCGAGCCACGTGGGCGCCGGCGCTCTCCGGGAGCGTCGACCTGGACGACGGCAGCTGGGTGGCGATCCCGGAGGTGAGCTTCCAGGGGTGGACAGGAGTCGAGCCGGCGCTCCGGATGCTGTTCTTCTCCGGATCGCAGCGCTCGGAGTTCGGAGCAGGCCCTGCCGCCTGGAGCGTACAGCTGGTCGTGCGTACCGTCCTCTAAGGACCATCCGCGTGGCCGGCCTGCCACCGGGCGCCCGGCAGCTGCCGGGCCGGAAGAGGGCCGGTCGCTTTCCAACAACGCCCGGATAGGGGATGAGGATTCCTATGACTTGCCGCCGAAGACTCCGGTACCCCCTTCAAGGGAGGCTGATCCGCATGCCATCGTTGCGCCGGCATCACGCTCCGGGGCACCCGGCGGAAGGGTGGACCCGGCTCGGAGCCCTTTTCTCGTTGTGGATCCTCGCCGTCGCGTCGCTCACCGTGTCGCCTTCGCCCGCGAGCGCCGCCGAGCCTTTCGTAGAGCCGCTGCTGGACCTCGGAGGTTACGTGGCCGGAGTCGAGGCGGGATGGGGCTCGCTACCGTACGGGGCCCGGCTCTCCGCAGGCGCCGGCTGGGGCTTTTTCACCCAACGGGCTCACTACCGGGTAGGGGTCGCCGTCCCCGTGGAGCCGGCAGCGGAAGTAGGGGTAGGGTATCTGGACTGGCCCGACGTGTACCTGCTCGGGCAGGCCCGCGAACAGGGCGCGGAGGTACAACTCGTATGGCGGCCCAACTGGCGTGACGTGGTGAGGGCGCGCCTTTTCCACGGGCTCGTGGGCAAAGAGGCCGCCCTCCTCGATCAGCGCGTGACCTATGGGTACCTGGCGCACCAGGCGCAAGTCGTCTACGCCTGGCCGCTGGCCGTCCAGACCGTGGCCAGCGCCACGTACGGCCAGACCCACGCGGAAGACGGCTCGACCGGCCGTTTCTACGCGCTCACGCTGGCCGTTCCGGTCTCCTACGGCCACCTGGACGTCATCCCCCGCCTCGGCTACTCGGTCGGCAGCGAGGCGCTCCCGGGCTACCAGTTCCACATGGGCGGCTACGAGGACGCGTGGCTGCGGGGCTACGGCCCGGAGGCGTTCTCGGGGCCGATCTTCCTCAACCTGACCCTGGAGTACCGGCGGGCGTGGCTGGCCCCGCTTCAGGTGCCCTTCCTGTCCGAGCTGCAGATGGGGCCATTCGTAGACGCCGGGGCCGTGGCCGGGCACGACACGCCCTGGAGCCGGCTCGACTGGCACGCCAGCTACGGCCTGACGGCCGCCTACCCCATCATGGGGGTGTTGATCGGTGCAGACCTGGCCTGGACCGAGGCGGGAGCTTCTCGCGTCGCCCTGCGGGCCAGCGGGCGGTTTTGAAGGCTGCGAAGCGGGGTGGGTGGAAACTTCCGGCATGAGACGAGCATGGCCACTCGGCTCCTCATCGTAGACGACCAGGCCCTCTTTCGGGAGGCGCTCAAGACACTCTGCGCCCTCCAGCCCGATCTCGACGTGGTAGGGGTCGCAGGAGACGGCCGGGAGGCCGTGCAGCTGGCCGACCGGCTTCGGCCGGACGTCGTGCTCATGGACGTCCGCATGCCGGTGATGGACGGAGTCGAAGCCACCCGCCTCGTCAAGGCCGCTCACCCCGAGGTGCACGTGGTCGTCTTGACCACGTACGACGACGACGAGTACGTGCGGGAGGCCCTGGCGGCCGGGGCCGCCGGGTACCTCCTGAAGGATTCCCCGCCTCCTGCGCTCTTCGCGGCCATCGCCGCGGTGCAGGCCGGGGGCACGTTCATCAGCCCGCCGGTGGCCGCCCGGCTGGTCGTGGCCGGCGGGCATCGTACCGCGACGTCGGAGGCGTCCAAACCGGCTCGGGCTCCCTACCGCCCCGCGGATAGCCCTCTGGACCTGACCGAGCGGGAGTGGGAGGTCCTCCAGCTCATCGCCGACGGGCTCTCTAACCGCGAGATCGCCCGCAGGCTCTTCCTGACCGAGGGCACCGTCAAAAACTACATCAGCGCCATCTACGCGAAGATCGGGACCAACGACCGGGTGCGGGCCGCCATCCTGGCTCGGGAGCTGCGAGCGGGTACGGGGGAGGCGGATGCCTCGTGAGCGCCTCGGAGCCGGCTCCCTACCGTCCGTCTCCCCGGGAGACCAGGATGTTTCACCTCCTGTCCGCCGGCACCATCGCCCTCGCCGGCGCCAACCTCTTGTTGCAGGTCGCCTACCTGCTGGGGGAGGGACAGCCGGGGATCGTGGTGGCGGCAGCGACCGCGGGGAATTTGGCCTACATCGCGCTGCATCTCGCCTCCTATCGGATTGCCGAGACCTCCCCGCTCGCCTTCGGCGTCATCGCACTGCAGGCTCTGAGCCTCGGTGCGCTGGTCCTGGTGCCGTCCCGGGCTTACTTCACCTACTTCCTCTTTCTGGCGGTCGAGGGCCAGACCATCCTCTACCTGCCGCAACGGGGATGGTGGTGGGCCTCGGCCATGATCTGGGCCGTCATCGCGGGGTCGCTGGCCGTGAACATCCCGATCCAGGCCGATCCCCAATCGTGGGTCGTCAACGTCCTCTCCTTGACCCTCGGCCTGCTCTTCACGGCCCTCGTCTCCTACCTGGCGCGCCTGCAGATGCAGCTGCGGGCCGAGATGGAGCAGAGCAACGAGCGCCTGCGCCAGTCCCACCAGGAGCTCGAAGAGGCCCATCGGCGGCTGCAGGCCTACGCGGCACAGGTGGAGGAGCTGGCCGCGATGCGCGAGCGCAACCGCCTCGCGCAGGAGATCCACGACACCCTTGCCCACACCCTGACGGGCCTCATCCTGCAGCTCGAGGTGGTCGCCTCCTTGCTCGAAGGGGACGGCTCGCAGACGGGCCCCGCCCTCGACGCCGTTCGCAAAGCGGTGGTCAGCGCTCGCGAAGGCCTGGCCGAGGTGCGCCGGGCGGTCCGTTCGCTGTACCCGGACCTCCTGCAGGGCGTGCCGCTGGCCGACAGCCTGCGCCGGCTCGCCTCGCAGTTTGCCGAACAGACCGGCATCGCCGTCCGCTGGAGAGAGACCGGCACGGCCGTGGCGCTCTCGAGGGGCGCAGCCAACGCCCTCTACCGGTCGCTCCAGGAGGCGCTCACCAATGCGGGGCGCCACGGCAGCGCCCGCCGGATCGACGTCGTGCTCGAATGGTCCCCCGAGGCGGTGCGGCTGAGCATCTACGACGACGGAGCCGGGGCCAAGGAGTTGACCCCCGGTTTCGGGCTGTCATCCATGCAGGAGCGGGTGGAAGCCCTCGGCGGCACCGTGCGCATCGACAACCGGCCGGGTGAGGGGTTCGGCGTTACCGTGACGGTGCCGGCGTCGCGGGCTTTGACCCTTACGGGTTGCACCGGATGAAAGTCGAGACGGATGCATGCCCGCCTCCGTGACGAGCGTCTCCAGGCCCTGCCGAATGCCCTGCCGAAGGCAACCCCGTCCTCATGGGCCGTGAAGGAGGGGTGGAGACGCATGGCGCAGAGCGAAGGGCGAGGAGCCGGCGTTTCGCGACGCGACCTGCTGGCGACCACGGGAGGATTTGCCGGGGGTTTCGTGCTGGGAGCACTGTTCGCGGGCAAAGGGCTGCCTCCGTCCCGGGCGGCCGCCGGCGACGTGCCGGAGTGGCCCTGGCCATACACCAAACTCGATCCCGACGCGGTGGCCGTCAAGGCGCACCAGGCCTTTTACGAGGGCGGCTGCCACTACGCGGTCGCGAAGGCCGTCTTGAGCGAGTTGCGGGAGAAGGTCGGATACCCGTACACCGTGCTGCCATATGACATGTTCCGCTACGGCGAGGGCGGCGTGGTCGGGTGGGGGTCGCTTTGCGGTGCGCTCAACGGAGCCGGCGTGGTCATCAACCTGGTCTCCGCCAAACCCGCCTACCAGCAACTTACCAACGAGGTCGTGGGATGGTACACCCAGGCCGAGATCCCGCACTACGTCCCACAAGGGAAGGAGCCCATGCCCACCAGCGTGGCAGGTTCCCCTCTGTGCCACGTCTCAGTCAGCAAGTGGGCCACGGCCTCCGGGATGGGCGCCGAGTCCAAGGAGCGGGCCGAGCGCTGTGCCCGGTTGTGCGCCGACGTGGCGCGGCGCACGGTCGAGCTGCTCAACAGCAAGCAGGATGGGACGTTCAAGGCGGCCTTCACGCCTGCCGCTGGGATCAAGGACTGCCTCAGCTGCCACGGCAAAGAGGATCTCAACAACGTCCGCGAGATCAAGATGAACTGCATCCAGTGCCACGAGCCTCACACGTGACGTGGCGACGGGTGGCCCTACGGCCGCCGCTGAACGCACCGCACATGATCGAACGAGGAAGGGTGGCCGGCAGGCTCGCCGGCTGGGACGGGCTTGCCGGCCCTTTCGATGCGGAAGGCCTCCCCCTCCGCCCGTGTGCCCGGGTATACTACTCCACCCGGAGCGGCGGCAAGAGGAGGCCGATACCATGGAGGGCAATCCGGCGGCGGCGCCTCGACCCAACCGTCTCGTCCACGAAGCCAGTCTCTATCTGCGCCAGCACGCCCACCAACCCGTGGACTGGTACCCCTGGGGAGAAGAGGCGCTGGAGCGCGCCCGCCGGGAAGACCGCCCCATCTTCCTCAGCGTCGGCTACAGCGCGTGCCACTGGTGCCACGTGATGGCCCACGAGTCGTTCGAGGATCCGGCCATCGCGGAGCTGCTCAACCGTCACTTCGTGTGCATCAAGGTCGACCGGGAAGAGCGGCCCGACGTGGACCAGGTGTACCAGGCGGTCTGCCAGCTCCTGACCGGCCAGGGGGGCTGGCCGCTGACCGTCTTTCTCACGCCCGACCTGCAGCCCTTCTATGCCGGCACTTACTTCCCTCCTGCTCCCCGCTACGGCCGGCCCGGGCTGCCTCAGGTGGCCGAGGCGTGTGCGAAGGCGTACCGGGAACGGCCGGACGAGCTTCGTCACCACGCCGGGCAGATCACCCGGGCTCTCGGCGAGCTGTTGCGCCCGCTTTCGATCCCTCCCCCGGAGCCGGGACGAGCCGGTGAGGAGGCGGAGCCGGCCGCCGGCTCCATCCCCCGGGCGGTCGACCGGGTGCTGCAACAGGCCGACGGCCTGGCGGGCGGCTTCGGGCGCTTGCCCAAGTTTCCGCAGGCCTCGACCCTGGAACTGTTGCTGCGGGCCGCGTGGCGCTTCGGCCACGCGCGGGCCATGACGCAGCTGGCGCTGACGCTCCGCCGCATGGCCCAGGGCGGCCTGTTCGACCAGGTCGGCGGGGGATTCCACCGGTACAGCGTCGACCGCTGGTGGAAGGTGCCCCACTTCGAGAAGATGCTGTACGACAACGCCCTGCTGGTTCCCCTCTATGCCCGGGTAGGGCAGTGGCGGTCCCCGGAGCTGACGGCCGTCGCTCATCAGACGCTCGACTGGATGCTCAGGGAGATGCAGGTGGAAGGCGGGGGGTTCGCCGCGTCGCTCGACGCCGACTCCCCCGGCGAGGACGGGCGGCCTGGAGAGGGCTACTACTACCGGTGGAGGCCGGTCGACCTCGAGGCGGCGCTCCCGGATCGGGAGCAGCGCGTCGAGGCGGCGCAGGCTCTCGATATCCTGTCGGGCGACGAAGCCGCCGACGCGCGGCTGGCCCTCGCCCTCGAGCAACTGGCCGGCGACGCCCCGCCCGGATGGCTCGAGGAGGCTCCCACGGTCCCCGGCCGCCTCCCCCGGTTGCCCGAGGCCGGCGAGGAGCGAACAGGCGGCCTGACGCCCGAAGCGCGGTCGGCCATGGCGAACCACCGGGCCGCGCGCCGGGCGCGCCCCGGCAGAGACGAGAAGGTCCTCCTCGGATGGCACGCCCTGGCGATATCGGCGCTCACCTGGGGCTACCGGACGGCGGGCGAGCCCCAACAGGCCCGGCGTTATCTGAAGGCGGCCCTCGACGGATGGGACTTCGTGACCGAGCGCCTGACTCATCCGGCGCTGGGATTGTTGCATGCTCCCGCCACCCCGGACGGGCGCGCCGTGCCGGCGTTTTGCGACGATTACGCCTTTGCGGCGCTGGCGGCGCTCGACCTGTTCGCCTGCACGCTCGACCGCCGGTACCTGGAGTGGGCGGAGCGCCGAGCCGAGGAGGCGTTCCGGCAGTTCCACGAGGACGGCGCCTACTTCCTGAGCGGCACGCACCACGCCTCGCCGATCGGGCGTTCTCAGGACGTCTGGGACCAGGCGACCCCGTCACCCAACGCGGCCATGGCGGCGGTGCATGCCCGCCTCGCCGCTCTCCTGGACGACCCCCGGCACCTGGAGCGGGGACGCCACGTCGTCGAGGCGGCCTGGCCCCTCATGCGACAGCACGTTTCGGGCACGGCCGCGCTGTGGTGTGCACTCGACCGGTTGGACGGCGGTACCTCCACCCTGACCGCCATGACGGCCTCGGTGGCTGCTGCGCGCGAGGGGCTGGCAGGCGCTCTGCGCCTTCCTCACCCGTCCCTGGAACTCCGCTGGGAGGCGGCACAAGGCGACGGCGCGTACGTCCTGTGCACGGGGACCCGGTGCGAACGGCCCGAGGCCAACCTAAAGACCCTGCTGGCCAGGCTGCGACCGGCGCTTGCGTGAAACTCGGCCGCGCCCCTGCGGCCCCTCACCCCCGGACAGCGTCGGCTCCCCAAACGGCCACGGTTGACGGCGGCACGCCCAGCGCCTCCAACAGTTCGTGGCGCAGCTCCTGGGAGCGGCGCGCCTCGAGAGGCTCCCCGGGCCGCTCCCGGACGCGCCGCTCCGCGATGACCCGTGCAGGTCGCGGGCTCAGGACGTACACGCGGTCGGCCAGGGCCACGGCCTCTTCCACGTCGTGGGTGATCAGGAGAACGGAGACCCCGAGCCTGGCCCGCACGTGCAGCAGCCACGCCCACATGCGCCGGCGCGTCAGCGCGTCCAGCGCTCCGAACGGTTCGTCCAGCAAGAGGGGCCCCTCCCCGGCGAGCACGGTCCGCAGCAGGCTGGCCCGTTGTCGCATGCCACCGGACAGCAAAGCCGGATAGACGTGCTCGAAGCCGCTCAGCCCAAACAAGGGTAGCATGGCCAGGGCTCGGGCTCGGGCTGCCGCAAGGTTGCGACGTTGTACCTCGGGGCCCATCAGGCAGTTGCCCAGCACGGTCCGCCAGGGCATGAGCAGGTCCTGCTGGGGCATGAGGCGCACCAGGCCCGTACGCCCCGTGATATCCGACCCCGACAGACGGATGTGGCCTGCGTCGGGCGCCTCGACCCCGGCGACGATGTGCAGCAGGGTGCTCTTGCCGCATCCGCTGGGGCCGATGAGCGCCACCAGCTCGTTCGGCCGCACGGACAGGCTGACGCCCTCCAGCACCCCGACCTCGTCACCCGAGGGCATCCGAAAACGCTTGGAGATGCCTTCGACTACGAGCGTTGCGCGGGAGGTCTGTGCGCCGGGCGACATGGCGGAGAGGGGCGTCTCCGTCCCGTTGCCCGGGCCGTCGCCCTCGGCAGCCGCGACGAGGGCCGTGGCAGCAGGACGGCGCCGGCGGGGGGCCGCCCGGCCGTAGTGCCACGGCATGGCGAACCGGGCCAGCCCCTCCACCGCCAGGAAGAGCGCGGCACTCAAGGCGCTCACGCCGACCACGGCCGCGAAGAGCCGGTCGGTCTGAAAGGCCCGCGCCGACCGCGACATGAAGACCCCGAGCCCCTCGCTCGCGCCCATCCACTCGGAGACCACGGCCGCGATGAGCGCGTAGGTGATGGAGACCTTGACCCCCGTGAAGAAGGACGGGAGCGCCGAGGGCACCCGCACTTTCCAGAAGAGCTGCCACCCCCCTCCGCCCATCGACCGCACCAAGCGCAGCATCTCGGGAACCGCCGATTGCAGGCCGTCGGCCACGGCCACGGCAATCGGGAAAAAGCCGGTGAACGCGACCAGCACCACCTTGGGCAGGATGCCGTACCCCAGCCAGATGGTGAGCAAGGGCGCCACCACGATGACCGGCAGGCTCTGGGTGCCGACCAGCAGGGGGTAGAGCGCCCGGCGGGCCAGCGGAGTCGCATGGACCACCGCGCCGAAAAGGGCGCCGGCCCACAGCGCGAGGGCCGTCCCGGCCGCCGCCTCGACCAGGGTGGGCGCGGCGTGAGCCAGCAGGAGGACGCGGCTCTCCCAGAGGGCCCGGGCCACCCGGGAAGGCGCCGGCAAGACCCACGGGCTCACCTCGCCGAGGCGGACGGCGGCCTCCCAGAGGCCCACCAATGCCAGGAGCGCGAGTACGGCCGGGCCGTGGTCCAACGAAACCGCCACCCGGCCCGGGTGGCGGTCCTGCAGGTGCTGTTGCACGACATCGCTTCTCCCTGCGCTGGCATTACCCAGATCAGGTGCAGCGGGTCGGCAGCATTGCGGGCTGCCCTCTCAGCCGGGCTCCACCCAGCTCCCCGGGTCCTTGACCGGTGGCGCTCGCCGCAACCCAGGACGGCCTGCACAACGCGACGCCACCAACGTTTTGATACCCGGCACGGGCAGACGCCGTCAAGGGTGGCCAGCGCCGAAATGCTCCCACCCGGCCACGGTGAGGGGAACTTCCTGGCCACCGTCGAGCACCAGATGCCGCCCCGCCTCCCGGGGCACGATCTCTCCGATGACGGTCAGGGGGGTACCGGTCGCGTCGTGCACCGCCCGCTGCAACGCTTCCGCTCGACCGGGGCGGGCCGTGAGCGCGAGCTCGTAGTCGTCGCCGCCGCCAAGCACCCACTCCAGCGGATCGACGCCCAGGCTGCGGGCCAGCCGGCCCATCCCCTCGTCGACCGGCAAGGACCGAGCCAGCAGGCGCAGGCCCACGCCGCTCTCGTCGCAAATGTGGCCCAGGTCGGCCGCGAGCCCATCGCTCACGTCGATCATCGCCGTGACTCCCCCCACGTCGCCCATGGCGCGAGCCTCCCGGATGCGGGGCACGGGGAGCTGGTAGGCGTCCACGAGCCTCCGGCGCTCCTCGTCCGCCAGGCCGGGGGCGGGCTGCTTCAGCAGCGCCAGGCCCGCCCGGGCCATCCCGGGAGACCCGGTCACGAGCACGAGATCCCCCGGTCTCGCGCCGGCTCGGCGCACGATCCGGTCGCGCTCCACCTCGCCCAGGAGGGTGAGATCGAGCGCGAGCTGGCCGGCCCGCGCGACGTTACCCCCCACCACGTCTGCCCCGAAGAGGGCCGCCTCGTGGGCGATCCCGTCGTAGGCCGCCTCCATCCACTCCACGGCCGTGTCGGGCGGGAGCAGGAGCGACACGAGGAAGTGGGTGGGCCGTCCCCCGGCCGCCGCGATGTCGCTCAGGTTGACCGCCGCCGCCTTGCGGCCGACCCGTTCTGGGGGCGTGACGCCGGGCAGGAAGTGCACTCCCTCCACCTGTGCGTCGCAGGTCATGAGCAGGTAGCGGTCGGCGCGGACTTCCACGGCCGCGACGTCGTCGCCGATCCCCACGACCACGTCCCGGCGAGCAGGCCCGAGCCTGGCGGCAAGCCGCCGGATCAGCGCAAACTCTCCCAGGCCGGAGACCGGATGGCTCATCACGGGGTCCCCCTCGTCTCATTGGCAGCCTCGTCCGTGCTCCCACGCCCATGATGCACGCTCTTGCCCCGCGCGTTAAGCCGTGAACCTGAGCCCGCCGATTCGTGACCCCACCAGTGACTGCGGTCACTGGTGGAGTCCCGGCGTCTGGGATTAATTGAGAAGCAGAGGTGAGGCGCTCGCGGCAGGATCGGTTCTTGGCGCTGGCGTACCCGGCGAGAGCAACGGTGTGGGGAAACGGGTCAGCCTTGAATGGACGAAGGAGGCAACGCATCACGATGGGTAAGCGTGTCGACCTTTTCCGCGTGCTGGCGGTGGCGCTCATCGCCGTCGTCGCGTCGTCGGGCATCGTTGCGGCCGCCCCGTTCGCCGGGGGCGGGTTTACGGCCACCTACCAGACCCTGTCCGTACCGGAGCTCAACCAAGCGCTGAAGGCGGCAGGGCTACCCGAAGTCGGCAATGCCATGTGGCTGCTCGGCGGTGGCGGCTATGGCCCGCTGGTCGGGGCCGACGGCTTCACCATAGGGGGGTTCGGCGCCGGCGGCCACGTCGAGGCGAAAGCAAGCAATGGCCGCACCCGCTGGTTCGACCTGGGCTACGGCGGCCCACGGGTGGGCTACCAGCGACCGATTGCCGGTCCGGTATCGCTGGACGCCGGCCTCGGGCTGGCGTTCGGGGGTGCGACCCTGACGGTACTCGAGCCAGAGTCGGGGAAGTTCGACCTGAGTACGCCGAACCAAACGACTTACACGCGGTTCATCCTCGGCATCGTACCCGATGTGTCCGTGTCCCTCAAGATCACGCCGTTCCTGCACCTGCAGGCCGGGGCGGCTTACTTCTGGGACACACGGGCCGGTAAGGGCTGGACGACCATGCGGGGGACGGACCCGCTCAGCGGCGCGCCCGGCGATGCCCTGAGCGGTGTCCAGTATCGGCTGGCGCTGGTCTTCGGCCCTGAGTGGTCGAGGGTCCGGGACGGCGATTCCGGCAGGTGACCCTGGAGGGCGGAGCTCGCAGGGCCCCCGGGTCGAGTGACGCGAGGCCTGCCGTCGAGACGACGCGAAGGCCGTGTCGCCTCCGGGTCGGGGTGAGGGGCCGGGGCGCTTTGCAGCGCCCCGGCTCGCTTCGTGCAGGGAGCCGTGCGCAAGGAGCCAATACTGCGAGCGCAGGGGGAGTGGTTCGACCGGTGGCGCGCAGGACCCGGACCTCCAGCTTCGGGGTCTCCAAGCGGGAGAGCCATGACGCCTCGGGCTTCTACTCGCGCACCCTGTATGCCAACGGCCTGCCTGCGCTGAGCCTCGCGCCCGCCCCTGAGCCGGCGGCCCCTCCGGAGCCGGCAGCCGCCTCTTTCCAGCCCCCATCGGCCGCCCGTTCCGTGCCCTGGACGCCGCCGGAGCAGTGGGCGGACCGCATCTACTGCCACACGTCCGAGGCGATGGACCACGTGCCGGACGGAAGCGTGGGCCTCGCCTTCACTTCGCCCCCGTACAACGACGGCAAGGAGTACGACGCGGACGTCGACCTGCGTGCGTACCTCGCTCTCATCGGCCGGGTCGCCGCCGAAGTGTACCGCGTGCTCAAGCCGGGCGGGCGCTACGTGGTCAACGTGGCCAACCTGGGGCGCAAACCCTACGTGCCCATGCACGCGTATTTCTACGCCGTTCACTCCGCCGCCGGCTTCTTGCCGGCCGGGGAGATCATCTGGCGCAAGGGCAAGAGCATGAGCGGCAGCTGCGCGTGGGGCAGCTGGCGTTCGGCGCGGGCTCCGCGGCTGCGAGACGTCCACGAGTATCTGCTGGTGTTCGCCAAAGGGGAGTTTCGCCGGCCCGATGCCGGGGAGTCGGACATCCCGGCGGAGGAGTTCCTCGAAGCCACGATCTCCGTGTGGGACATCCCGCCCGAGTCGGCGCGCAGGGTCGGCCACCCGGCCCCGTTCCCGGTGGCGCTGGCGGAGCGGGTCATTCGCCTTTACTCCTACGTGGGCGACGTGGTGCTCGACCCGTTTTGCGGCTCGGGCTCTACGTGCGTCGCGGCCCGCCTTGCGGGGCGACATTACGTGGGCTACGACATCGTCCCCGAATACTGCGAACTGGCCCGCCACCGGCTGGCGGCCCTCCCCTCGCCGCCCCGGCCCAGCTAGGTCTCCCTGGTACTCCGTTCCCGGGACCCGTGTCCCATCCCCTGCATAGACTGCTGCCGTACTAGCCCGGTACCGGAGCGTGCGGCGCGCCGCGGCCTTCAGCCTCATTGCCGAAGAGGGGGCCGCATGGATGGGAAGACTGCTCTTCCTGGCGCTGGTCGGCCTGATCGCCCAGCTCGTGGACGGCTCCATGGGCATGGCGTACGGAGTCTCTTCCGCGAGCCTGCTGACGCTGGCGGGTATCGCTCCCGCCGTGGTGTCGGCGACGGTGCACGTGGCCGAGCTGGTCACGACCGCCCTGTCGGGGCTCGCCCACTGGCGGGTCGGCAACGTCCGATGGCGCCTGGTGGGCGCCATCGCCCTCCCGGGGATGGTGGGCGCGTTCTTGGGGGCGACGGCGCTTTCCCACGTACCGGGTCACCTGGCCCGGCCGTACGTCTCCGTGTTGCTGCTGTCGCTCGGTGCTTACATCCTGGTGCGCTGCGTGCGAGACGCCCGGGGGCAGGGTCCGGGCCAAGCCTCCCTGCCCGCCGCCGGCGGGAGCCGGCCCGGAGCGCGTCCCGGTCGCCCGTGGTTGCTCGCCCTCATCGGCGGGGTCGCCGGCTTTGCCGACGCGGTGGGAGGGGGCGGCTGGGGGCCCGTCGCCACCCCGCTGCTGCTGGCCCGTAAGGAGGCCGCTCCCCGGCAGGTCATCGGTTCGGTCGACACGGCGGAGTTTCTGGTGACGGCGGCTGCCTCGGCAGGTTTTCTCGCCGCAAGGGGAACGCAGGCCGTCCAGCCGGCCTGGGTGCTCGCCCTGATGGCAGGCGGAGCGGTCGCGGCCCCTCTGGCGGCCTACATCGTGAGCCGGATGCCCCAGCGCCTGCTGGCCGCGGCCGTGGGCGGCATGGTGGTGCTGGTCAACCTGCCCGTCGTACTGCAGGCTGCGGGCCTTCCCGAACGGCTTCGCCCGCTGGTGGTCGTGCCCGCGGGGCTCTTGGGGGTGGCGAGCCTCCTGCTGGCCCTCGGCTCCCGCCCGCGCCGCCCCGTGCGGGCCCTTCCCGCCCGTCCTGCCCAGCCTCCTCAGGCCTGGCAGCAGCCCCCGGCCGAGCGGGTGGTATGGGAGCGGAGCGGGCGCTGAGGGCGGCCGCCCGCCCCGGGGATCCTCCCTTGGAGGCCGGTACGCCGCCGGGGGCCGGGCCCATTTGACGGCCGGTCCCCGGAAGCGTACCATCGCCTTTGTGATGACGAGCGACTCCGCTTGCGGGCCCGTTCTTCGTTTCGATCGACTGGTGTGCGAGCCGGCCAGGGGCTTGCGCCGCATCGTCGCCTCCGGGACGGTCCCCGAAGGGGGCGCGCTGGTGCTGCGTGGCCCGTCCGGTGCGGGCAAGTCGACCCTGCTGCGGGCCCTTGCCCGCCTGGTGCCCATCGTCTCCGGCCGGGTGTGGCTGGCCGGGCGGGACATGGGGGAGTTCTCTCCCCCGCTCTGGCGCCGGCTCGTGCACTACCTGGCCCAGCGCCCCGTGGTCTTCGACGGCAGCGCGCTCGACAACGTCCTGGTGCCGTACCGGCTGCGGATCTTCAAGGACCTCCCGCCCCCCGGTCGGGACCGGGTCGTCGAGGCCATGACCCGGCTGGGCCTGAGCGACCCTGCCCAGGACGCCCGCACCCTGTCGGGTGGGGAACTGGCCCGGGTGGCCCTGCTCCGGGCCGTCTTCGCCGGCCCGTCCGTGCTCTTGCTCGACGAACCGACCGCAGCCCTCGACGCCGATACCCGCCGCACGGTGCTGCAGTTCCTCGGGACATGGGTGAAGGCCCGGCCAGGCCGAGGTCTCGTGCTGGTTTCCCACGTGGAGGAAGACGGCGGAGCCTTTTCTCCCGTGACCGCGGTCGACCTCCACCACAACGGGACGGGGGCGGCCCCGTGAACACCGGCGTCATCCCCATCAGCGACGCGCAGCTCGCCCTCTCGGTGGTGCTGGTGCTCCTGGCCGGCGGCGTATCGGCGGCGCTGCAGCTCGGCTTGCTGCGCCCGCTCCTCGTGGGCACGCTGCGCACGTTCGTCCAGCTCATGCTCATCGGCTACGTGCTGGCCTTCATCTTCGAGTCCAACCGCCCCTGGCTCCTCTTCCTGGTCGCCGTGGCCATGACCGCCGTGGCAACCCAGGCGGCCACCGCGCGCACGAGGGACGTCGCGCGCTACCCGAGGGAGCTGGCCTTTGCGGCGCTTTTCGCCAGCTCGGTGCTCGTAGGGGGCATCGTGGTCGGGCTCATCATCCGCCCGGAGCCCTGGTACTCCGCCCGCGTTGCCATCCCCATCTTCGGGATGATCCTGGGCAACTCCATGAACGGCGTCGCCCTGGCACTCCAGCGCCTCTACGGCTCCACCCGGGCGAGGCTTGCGGAAGTCGAGGAACTGCTCGCTTTCGGCGCGACCCCGTGGGAAGCCGTGCGGGAGTCCGTCAAAGAGGCCGTGCGCACCGGCATGACCCCCACCATCAACTCGATGATGGTGGTGGGCCTGGTGAGCCTGCCGGGGATGATGACCGGCCAGATCCTCGGGGGTGCCGACCCCCGTCAGGCGGTGCGGTACCAGATCGTCGTGATGCTCATGATCTCGGCCGCCGTCGCCCTGGGCTGCCTGGTGCTGGTGCTCTCCGCCTACCGGCGCCTGTTCACGGCCGACGGGGCCCTCGACCCGGAGCTGCAGCGCAGCCGCTCGGACCGGCCGTAGGGCGGGACTACCTGGCCTGCTTCAGCAGGTCGACCTGCACCTCGAGCTCGTCCAGCCGCTCCCGGATTTCCCCAAGGAGCTGCTCGATGTCGGACTGCACGGTGTAGACCCGGTTGGTGCGGCTGTCGACAAAAGCCTGGTACGCGATGCCGGCGGCGTCCTTGGGCATGACCACGACTTTCCAGTAGAGCACCCCGTCGCGCACGAACGGCAGCGGCTCGATGATCTCGAACCCCGACCAGTCCACCAGCGGATTGGCCATCAAGAACGGCTGGCGGTTGACGGGGCCGTCCTCGCCGCGGGACACCTCCGTCACCTTCACCTGATCCTGGTGGATGAACAGGGCATCGACGATGCCGCGGAGGTAGACGCCCTCGGCCGGCCGCATGGGCTGCTGGATCAGGCGGGTGTTTTTCTCCTGTGTGGTCGCGTCGACCACCGCCACCCCGCCCGCCGGCAAGAGCCACTTGATGACCGCCCCGCTCGGCACCAAGAGAAACTCCCAGCTCAGCCGGCCTTCCACCGGTACGAGCGCCTGGCCCCCGCGGTGTACTGGGGGGTTTGCAGCGAGTCCCGTGCGTAGCGCTTCGCCACCTCGACCGGCATCACCCGGATCTGGTCCGCCGATTCGGGAAGCCGATCCATGGGGCAACTCTGATGGGGCTCGCGGGGCTATCCGCTCTCCCGTTCGACCTGCAACCCCATCTCCGCTGCTGCCTGGTTCAAGCGGCGATCCCACGCCAGGAAACGGACGACCTGACCGGTACGCTGTAGGAGAAACACGGCTGAGGCAAGGTGGATGGCGTCAAACCCCCGTAGTGCCTTCTCCTCTGCCAGGTCGGCGGCCAGCTCCACCAATTCCTGGGTCACGTGGACCACGCAAAACGACCGCCAGTCTGCCCGGAACGCTGCCGCGGCCACGGCCCGCTCGGCCTCAGCGATGCGCCCCTGTCTGGAAGCTGCGGCCAGGGCGGCGCGAGTCTCCGCGTAGGCCACGCGGGAAGTGGCCACTACCTCGGCCGCCTCGACTGCGGACCGGACGAGCGGCGACCCATCCTCATCGACGTAGAGCTTGACGATGGCGCTCGTATCCAGGTAGAGGATCACCGTCGAGCTTCGACCACCAGGTCCGAAACCCGGCCCTCACGTACGCGAGCCGGGCGAGCCGCTCCTCGCGGTTTGCCGCCCCCCCAGTCGACCCATCCTTGCGCAACCAGCCCAGCCAGACTGGCATGTCCTGGTGCCACCGGGGTCAGCTGGGCGATGGGCGTGTTGCGATCCGTGATGAGCAAGGACTCGCCCGCTCGCACCCGGCGCAGGAAGGTGGTCAGCCCGTCCCTCAACTGCCGGATGGCTACGCGCTCCACAAAACATCCCTCCCATGGTCACAGCGTACGCCGAACGGGCACGGCAACACAACGGGGAAAACAGCACCCGGTCCCGGACGATCCGATCTGCGCTCATCCTGACAGACGACGCCCCCAACCTGGAGCGGGGTGAGCAAGGGCGGCCGTGACGATACGACCCATGCGCAAACAGGACCTCGTCAGTTTGGCGATACGGTCTTCGCCGCCACCGGACGGCGCGTGATCCCGGCTTTGATGGGGAACGCTCTTCCAACGAGACCCATCAGTTGCCAGGAGAACCGTCGGGAGGGGAGGTTTGCAGCGGCCGCTTCACTCTCAGCTTGCAGACGAAGAAGCCCTCCATCGTGGCCGAGGGCGGGATGCGCAAGGCGAGCCGGAGCGCCGGATGGCCTCCCCCGCCCGTGAGCCCGGGCCACCGTGCGGGTAGCGCAAGCTCGATGGGCAGCACCTCGAGCGCGTCCCCGTACCGCCCGAGCGCCCACTCGACGACACCCTCGTTTTCGTCAGGGTTGATGGTGCACGTGGAGTAGACCACCACGCCGCCGGGCCTCACGGCCCTCAGGGCGCTCGAGAGCAACTGCCGCTGCAGCGGCACGAGACGCCGCACGAGCCGCTCGGACCAGTGCCGGTACGTGGAGACGTCCCCCATCACGAACCGCCCCTCGCCGCTGCACGGGGCGTCCAGCAGGACCCGGTCGAACTGCCCTCGCGAGCCGGGCCCAAGGCGTCGCCCGTCGCCCACCCTGACCTCGGCGATGGTCACCTGCTGGCGCTGCAGGTTGAAACGCAGCCGCTCGGCCCGCACCGCGCTCGTCTCGATGGCGAGGATGGCGCCTCGGTTTTCCATCATGGCCGCCATCTGCGTGGTCTTGCTCCCAGGCGCCGCCGCCACGTCCAGTACCCGCTCGCCCGGCCGCGGCGCCAGCACGAGGGGCGGGACCATGCTGGAGAGGCTCTGAAGGTAGAAGTGGCCGTCGCGATACTCGGGTAGCGCCTCGAGCCGGGATTCGCGCGCGTTCTTGACGATGAGCGCGTCGGGGTACCAGCTCACCCGTTCCACCTTGATGCCGGCTTGCCAGAGGGCCGCGATAGTGGCTCGCACGTTGGTGCGCAGCGTATTGACCCGGAGCGTGACGGGCCGGGGCGCGCGCATGCCCGCCAGCATCCGGTCCACCTCGAGCGGCCCCCACGAGTCCCGCAGCCGCTGGACGAAGGCGTCCGGCAACCGCAGCGGCTGCGTCCTGGTCGACGACACCGGAGCCCTTCCTCCTGGCCAACCGGCCGGCCACGGCTTCGCCGGGCCAAGGTCCCGGCGCTTTCCGGCCCTACCTCATGGTACACTGCCTGGACACCGCCGCCCAGGCCGCCCGGCCCCATGAACCCCTGGCTTGTGGCCAGTGACGCACCGTCGAGAGGCACTCGTGCCGTCCGGCAGGTCCGGACGGCACCCGAAAGGAGGCATCGCGCATGTACGGCGTGATCATGACCACGACGCCGGGCGTCGAGGGACGGCCCATCGAGGAGTACCTGGGAATCGTGACGGGGGAAGCCATCCTGGGAGCCAACGTCTTCCGAGACATGTTCGCCGTGATCCGCGACATCGTAGGAGGCCGCAGTGCGGCCTACGAGCAGGAGTTGGCCAGAGCCCGGGAGATCGCCCTGTCGGAGATGGCGGAGCGCTGCCGCGAGCTCGGCGGCAACGCCGTCGTCGGCATAGACCTGGACTACGAAGTCGTGGGGTCCGGGGGTAGCATGCTGATGGTCAGCGCCTCGGGCACGGCGGTCCGGATCGCCTCCTCGCCCCGCGCCTGACGCCCGGGCCCCACCGTTGTCGATGTAACGGCCGGGTGAACCCGGCCGTTGCACACTTGTGACCCGCCGGTGCTACCCTGCTGCACAGGAAACGCAGACCAATCGATCCAGTCCATGGCATACGGGGAATGCGCCGTTGCGCCAGCCGGAGCAAGCCGTCATTCGCATACGGCAGCTGACCATCTCCTGGGCGGGGCGCCTGGCGGTGCGGGATCTCAGCCTCGACGTCCCGGCCACCGGCGTTACCGTGCTGCTCGGGCCGCCGGGCGCGGGGAAGTCCACGATCCTGTGGGCCATCAACGGGCTGCTGGAGGACGAGGCAGGCACCGCGGCCAGAGGCGAAGTGTGGGTGCGCGACCGCCGGGTGCTGCCGGCCGGCGGCCCGGCCGCTTCGTATCGCCACCTGGCCCCCGTCGTGATGGAGGAGCCCTACCTCTTCCCCGGCACGGTCCTGCGCAATCTCTCTCTGGCCCCGTCACTGCGCCGCCAGCCCCGGCCGCTCCAGCTGGCCGCCATGCGCAGGGCGCTCGAGGATGCGGGTCTGGCGGAGCTGTGGCCGGGTGGCCTCTCCCGCCGTGTCGAGCACCTTTCGCCGGCCCAGGCTTACCAGCTTTCCCTGGCGCGGGCGCTGGTGGGCGACCCGCACGTCCTGCTGGTGGACGAACCCGCCGCCACCCTCGGCCCCCACGCAGGGCTCGCCGTGGAGGCGGTGCTCCGCCGCATCGCCGCCGGGAGGCCGGTCGTCGTGGCCACCCAGTCGCCCGAACGAGCCGCCCGCCTGGGCGATACGGTCGCCGTCCTCCTCGACGGAGAGCTCGTGGAGTCCGGCCCTGTCGCCGACATCCTCCTGAATCCTTCGGACCCCCGTACGGAGCGCTTGCTGCACCAGGGATGAACACACAGAAAGGAGCACGAGCCACTCCATGGGCGATGCCCCCACCGCACCCGGCGCCCAACTCCCGAGCCTGCGTACCTTCTACCAGCCGATCGTGCGCCTCAGGGACGGGACCGTCGCCGGTTACGAAGCCCTGACCCGCGGTCCCGAGGGTAGCGCCATCGAGAGCGCCGCAAGCCTGTTCGCCTGGGCGCGGGCGAGCGGCCGCCTTTGGGAGGTCGACGCGGCCAGCCGGCGCCTGGCGATTCACCGCTGGGCCGAGCTGGTGCGCAAAGCCCTGCCTCGCGCAGAAGGCAGCGCGGACGGCCCGTCACCCCGGCTTTTCCTCAACGTCCACCCGCTGAGCCTCTCCGAGCCCGGCTTCCGGCAGGGGCTCACCCGCCAATGGGTGGATGCAGCCCGCTTGCCCCTGGAGGCGGTGGTGCTGGAGCTGACCGAGGCGGCTTCCCTGGACGAGGGCCGCCACATCGAGGGAGCCATTCGCCACTATCGCCGGCAGGGATTTGCCATCGGCATCGACGACATGGGGGCCGGGCACAGCTCCCTCCAGAGCCTCCTGACGCTCAAACCCGATTTCGTGAAGATCGACCGCAGCCTCATCGACCACGTCGACCAGGACCCGATGCGCCAGCACCTGGTGCGGGGCATCGTGGAGGCGGCTCACTCCGCTTCGATCCAGGTCGTGGCGGAAGGCATCGAGCGGCTCGAAGAGCTCCGGTTCCTGGTGCGGGCCGGCGTCGACATGGGCCAGGGATTCCTGCTCGCCCGCCCGCAGCCGGTGCCGCCGCCGGTGTCGCCGGAGAGCCTCGCGGAACTGAGGGCGGCCCAGCGGATCTTTCTGGGCACCGGGCACGCCGAACCCCCGGTCGGCGAACTCGCCGAGAGCGTGCCCCCGGTCGAACCCGATTGCCAGGTCACCGCGGTCCTTCAACGCTTCGAGCAGGATCCGGGCCTCAGCGCCGTGGCCGTGGTCGAACACGGGCATCCGGTAGGCCTTGTCATGAGGGACCGGCTCTTTTATCTCCTGGGCCGCCGGTACGGGCGGGCCATCTTCTCCGCGCGGCCCGTGCGGCTCGCGGCCGATCCCGTCCCCCTCGTCGTGGACGGCTCGACCCCTCTCTCCGAAGTCGCGTACCGGGCCACCCAGCGCCAGGAGTCGTCGGCGTACGACAGCATCATCGTGACGGACGACGGGCGTTATCAGGGTCTCGTGACCGTGCGGCGGCTCTTGCAGCGCATCACCCAGCTGCAGATCGAGGCCGCCCGCGACGCCAACCCGCTGACCGGCTTGCCGGGCAACCGCGTCATCGAACGCGAGGTGGCGCGACGGTTGGAGCACGGAGCCGACTTCTCGGTGCTCTATTGCGACATCGACGATTTCAAAGCGTTCAACGACCATTACGACTTCAAGCGCGGCGACCAGGCCATCCGCGCTCTGGCCGAAGTGTTGCAGGCCCAGGCTGCCCGGTTTCCTCCGGGAGAAAGCTTCGTCGGGCACGTGGGAGGGGACGACTTCGTCATGGTGGTGCCCGGCGACTCCGGGCCCGAGGTGGCCCGAGCCGTGGTGGAAGCCTTCGACAGCCGCGTACGCCTGCTCTACTCTCCCGAAGACCTGGCTCGCGGGTACATCGAAGGAGAGGACCGTAGAGGCAACCGTACCCGTTTCGGCATCATGACCCTCTCGATCGCCATCCTCCACAATCCGCGCGGCCACGTACGGTCGTACCTGGAGTTCGTCTCCAACGTGGGGCAGTTGAAACGGAAGGCCAAGATCCAGGAGGGAAACGCCATCGTGATGTAGGACGAGCGGAAGGAGGCCGTGCGATGAAAGGCGCCTGGAAGTGGGGAGCGCCACTGCTCCTGCTGGCGGCGCTGGAGGGCTGGGGAAGCCATCCCGCGATGGCCCGGCAGGCGCTCACCATCAAGGGTTCGGATACCATGGTCATCCTGGGACAGCGGTGGGCAGAGCAGTTCGCCAGGAAAAACCCGGACATCGCCGTCCAGGTCACGGGAGGCGGCTCGGGATCCGGGATCGCCGCCCTGATCAACGGCACGACCGACATCGCGGAGGCGTCGCGCCCCATGACCGCCCAGGAGCGGGCGCTGGCCCGGCAGCGCAGGGGCAAAGAGGTGCACGAGTTCGTGGTGGCGAAGGACGGCGTCACCGTCTACGTCAACGAGGCCAATCCGGTCGAGGCGCTGACGGTCGACCAGCTGCGGGGCATCTTCACCGGGCGCATCCGGCGATGGTCGGAAGTCGGGGGGCTGGACCAACCCATCATCGTATACAGCCGGGAGCACAACTCCGGCACCTACGTCTTCTTCCGGGAACACGTCATGCAAAACGAGGACTATACCCCGAGGGCCCAGACCATGCCGGGTACGGCGGCGCTGGTCAACGCAGTGGCCCGGACCCCCAACGGCATCGGCTTCGGCGGCATCGCGTACGCGCACGGGGTGCGGGCTCTGCGGATCCGGGCGCATGAAGGGGCCCCTGCAGTGGCGCCTTCCCTGGAGACCGTGCGAAACGGCACGTACCCGCTGAGCCGGCCGCTCTACTGGTACACCCTCGGAGAGCCCGGCCCTTTGGCCCGGCAGCTGCTCGACTGGGTGCTCTCCGACGAGGGCCAGGCCGTCGTCGCCGAAGTGGGCTACATCCCGCTGCGCTGAGAGGAGCGGTGGACGCGTATCGGAGCCATGCGTCGCGCGGAGCGGGGCTGGATCGGGCTCTCGGGTGCGGCCGCCTGGGTGAGCGTGCTGGGCGTGCTGGCGATCCTCTACTTCATCCTGCGCGAGGCGCTCCTGGTCTGGACCCAACCGCTGCCGGGGGAAGCGCTCCACCCTGCCCATCTCTGGTGGGGCGACGAGCCCGGCCCTGCGCCTTCTCGTCCGTACGTGTGGCAGCCCGTGGCCCTGCGGCCCAAGTACTCCATCGTGCCCCTGCTGGTGGGGACCACCCGGGTGAGCCTGCTGTCGCTGGCGGTGGCGTGGCCGCTCGGCTCGCTCGCGGCCTTCCACGTTACCCGCCACGCCCACCCGGCGGTGAGGACGGCGGTGGCAGCCGTGATGGAGTTGTTGGACGGGGTGCCGACGGTGGTGCTGGGTGCGGCAGGGTTGCTCTTCCTGGCGACGCCCCTGCAGCAGGTGACGGGGGCCCCCTCCGAGCTCAACGCTTGCCTCGCGGCGGTCGTGCTGGGGCTATGGTCCGTGCCCCTGGTCTTCCGGATGGCGGCGGACGGCCTGTCCGCCCTGCCATCCGGAGTCTACCGGGCCGCCCGGGCCCTCGGTATCCCCGAGGGGGGAGCGTGGGTTCACCTGGCCTTGCCGGCGGGGTGGCGGTGGTTCGCAGGAGCCGGGGTGGCGGCGTTCGCCCGGGCCTTCGGCGAGACCATGATCCCGGTCATGCTGACCGGCAACGCCGCAGTGCTTTCCCTCTCCCCGCTCGACTCGGCGCGGACCCTGGCCGGCACCATCGCCGCCGAGATGGGATCCGTGGTGTACGGCAGCACCCACTACAGCGTGCTGTTCATGCTGGGGGCCATCCTGCTGGCGGTCTCGCTGGCGGCGCACGAACTGCTGGCCCGGCTGACTCGCCCGGCGCCGCCCCTGCTCGTGCCCGGCGACCCGGAGAACGGCCATGAGGCTGTTGCGGTGGCTTTCGGCCGCAGCCAGCGCCCTCGTCGTCGCTAGCTTCGTTGCGCTCGTCGTCGCCGTGCTGGCGCTGGGAGTGCCTCGCTTCAGCCGGGACTTCTTCACCCTCCCGCCGGAAGAGGGACTCGCCTCCGGGGGCATCCTGCCGGCCATCGTAGGGACGCTCGCGCTGGTGGCGATGGTGGGGTTGATCACCGTGCCGGTGGGGGTGCTGGGCGGCATCTACCTGGCGGCCTTCTCGGACGAGCGCTCCCTCACGGGGCGGGCCATGCGGTGGAGCGTGAGCCGCCTGGCGGGGCTGCCCGCCATCGTGTACGGCTTGTTCGGCCTGGGTTTCTTCGTGCTCGGGGTCGGCCAGCAGCTGGATCGGTGGTTCTCCGGAAGCAACCTGGTCTACGGCCAGCCCGCGGTGGTGTGGGCGGGTCTCACCATGGCAGCGTACACGTTGCCCGTGGTGGTCAGCTCGACGGAGCGGGCGCTCGGGGAAGTGCCGCCCAACCACCGGCGGGCCGGGCGAGCCCTTGGGCTCGGCCCCTGGGATGCCGTGCGATTCGGGGTGCTGCCCCTGGTCGGCAGGGGCGTGCTGACCGGGGCTCTCGTCGCCGTGAGCCGGGCCGTCGGAGAGGTGGCTCCCATCATGTTCACCGGGGTCGCGTACTTCGCCCCCTCCCTGCCGCTCGAGCCGTCCGACCAGTTCATGGAACTGGGCTATCACGTCTTCGTGCTGGCCACCCAGTCGCCCGACGTGGAGATGACCAAGCCGAACCTTTACGCGACCATGGCGGTACTGCTGCTGGTCACCCTGGCGCTCAACGGGACCGTGCTCTGGATCCGTACACGAGCGGGCCCCGGGGGCCGGCCGAGGCCGCGAGGGACGCGGTGAGGTCCGGCGCCCTCTCCGGGCAGCGCCTGCCCATGGTATTCAATACGTTGAACAAGGCTCCGCCGTTTCTTCTCTACCGCGTTCCATGGCAGCAACAGACCGCACGCCCCGTGTCGTCAAGGCCCGAATGTCCCGTGTCGTCAAGATCCGAGAGGAACCGGTATCTTCCAAGGCGAATTCCCGGGTACATCCTCAGGAAGGGGTGACCCTGGTGGCAGTTGCCGAGAGACGTGGCGTCCGGCAGGTCGAGATCGGCTCAGGGCCTCCGCTGGCGGTCGAGCGGCTTCCCGAGCCGCCCCCCATGGACTGGAGGAGCGTGCTGAAGATCATCGGCCCCAGCGCCATCGTACTGGGAGTCGCCATCGGCAGCGGTGAATGGCTCATCGGCCCGTCCGTGACCGCCAAGTACGGTCCTGCGCTTCTGTGGATTGCAACCGTTTCCATCATCCTGCAGACGGTGCTCAACCTCGAAATGGTTCGTTACACCACCTACACCGGTGAGCCGATCTTCGTGGGCATGGCCCGCCTGCGCCCGGGCAGCCGCTTCTGGGGCTGGCTCCTCGTCATCATCTCGTTCCTCGAGCGGGCCTGGCCGGGGTGGGCGTTCACGGCAGCCACGGCCGTGGCCGTGTTGAGCCTGGGCCGGCTGGCAGGGCCGCAGGATTCGATGCTCATCATCGGCCTGGGCGCGCTGCTCCTGCTGGTGTGCGTGGTTCTGGTCTCGGTGGGAGGCGTCATCGAGCGGACCCTCGAGATCGCGCAGTGGATCATGATCGGCTTGATCTTGCTGTTCCTCATCGCCATCAACCTCATCGTCTCGCCGGCGGCGGCGTGGAGCGAGACCATCGCGGGGTTCTTCAAGTTCGGCTTCTGGCCGGCCGGGGCGAGTATCACCCTGCTGGCAGCCCTGGCCGGATACGCGGGAGCCGGCGGGCTCAACAACACGACCATCAGCAACTATTATCGCGACAAGGGATTCGGGATGGGCCAGGTCGTGGGAGCCATTCCGGCTGCCATCGGAGGGCGCAAGATTACCGTCTCGGCTTCGGGCAAGGTGTTCGAGCCGACCGAGGACAACCTGCGCCGGTGGCGGATCTGGCGCCGCCTCACGGTCATCGACATCGTCGGGGTGTTCACGGTGGGGGCGTTCATCGGAATGCTGCTGCCCAACGTGCTGGTGACGGCGGTCATCCCGAGGGGTAGCGAGCTCGCCCAGTGGAGCATCGCCGCCTATCAGGCCGACGCCCTCAAGAACGCCATCGGCCCGGCCGGGTGGTTCATCCCCATCCTGGCGGGCTTCTGGATCCTGTTCTCGACGCAGCTCGGCTCGGTGGACATGTTCACCCGTACGGTGACGGACGTCCTGTGGTTCACGTCGCCCAGGGTGCGGGCGTGGTCCGGCGACCAGATCAAGAAGGTTTACTATACCGTCCTGGCGCTGTTCGTGGTCTGGGCGCTGGCCGCGTTCATCATGGTGTACGGGATCCAGGCGCAGCCGATCTTCCTCATCCTGCTGGCCGCCAACATGAGCAACGTAGTGCTGGCGCTCACGGGCATCGTGACACTCTACCTCAACCACAGGTACCTGCCCAGGGAGATCCGCCCGGGAGCCGTCTCGACGGTACTCCTGTCGCTCGGGATCCTGTTCTGGGCGACGTTCGCGACGATGTCGGCGCTGGCCAACTTCTTCGGCGTCAAGTTCTGACGTCGTCGTCAGATTCTGTCGTCGTCAGATTCTGACGTAGGGAATGGTAAGGGGGCCCATCGGAAGGGCGGCCACGGCCAGGGGCCGGGGAGCGCCGGACCGGTGGGCCTCCGCGTCCAGTGCCTCCTCGACGCCGGTGACGGGGACGAGCCCGGCCGCTTCCACCGTGGCCGGCGGCAGCGAGGAGAGCAGATAGACCCGCGCTCGTTCGAGCACCATCGCGAGGATTTGCACCTGCCACTGGTCGAGGGATCGGAAACCGGGCTCTTCCACCATGCGCAGCCAATCCCGGGGACCCCGCCCCCGGCTCAGGAGCTCGCCGAACCGGCCGTGGGAAGGCACGCCGTCGGCACACTCGGAGACGGCCACGATGGCGCCGCCCGGCCGCACGATACGGGCGGCGGCACTGAGCCCTTTGACCGTCTGGTAGAGGTTTTGGTCCAGCGGGAAGCCGCTGTTGGACGTCACGACCACGTCGAACCACCGGTCGACCGCGCGCGTGCTGGCACGCCGGCACGCCTCGCACCCGGCCCGGTGCGCCTCCAGGTAGTTTCCCGCGAAGACACCGGTGATCTGGCGGCGCTCGTTGAGCGTCACGTTGGCGAGGAAGTGGGGCGGGGCGAGCTTCACCGCCGCACGAATCGCCTCGTGGACGGGATTGCCGTCGAGCACTCCCCAGGTGGCCCGAGGGTCGCCAATGAGCCTGGCGCCGTGCAGCCAGAGGATGGTCTCCAGGCCCGCCACTCCCGGCGCCACGCCTTTGGGGCCACCCGAAAACCCGGCGAAGAAGTGGGGTTCGATGAAGCCGGTCACGATGCGGACGGAGGCCTCGACGTAGTGCCGGTTGAGCCACACGGGGCCCCCGCCGGGCACCTCTCCGAGGTGCACCAGGCCGGCGTCGTCGTAAGCCGAGTGGTTGACGACCCGGACCTCCTGGAGCAGTCGTCGCCCCAGCATGCGCTCCAGCTCGGCTGGCGTGTTGGGCCGGTGGGTGCCCGTACCGACCAGCACCGTGACGCGGTCGCGAGGGACGGCGTCCAGCTCCTCGAGGATCCAGGGCACCATGCGCTCGCTGGGCGCGGCGCGGGTCCCATCCGCAATGACGATGACGACCCGGTCGTCCGGCCCCACGAGCTGCCGTAGAGGAGCCGACCCGATGGGCGCCCGGAGCGCCGAGACGAACGCCGCTCGCTCATCTTCCAGGCCGGGCTGCGGGTGAGGCTCGATGACGGTGGTATCGTCGGGGAGCTCCGCCGTTACGTGACCCTGACCGTAAGGGAAGTCGACGCGCATCGCCATGGCCTGTCAGCTCCTCACGTATGGCCCCAGGCGTCGCTTCGCCTCCTCGAGGGGTAGCCCCTGCACCGCCCACCACTTGGTCCGTGCAGCACCGCCCCGCACCAGCGCCAAGGACGACCGGGGCACATCGAGGGCCGCTGCGAGCAGGTCCCGTACGGCATCGTTGGCGCGCCCTTCGACCGGCGGCGCGCTCACCCGTACCTTGAGCGCCCTGCCGTGCAAGCCGGCGATCTCCGAGCGGCTCGCCCCCGGCTGGACGTACACGGTGAGGATGAGACGCCCGCCTTCCTGGCGCAGGCACTCCCATGCGCCTGGGCCCGTTGCCGGCGGAGCGCTCCCTTCGCGCGGCACCGAAGGCCGTTCAGCCACGGCCGGCTCTCCTCAACCACCCATGGCCCCCTCAACCCGATCGGGGCCTCGCCGCCCGTCTCGGTCACGAGTGCCGTGTCTTCGATGCTCGCACCGCCCACTCCTGGCAGGTCGACCCTTTTACGCAGCGTGAACGTCCACGTGCGGGCGTCCGCAGAAACCTCGTGGCCTGCCATGGCCAAGATCGGGGCGGCCGTGAACGAAGCCCTTGCCCGGCGGCCCGGTCAGGACCAGTACCCGGCGCTCTCGCCGCTGCCCCTCTGGTGGGGGTCCCACAGATCCCGCAGGCCGTCGCCGAGCAAGTTGAGGGAGAGAACCACGAGGAAGATGGCCATCCCGGGCAGCACCGACACGTGGGGCGCTACCCGGATGTACTGGCGCCCCTCGCTCAGCATGATGCCCCACTCGGCCGTCGGGGGCTGCGCTCCGAGCCCGAGGAAGCTCATGCCCGCCGCCGCGGTGATCATCCAACCCACGTCGAGCGTGGCCGCCACCAGCAAAGGGCCCGAGCTGTGGGGGAGGATATGACGCACCATGATCCACCACGCCGGCGCCCCGATCCCCCGGGCCGCCTCGACGAACTCCTTTTCCTTGAGCGACAGCGCGAGCCCTCGCACGATCCGGGCGTAATAGGGTACGCCCACGATGGCCACGGCCACCATCGTCTTCATCAGCCCGGGACCCAGGGCGGCGATGATGGCGATGGCCAGGAGCACGGAGGGAAAGGCCATCAAGACGTCGACCAGCCGCATGAGCACCGCGTCCACCCGGCCCCCGTAAAACCCCGAGATCAAGCCCACGGGCACCCCGATGGCCATGGCCAGCAAAACGGCGGCGAACCCCACGAGCAAGCTCGTGCGGCCGCCGTAGAGCAGCCGGGCCAGGAGGTCCCGGCCCAGGTGGTCGGTGCCGAGCAGATGGCCGGATGAGCCGGGCGGCTCCAGCCTGGCCAGGACGTCCGCGTCATGGGGGCTGTAGGGCGTGAGAAGAGGGGCCAGGAGGCCACCTCCGAGCAGCCCCGCCACGACGAGGGCGGCAGCGATCATGACGGGATCGCGACGCAACCGCGCCCACGCCCTGGCCAAGCCGCTGGGAGCTGCCGGTGCTTCAGGGTGTACCCGCAGGGACAGTTCTTGCGCCACCGTCCAGGCCTCTTCTCACGCGTAGGTGATGCGAGGATCCAGGTACGCGTACAGCACGTCGACCGCCAGGTTGGTGAAGACGTACATGGCCGATATGACCAGGATGCCGCCTTGAACCACGGGGAAATCCCGGGCCAGGATGCCGTTGATCATCAGCATCCCCAGGCCGGGCCAGTTGAAGAGCATCTCCACGAGTACTTCGCCGCCGAGCAGGTATCCGGCCTGCATCCCGATGACCGTGACCGTCGGAATCATCGCGTTACGCAGCCCGTGGCGGAAGACCAGGGACCACCGGCCCACCCCCCGGGCGCGGGCCGCCCGGATGTACTCCTGCCGGGCCACGTCCAGCATGCTGGCGCGGGTCATGCGCGCCACCGTCGCCGCCGGGCCGACGGCCAGGGCGACGGCCGGCAGCACCAGGTGCCGGACCAGATCGGACGCGTCCGACGATCCGGGCGCATACATGCCGGAGATGGGAAACCACCCCAGGCGCAACCCGAAGCCCAATTGCAGCAGCAACCCAAGCCAGAAGACGGGCATGGAGAAACCCGCCAGCATCGCGATCATGAGGGCCCGGTCGGCCGCGCTACGACCCCATACCGCTGCCAGCACGCCGGCCGGCAACCCGAGTCCCACCGCGAGCACAAGAGCGGAGACGGCCAGCAGAGCCGTGCCCCCGGCCCTCGCGCCGAGGAGCTCGATCACGCTGCGCTTGAGCTGGATGGAGTGTCCCCAGTCCCCCGACACCAGCTTGCCTATCCACCGCACGTACTGCACCGCGATGGGTAGATCCAACCCCAGGTCGTGGCGGAGCTGGGCGAGCGCCGGCTCGGTGGCGTGGGGGCCCAGCATGATGAGGGCCGGGTCCCCGGGCGACAGGTGCATGGTGAGGAACACCACCACGGTGATCCCCACCAGCACCGGTACGACCGCCACGAGCCGCTTGAGAACGTATGCGCCCATCCCGTCCTCTGTCACTCCTGGCCTTGCAGGCGCACCGTCTCGAACCGGAAGACTCCCGTGGGGTGGAGCACGAAGCCCTGGATCTCCTTACGGGCGACCACGATCTGCGTCTCGTGGTCGAAGGGCACCCAGGGCGCGTCCCTCATGATGAGTGCCTGCGCCCTCTTGTACAGGCCGGCTCGCTCCGTCCGGTCCGACGACTGCTGCGCCGCCACCAGCAGTCGATCGACTTCAGGGTTGCGGTAGAAGCTCTCGTTGAACCCGTTGGGAGGCCACTGGTGGCCCGAGAGGAGGATGTACAGGAAGTTGTCCGGGTCGCCGTTGTCCCCTACCCAGCTCATCTCGTGCATCTCCGCCACCTGCGCCGGGTCGGAGGCGAAGACCTTGTCCAGGTAGGTCCCCCACTCGAACGTTTGAATGTTGACCCGGATCCCCACCTTTGCGAGGTCGCTCTGAATGGCCTGCGCCATGGCCACGGGCTGCTGCATGCCCGACCCGGACTGCGGCACCCAGAAATCCACCGACAGGCCCTTGGGGTAGCCGGCTTCGGCCAGCAGCTGGCGTGCCTTCTCCGGATCGTACGGGTAGGCGTGGACCTCCTCGTCGTAACCCCAGAGAACGGGCGGGATGTAATTGTCCGCCAGGACTCCCGTGCCCTTCAAGATGCCTTCCACGATGGCCCGGCGGTTGATCGCGTAGTTGACGGCGCGCCGCACCCGCACGTCGTTGAAGGGCGGCTTCTGGTTGTTGAGGACGAGGTACCAGATGTGCATGCCGGGCTGTTCGATCACCTGCCAGCGTGCGTCGCTTCGCAAGCGCGGCAGGTCGTCGGGAGGCACGTTGACAATGAAGTCCAGCTCTCCGGCCTCCAGCTGGGCAAGCCGCGTCTGGTCCTCCACGACGGGACGGTAGACGACCTGCTGGATGCGCGGCACCCGGGCCTTGTCCCAGTAGTCCGGGTTCCGCTCCACGACGACCTCCACGCCCGGCGTCCACCGCACGAACCGGAAGGGCCCTGTCCCCACCGGGTGTTTGGCGATCTCCTTCCCGTACTTGCGGATGGCCGCAGGCGAGACCATGGCCGCCGCGTGCATGGCCAGGTTGGCGAGGAAAGGCGCGTAGCGCTGCTCGAGCACGAACCGGACCGTGTACGCGTCGACCTTCTCCACCCGCTTGACCTTTCCGAAGGTAAACTCCGCGTACGGGAACGTCCCCGTCTGGTGGTAGGGATGAGACGGATCGATCTGGCGCTGGATGTTGAACACGACCGCATCCGCGTCGAACGGCGTCCCGTCATGGAATCGGACCCCTCGCCGCAGCTTGAGGGTGTATACGAGGCCGTCCTTGGAGACCGTCCACGACTGGGCCAGGCCGGGCTCGAGCTCGGTCGAGCCGTCCTTGAACCGCAACAGGCTGTCGTACATCCCCATGGTGGCCCGGCTGGAGTTGTAGTCGCTGATCTGGTGGGGATCCAGTGCCGTCGGCTCCGCCTGCAGCCCCACGACGATGCTGGCGGCGGCCGCCGCGGGCGCACCGGCGCCGACTCCCGCCAGCAACACGGCCAGGAACGCTGCCGAGACCATCCCCACGATGCGGGCCAAGCGGTAAGAAAGGGACATGCTGACCCCCTCCATCCCGTAGGACGCATGGCGCGAACAGGATCAGGCGCTGCGATGCGGGGCTGCTGCGGCCCCTCCCGGGTATTGCCGCATGGTTCGGCACCCCGGGCGCGACTCCTGCCGGCCTCGGGGAGGGAGGCGGTAGCGTCACCGCCCGTTGGCGTGCAGTTCCTGGTAGACCCGCCCTGCCACCGCGACGCCGGTCCTGAGCGATCTGGCGCCCTTCGTCCACTTTGCAGGACACGCCATGCCCGGGTGGGCGTCGACGAAGATCAGGGCATCCAGCCGGCGCAGGGTCTCTGAGGCGTTGCGCCCGACGTTATCCCAGGTCATCTCGACGTCCCGAACCCGCCCTTCGGGGTCGAGGATGAAGGTCCCTCGCCGGGCGTTGCCGCTCGTCTCGTCCAGGACGCCGAACAGGCGCGCTACGTGGCCCGTCCGATCGGATGCCATCGGGTAGCGAACGTGCTCGAGGGTCTTTTCGGCCTCGAGCCATGCCTTGTGGGTATAGACCGTGTCGGTACTGATCCCTACCACCTCGGCGTTGCGTTGCCGGAACTCGTCGTACAGCTCGCCGTAGTCGGCAAGCTCGGTCGGGCACACGAAGGTGAAGTCGGCCGGGTAGAAGACGAGAACGAGCCAGCGGCCCCTGTAGTCGGCGAGCCGGACGGTCCCCTCCTCGCCGGTGGTGGGAAAGTAAGCCGGGAGTTGCAGGTCCGGGACCCGGTCCCCGAGTCGAACGCTGTCCATGGCCCTCTGCCTCCTTGGGCAAAAATGAGGAAGCCGGTGGGCTCCGCTACGAACCTCCGTGCTCCCGCGCGGACCGGCCCGCAGCCGGCATCCTGGCGGCGCCGGCCGGGCCGTCCCGCCGGTAGAGTGTACCACCCGTGGCCGGGCCATGCCACTTGCACGCCAGGGCATGGGACGCGCTGGACGGGTATGGCCGCCGAAGAACCCGCATACATCAGCATGCGGGATGTCCAACAGCATGCTGATCACCGGCATCGACCGGCGCCGCATCCTGCGCCGCATCGCCAACGCCCTGGCTGCCTGGGCCTGTGTCTTGCTCGTCGTCCTGGCGGGAGGTGGCGCCTGCGCGGCTTTCGCGGCGGGCGGGGAGACGAGTACCCGCCCCATGTGCGGGGAAGTCCAGGTCATCGGCGCCCCCGGACACGAAGACGCGCCCGAGGCGGTGCGCGAGCTCCAGCTGGGCCTGCGCCTGCTGGCGCTGTTCGACTACCCCATCGACGGGCGTTACGACCCCCACACCCGGGAAGCCGTCCGCGCCTTCCAGCGCAAGGCAGGGATCGAGCCGACCGGAGTGGCGGGGCCGGAGACCATGGCCGCCCTGGCCCGGGCCTTCGAGCGGGAGGCCAGGCCGCTCATGGCCGCCCAATCGGCGGCCGCGCAGGAGGCTCCCGGCCCGGACGACCTCTTGCCCCACCCGGGCGTCGAGCCCGGAGGCTACTGGATCGTCATCGACACCGCCCACCTCAACCTCACGCTGTACAAGGACGGCAAGGTGCAAGGCCGCTGGCCCATCGCCGTGGGCAAGTTCACGACGATGACGCCCGTCGGGGAATGGAGAATCGTAGACAAGGGATACGCGGAAGGCGTCTTCGGGACGCGGTGGATGGGGATCGACATACCGTTCGGCAGCTACGGCATCCACGGGACCAACCGTCCCTGGTCCATCGGCACCTACGCCAGCGCCGGGTGTATCCGGATGTTCAACCACGACGTGGAGCACCTCTACGACCTCGTGCCGGAGGGCACTCCCGTCACCATCACGGGCGTGCTGCCGTCCCTCGAGTGGAACATCGCCCTCCCGGCCGGCACCGTGGACTGGCACGTGCCGCTCCTGCAGTGGGCGTTGCGCCGCCACGGCTTCGATCCGGGGCGGGCGGACGCAAGGCTGGGCCCGGGGACGATGCGGGCCATCTCTGAAGCGCAGCGGGTGCTGGGGCTGCCGCCCGTGCCGGCGGGCACGCCCGACCTCTTCCGGGCGCTCGGGCTGCGCACCGGAAGCTAGGGGACGTGCTCCCGTACCCTCTGGCTAAGCGACCGTCACGGGGAACCGGCCGGACGGCTGGGCCTTGCCGGCCAGCACGGCGGCCACCGCCCTCACGTGCGGCGGCTGGTCGCCATAGGCTGCCAGATACCAGGCCGGCCTGCGCCCGAGGGCCCCCAGGTCGTAAGGCGTGCCCATCGCCACCAGAGCGGAAGCCTGGGGCGCGAGCTCGATGGCGAGGCGGGCCCACGCGACCTGGTCGGGGTGTCGAGAGGCCGTGCGCGTGACGACCACCGGGATGCGGCGTCGTTGCAGGACCGCCGCCCGCAGGTGCTGCAACGCCTGCTCGTCTTGCTCGGGCGGAGTGCCGGAAGCCACCCGGATCTCCTCGACAGGAACCGGCGTGGCGGCCTGCCCCATCTCGTGGCGAAGCGCCTCGGCCAGCCGCAGGGGACTCGCATGGCGCTCCTCTGCCATGGTGGCGATCCCCTCCCCCAGCTCGAGCACCACCACCCCTGTCTCGGGCTGCGCAATGCGCTCGACGAGGCTGCGCAGAGGTAGATCCGCACTCTCCACGGCGGTGACGGCGTGGGTAGACGCTCGGATAGCCAGGAGCTCGGCCGCCTGCAGGTCCGCGGCGTCGCTCAAGGGCACGTCGGGCAGGAGATCGTCGACGCCGGCACCCAGGGCTCCATATCGCCGCTTGAGCGCCAGCACCCGCTCGACCGACTCCCTGAGGCGTTGCCGGGAAATGCGCCCGGAGCGGGCGGCATCCACGAGCGCCCGGTACGCCTCACGCTGGCGGCTCTCCGTGTGGCTCACCAGGATGAGGTCCGCCCCCGCCTCGAAGGCGCGCACGGCGGCCTCGCCCGGCTCGAAGCGATCCGATATGGCGCGCATCTCGAGGCAGTCGGTGACGATGAGCCCTCCGAACCCCAACTCCCCCCGCAACAGCCCCTCCAGGACCGCCCGGGAGTGCGTCGCAGGCCGCCCCGGCTCCGGCTCGATGGCGGGGAAGACCACGTGGGAGGTCATGATGGCACTGATACCCCCGGCTATGGCCGCCCGGAAGGGCACGAGCTCGACGCGCTCGAGCCTCTCCCGGTCGTGGGGCACCACCGGAAGGTCCACGTGAGAGTCGAGGGCCGTGTCGCCATGGCCGGGGAAATGCTTGCCGGTGGCCGCGACGCCCGCGGACTGCAGCCCCCGCACCGCGGCGGCGCCCAGGCGGGCCACGAGCTGAGGGTCCTCCCCGTAGGAGCGCAGCCCGATGACCGGATTGGCCGGGTTGTTGTTGACGTCGAGCACGGGAGCCAGATCCATGTTGACGCCGACGGCCCGGAGCTGCCGGCCCATGGCCAGGGCCAGCGCCTCGACCAGCTCGACGTCCCCCGTCGCGCCGAGGGCCATGGCGGACGGGAACCAGGTGGCGGGCGGCTTCAGCCGGACGACGCGGCCTCCTTCCTGGTCGGTCGCGATCAACAGCCCGATGCCCGCCTGCCCTCCCGGTACCCCGGCGTGAAGGGAGACGTCCTGGAGCTGCCGCACGAGGCTCCGCACCTGGTCAGGGGTCTTCACGTTGCGGGAAAAGAGGATAACGCCGCCGACCTCGCCCCGCTCGATCCGCTCCAGCAGGGACGGCGGCGGCTCCACGCCGGGGAACCCCACCATGAGCAGCTGCCCGACCTGACGCTCCAGTGGCAGCGCCGCGGCCATGGCACCGGCATCCAGAAACGGTCCCTCAGGCACCTCCATGACCCTTCCGGGCGGTGGATTCGGCGCTCGATGAAAAAGCGCCTTCTCCCATGCCCATGGTAAAACTCCACTCTCATCCAGGGGTAGTCGCAAATTACCATGTCTCCTGCGAACGCATATGGGTAGTGGAGGGGCAACCGGACTACCGGCCCCGGCCCGGGTGCTACCGGCGTCTGTGGGACCTTACCGCGTGAGCAGGCGGGAACCCAACCCCCACCCCGGGTTTCTCCGCCGCCGTCGAGGCTCGTACCCTGACCCCGGCCTCGCCGGGAGCACCCGGGACACCCCTCCCCACCCAGGAGCGAACCCTTCGCCTCCGAATCCCCGCCTCGGGAGGTCGAGACCGACATGACCCTGAGGTTTACCGGGCGCGTCGCGGTGGTGACGGGAGCCGCCCGGGGCATCGGCCGGTCCATTGCCCTCCGGCTGGCCGAAGAGGGCGCCCACGTCGTGGTCGTCGTGGATCTCCGCATGGAGGAGGGGCACCAGACCGCACGCATGGTGGAGGACATCGGCCGGCGTACGGGCTGCCGAGCCCTTTTCGTGCAGGCCGACGTGAGCGACGCCCCCCAGGTCGAGGCGATGGCTCGTCACGTGGACCAGGCCTTTGGCCGGTGCGACGTTCTGGTCAACAACGCCGGCATCAGCGGCCGCCCCATCGGCGACGGGCCCGTGGACCGCTGCAGCCTGGAGGCGTGGGACCGCCTGCTGGCGGTCAACCTGACGGGCGTCTTCTTGTGCAGCAAGTACCTGGTGCCGCTCATGCTGCGAAACGGCGGCGGAGCCATCGTCAACATCGCCTCGGACGAGGCTCTCGTCGGAGCGCCTCCCCCGACGGATACCCACGCGTACTCCGCCAGCAAAGGGGGCGTGGTGGCCTTGACCCGGGCGATGGCCGTCAGCTACGCCGGCAGGGGCATTCGGGTCAATGCCATCGCCCCCGGGTGGATCGCGACGCCGATGACGGCCGATCTGCTCGCAAAGCCGGCCGAAGCGGCTCGGATCGCCGCAGCGTGCCCGATGGGACGCGTCGGCAGGCCAGAGGAAATCGCAGCGGCAGCAGCGTTCCTCGCCTCGGACGATGCCTCTTTCGTGACCGGCGTCGTGCTTCCCGTCGAGGGTGGTTCCACTGCCTGGTGAGCGAAAGCCTCCGAGGTGGACGCACGTGCGCCCCTCGAGAGGCCCCCGGCCCCGCCTTCTTCAATGCTCGCCCTCGAGGAGCGCGTCGATGATGGTTTGCGTCACCTGCCGGGTGGTGGCCTTGCCGCCCAGGTCTGGGGTCTTGACCCCGCGGTCGCCCAGCGTGTGCTCGACCGCGGCCATGATCCTCCGGGCCGCTCCGGGGTGGCCGAGGTGCTCCAGCATCATCGCCCCTGACCAGATCTGGCCGATGGGGTTGGCGATGCCCTGTCCGGCAATGTCGGGAGCGGAGCCGTGAATGGGCTCGAACATCGACGGGTAAACACGCTCGGGATTGAGGTTGGCCGATGGTGCGATCCCGATGCTCCCCGCGATGGCCGCCCCCAGGTCCGTGAGGATGTCGCCGAACAGGTTGGAGGCCACCACCACGCCGAAGCGCTGGGGGTGGGTCACGAAGCGAGCTGCCAGGGCGTCGATGTGGTACTGGTCGGTCGCGACGTCGGGATACTCGCTCGACAGTGCCCGGAAGACCTCGTCCCAAAACGGCATGGTGTGGTTGATCCCGTTGGACTTGGTGGCCGACGTGAGCCTCCGCTTGGGGTGGCGGCGAGCCAGCTCGAAGGCGTAGCGCATGACCCGTTCGACGCCGCGGCGGGTGAAGACCGAGTTTTGAATGACGATTTCATCGGGAGTGCCCGGGTACAGACGTCCCCCCATATTGGAGTACTCGCCCTCGTTGTTTTCGCGCACCACCCAGAAGTCGATGTCGGCAGGCCCGCGCCCCGCCAGCGGCGTGGGCACTCCACGAAGGAGCCGGGCAGGGCGCAGGTTGACGTACTGCCGGAACGTACGCCGTATCGGGAGCAGCAACCCCCACAGGGAGACGTGGTCGGGCACGGACGGGTCGCCCACGGCTCCCAGGAAGATGGCGTCGTAGCCGCGCAGCTGTTCGAGGAAGTCCGGAGGCGCCATGCGGCCCGTCTCGTGATAGTACCGGCAGCTCCACGGGAACGTCTCGTAGCGCATTTGAAACGTACCGTCCACGGACGCCGCCGCGTCGAGCACCTCCATGCCCGCCGGCACCACCTCGAGCCCGATGCCGTCCCCCGGGATCACCGCGATGCGATGCACCTGTGCTTGCTGCCCGCGGCTCGACGCCACCGCTCCTTCGCTCCCTTCGGGAATCACCAGAGCCCCAGCACTTTCCACCACAGCCCGCCGAGCCCCACCCACACGATGAGGTTGACCACCGAGAGCAGGAAGCCGAACTTCCACCAGGTGGTCTGATCGACGTAGCCCGCCCCGAAGTAGATGGGCGCCGGGCCGGTGCCGTAGTGGGTGAGGGACGCGTTGAGGCTCGAAAAGACGCCGAGAGCGATGGTGACCAGGTACGCCGGTGCGCCCAGCGCGATGGCCACGGCGGCCAGAGGGACGAAGAAGGCAGTGACGTGAGCCGTCATGCTGGCGATGAAGTAGTGCAGGTAGACGTAGAGGAGCACCACGAGGAAGAGGACCAGCATCCAGCTCCCGGCGTCGCCCAGGGCCAGTTTCACGTTGTCGGCGAGCGCCCCGATGACACCCCACTTGCTGAGCCCGTTGGCCATGGCCACCAGACCGCCGAACCAGATCAGGGCATCCCATCCGCCCGACTCGCCGAGGACGTCTTTCCAGTTGACCACCCCGAGAACGATGAGCAACGCGACACCGGCCAGCGCGACGGCCGTCTCGTGCAGGTGGTTCCACTGGCCGGTGGCCCACAGCACCAGGGTCAGGAGAAAGACGCCGAGCATGGCTTTCTCGCCCCGGCTCATCGGGCCCATCGACTCGAGCTCCCGGGCCGCCATGCGGGGCGCATCGGGCGACGTGCTGACCTCGGGCGGGTAGAGCCGGTAGAGCAGGTACGGGATCAGCGCCAGGGCCACGAGGCCCGGCACGACGGCGGCAGCCGCCCACCCGATCCACGTGACGTTGACATCGAAGTTCTTGCGGGCGAGCTCCGCCACCAGCGGCGCCGGCGCCACCGACGTCAGGAACATGGCCGACGTGACCAGGTTGACCTGGTACTCGGTCAACATCAAGAAGGCGCCCGCCTTCCGGGCGGTCGGCCCCGGCTCGGACCCGAAGCTCGCCGCCAGGCTGCGGACGATGGGGAAGAGGATGCCGCCCGCCCGGGCCGTGTTGGAAGGAGTGGCAGGAGCGATCACCAGGTCGCTGGCGGCGATCGCGTAAGCGAGCCCGAGCGTGCTCTTGCCGAAGGCCCGGATCATGATGTAGGAGATGCGCCGGCCCAGGCCGGTCTTGATGAAGCCGCGAGCGAACAAGAACGCCGAGACGATGAGCCATACCGTCGTGTTGGCAAAACCGCTGAGCGAGTCCCCGATCGAAAGGGTGCCGGTGATCGCCGTGAGGGCCACGCCGAGGATCACCACGGCTCCCTGCGGCAGGGGTTGGAGGATGAGGCCGAGGATCGTGCCGAGGAACAGGCCGATCATGTGCATGGCCCCAGCCTGGAGCCCCCAGATGGGAGGAAGCAGCCAGACGATGACCGCGACCGCTATCGGGATGGCCGCCCTCACCGCCACGGACGGGCCAGGGCTCGATCCCACAGCTTTGACCGTCTTGGCCCCGGACAGCGCCATATGACGTCCCCTCTCCCTCCACCGCTCGCGTACGAGCTGGATCCAGTGTCCCGACGTCGCGATGGATTCGAAGTCGCGATTGTGCGCTCCTTCACGAACGGCGGGGACGAAAGTCCATTTCGGGGCCACCCCATGGCCACCGCCGACAGAGACAGATGCCCCTGTGCCTCGCCGCGGCTCCCTGCGAACGGTCAAGCAGGCGTGGCCGCGGCCTGGCCGCCGCCGTACAGCTTACGCAGCTCTGCCTTCATGACCTTGCCGGTGCCGGTCTTGGGGAGTTCCCGGTCGAGGATGACCCAGTGGCGGGGCACCTTGAAGTGGGCGATCCGGTCGCGGCAGTAGGCGCTGAGCTCCTCCGGCGTGACGGTCTGCCCCGGCTTGGGTACGACCAGCGCCTTGGGGACCTCGCCCCAGTGCGGGTCGGTGGCCGCGATGACCGCGCACTCGAGCACCGCCGGGTGGCTGTAGATGCAGTTTTCCACCTCGACGCTGCTGATGTTTTCCCCGCCGGAGATGATGATGTCTTTCTTGCGGTCGACGATCTGGACGTACCCTTCCGCGTCCACCACCGCCATGTCCCCGGTGTGGAACCACCCCCCGCGGAACGCCTCCTCCGTCTCCTCGGGGCGGTTCCAGTACCCTTTCATGACGCTGTCGCCCCGGACCACGATCTCCCCCACCTCCTGCCCGTCCGAGCGCACTTCGGTGCCGTCCTCACGCACCACGCGAAGCTCGACGCCGACGGTGGGCAGCCCGGTCATCGCCATCCGCCGGTCCTTCTCCTCCTGCGGGCGGTCGGCCAGAGTGCCCTTCAACACGGCGACGGTCAGCACCGGCGTGGTCTCGGTGAGGCCGTAGCCCACCATGGTCTTACAACCGATTTCACGCCGCGCTGCCTCCACGAGCGCATAAGGGGCCGGCGCCCCGCCCAGCACCAGGGTGCGCAGGCTCGACAGGTCGTAGGCCTTGCGGCCCGGCCAGTTGAGCAGTGCGTTGAGCATGGTGGGCACCATCAGCGCCACCGTGGCCCGGTGCTCTTGCACGGCCCGGGCAAAGATCTCCGGGTCGAACCGCGGCACCACCACCTGGGTGGCCCCCACGGCCACCAGGAAGTGCGGCGAACCCCACGCGTTGACGTGGAAGAGAGGCACCGTCCCCACGATCTGCACGTCGGCATCGGTCAGCTGCAGCGTGACGAGGGCCTGGAGCGCGTGGGTGTAGAGGGCCCTGTGCGTGAGCATGGCCCCTTTGGGGCGGCCCGTCGTGCCGGACGTGTAGAAGATCTCCGCCACGTCGTCCTCGTCGACGTCCCACGCCTCGATCGGGTCGGCAGACTGGCGCGCCAGGAGTGGGTCGAAACGCTGCCACCCGGGCGGAAGCGGTGCATCCTCGTCGGCCAGTACGTACGACGAGACCGGCACCTGGTGACGGACGGCCTCCGCCACGGCAACCAGTTCCTTACCGACGACGAGCACCTTCGGCGCCGCGTCGTTGAGTATGAACGCGATTTCAGAAGGGCTGAGGCGAATGTTGAGGGGCAGCAGGATGGCCCCGATGGGGAGCACGCCGTAGTAAGCCTCGAGGAGCCGGTGGCAGTTCATCCCCAGGTAGGCGACCCGGTCGCCTTTGCGGACCCCGAGCTCCATCATCGCCCGGGCAAACTGGTAGACCCTCCCCTGATACGCTCCGTAGGTCTCCCGGTGATCCCGGCAGACGATGCCGACCTTGTCCCGGTACAGGCGAGCGGTGCGCTCCAGGAAGCGCAGAGGCGTTTGCGGCAGCTTCATGAGACCCACCCCCCGTGTACCTGCCGGCGGTGGCAGGTTGGCACCGGGGTTCGACAGGTGGTACTCGATCCCTTTACGGACACCATCCGCCCTGCCTGCGGCCTACTCCCGCAACCGCGGGTCGAGCACGTCACGCAAGCCGTCTCCCAACAGGTTGAGGGCCAGAATGGTGACGAAGATGGCGAGGCCGGGGTAGAGCATGAGCCACGGGGCGTCCCAGATCCGGTCCCGGGCATCCGCCAGCATGGAGCCCCAGCTCGGGGCAGGCGGCTGGACCCCCAACCCCAGGAAGCTGAGGGTCGCCTCGGCCAGGATGGTGCCGCCGAGCCCCAGGGTGGCGACGACGATGATGGGCCCGGCGCAGTTGGGCAGCACGTGGCGCAGCAAGATGTGGACGTCGGGAGCGCCTGCGGCCCGGGCTCCCTCCACGTAGAGCTGCTCCTTGATCGCCAGGGTCTCGCCGCGCACCAGGCGGCTGACGGTCGGCCAGCCGACCAGGGCGAGGGCCACGAGGACGTTGGTGACGCTGGGGCCGAGCACCGCCATGACGGCAATGGCGAAGAGCAGCCCCGGAAAGGCCTGCACGACGGTCGTCACTGCCGTCACCACGTCGTCGACCCATCGCCCGTAGTAGCCGGCCAGCAGCCCCAAGGCCGTCCCCAAGGCCACCGACACCGCCTGGACCGTGAGGCCGAGCGAGATGGACAGGCGCGCCCCGTACAGGATGCGGGTGAGCACATCCCGCCCCAGGAGATCCGTGCCCATCGGGTGGGCGCCGGACGGGGGCTCCAGAGAGTGCACCAGGTCGTTGCGGGTGGGGGAGTAAGGGGTCAGGACCGGCGCCAGTACGGCCATGCCGGCTACGGCCGCCAGCACGAGCGCGCCCAAGAGCGGCCCCGGCTGGCGCAGAACCCCTGTGAAGGCCGCAGAGGGCCGGTCAGGGCTGCCGGGAGCACGGGCGGCGGGCGAACGGACGCCCCGCCGCCTTGCCCCGCTACTCGTAGCGGACCCTGGGATCGATGAACGCATAGGTGACGTCCACGATCAGGTTGACCAGCGCGAAAAGGACCGCGATGAAGATCACCGCCCCCTGGACGACGGGCATGTCCCGTCTGCCGATCGCGTCGATGAGGAGCCTTCCCACGCCGGGCCAGTTGAAGATCGTCTCGGTCACCACCGCGCCCGAGAGCAACCCCCCGGCCTGGACTCCTACGATGGTCACGATGGGGATGAGGGCGTTGCGGAGCCCGTGGCGCACCAGCACCGCCCCCTCGGGCAACCCCTTGGCCCTGGCCGTGACCACGTACTCGCGGCGCAGCACCTCGAGCATGGCGGATCGGGCGATGCGGGCCACCACCGCCGCCACGGGCAGGCCCAGGGTAAGGGCCGGCAGCACCAGGTAGCGCAGCGCTCCGCCGCCGTACCCCGACGGCGGCAACCACCGGTGGGAGACCGCCAGCAGGTACATGAGCAGGAGCCCGAGCCAGAACACCGGCATGGAGACGCCGGCCATGGCCGCTACCATGCTCGCCGCGTCGACGGCCGAGCCCCTCCGGGTGGCCGCCACGATCCCGGCGGGCAGCCCCACGCCGACGGCGACCACCAGCGCCGCGAGCCCCAACCGCAACGTGGCCCCGAGCCGCTCCACCACCGCCTCGGTGACCCGCTGGCGGCTCACGAAGGATCGGCCCAGATCGCCCTGGATGGCGTTGGCCAGGAACCGCACATACTGCACGTACAGCGGCCGGTCGAGCCCCCACTGGCGGCGGATCGCCTCCGCCACCGCCGGATCGAGCCCGGCCGAACGTTCGTCGATGAGGGAGTAGAGCGGGTCGCCCGGTACGACGTTCATCAGGACGAAGACGACCAGCGTGATACCCAGGATCACGGGCACCAGGAGCAAGAGCCGCCGTGCGAGGTACCGGCCGAGCCCACCCATCGCCTGTCAGCACCCGGCACTACCGCCGGGGCTCCACCCATACCTTCGTGAGATCCTGGAAGTCGATGTCGGTCGGTACCGGCTGCAGCCCGTGCACCCACGGCTGATGGAGCACCACCGCCTTGTTGTAGTTGAGGAACAGCCACGGCGCCTCCCGGGTCACGATGCCCTCCACCTGGCGGGCGATGGCGATCCGCCGGGCCTCGTCGGTCACGCTCATGCCCTCGGCAAGCAGCCGGTCGACCTCCGGGTTGTCGTAGTACGTGACGTTGCCGGCCCGGCCGAAGTTGGCGGTATGCAAACGGGCGTACAAGAACGTGACGGGATCGAACTCCCCTCCCGTGGAGTAAAAGGCCGCCTGGAAGTCGCCCGAGCGCACCCGCTCGAAGAGGGTCGTGCTCTCCAGCCGCACGATCCGCACCCGCACCCCGGCGTCGGCCAGAAAGCCCGCCACGGCTTCGACCGTCCGGGCCCCGGCCGCCGTAGCCAGCACCTCGAGCTCGAACCCCTGGGGGAACCCCGCCTCCCGCAGCAGCTGCCGGGCCTTTTCGGGGTCGTAGGGGTAGGCCTCCAGGTTCGGATCGAAGGCGGAGCTCGACGACGGCAAGGGGCCGAGGGCCGGATACGCTTTGTTGCTGAGCACCTTCTCGACGACGGCCCGCTTGTCCACGGCGTAGTTGAGCGCCTGGCGCACCTTCACCTGGTCCAGGGGCGGCCGGCGCAGGTTGAAGAAGATGGCTCGCGTGAAGAGCTCCGGCACCTCCACGAGGTAGGGCTTCCAGGCGGGGTCGTTGGAATATCGGCGATACTGGGCCTCGCCGAGCGTCATGGCATCCAGGTTGCCGGCCTGGAACTCCGCGTCCCGGGTCGCCTCCTCCCGCATGATGCGGAAAACGACCCGGTCCACGTACGGCCGTCCCGCCCAGTAGTCGCGCACTGCCTCCAGCACGATCTCGTCATCCTTGCGCCAGCTCGCCAGCCGGAAGGGACCGCTGCCCACGGGGCGCTGGCCGAAGTCGAGCCCCAGGCGCTCCACCTCCTCCCGCGGCACCACGCCGGCGGCCGGAGCCGACAGGTCCATGAGCAACGTGGGTTTGGGTCTTTCCAGGCGGACGACCAGCGTATACGGATCCGGCGCCTGCACGCCCGCAATCTCGGGCGCCTTCCCCTCCTGGAACGCCTCCAGGCCCTCCACCCCTACGAGCAGATTGGCGCTGGGGGAGGCGTTTTTCGGGTCGCTCAGGCGCTCGAGGGAGTACTTGACGTCCCGGGCGGTGATCTCCCGACCGTTGTGAAACCGGGCGTTCTTGCGCAAGTGGAAGACGTACGTGAGCCCGCCGTCCCGGATCTCCCACCGTTCGGCCAGGGACGGCACGACCTTCTTTGCCACGGGGTCGACGGCCACGAGCCGGTCGAAGAGGTTCATGGTCACCATCATGGCCGCCACCTCGGGCTTGGCGATGGGGTCGAGGCTTCCCGGATCCCCGTAGTTGAGCGACTTGGTGAAGGTGCCGCCGTACCGGGGAGCCCCCGCTGCCGCTCCTGCCGCCCCTCGGAGCGTCCCGACGCCGCCCCAGGCACCCGCACAGACGACCGTCACGAGGAGCCCTGCGCGAACAAGAGCCGGTGAAAGCCTTCGCAAAGCGTCACGAAGCGTCATCGCTGCGGCCACCTCGCCCCCCTGGGTTGCTTGGCCGCAATCGTTCGGCGGCTAGCGCGGGGTTCCTCCCGAACTTTGCCGCCGCCGCTCGTGCTCTAGCCTCACCTGGTCCCGGAGCTCCGCATCGTGCATCCACTCCAGGGCGGTCAGGGCCATGGCCCTCGCGGCGTCCAGCATGCCCTGCTCCCCGGCCTCGGTCCCACAAGCTTCGGCAAACTCCCGGGTATGGGCCGGCACGCCGGGCGAAGCGACCGCGATCGTGGGGTGGATGGTGGGGATGGCGTGGCTGACGTTGCCCACGTCGGTGCTCCCGGCGCGCTCCCAGGGTGCCAGTTGCTGGACGGAGCGGCCCAGGGACTCCAGGTGGCGCCGGAAGACCTGGCTCAAGGCGTCATTTTGCCACAGCTCTTCGTAAAGAGGCTCGTAGTGACGTACCCTGACCGAGGCGCCGGTAGCGAGCGCAGCCCCCTCGGCCGCGGCCCGGATCCGGGGCACCACCACCTGCTCCAGGTAGGCAGCGTCCGCCGCCCGCACGCTGAGCCTGGCCCTCGCGTAGTCGGGCACGACGTTGGGTGCCTTGCCCCCGTCCAGGATGATGCCGGGCAGCCGGACGTCATCGCGCAGCTGGGAGCGCAGCGCCCAGATCGCCTGGAGGGCGAGGACCAGGGCCTGGAGCGCGTTGATCCCCTGGTCGGGGGCGGCCGCCGCGTGGCTGGCCTTGCCGAAGAACTCGAGCTCGACCGGGTGGGAGGCCAGGGACGAACCCCCTATGCTGTTGCGCCCGCCCGGGTGGACGCTCATGGCCACGTCCACTCCGGCGAACGCACCGGCCTCGAGCAGCGGGATCTTCCCTCCCGAGGTTTCCTCGGCAGGGCAGCCCATGACCACGACCGTCCCGGGGAGGGCCGGGCCCAGGTCTCGCAGCACGAGAGCTGCTCCCACACACGAGGCGGCGATGAGGTTGTGCCCGCAGGCGTGACCGAGCTCGGGCAGCGCATCGTATTCGGCGAGGAAGGCGACGGTGGGCCCTGCCCCTCCCCGGAAAGCGGCCCGGAAGGCGGTGGCCAGGCCGGCCACCCCCCGCTCCACGGTGAAACCCTCCCGCTCCAGGAGCTCCGTGAGGCGCGCAGCTGCCCGGTGCTCCTCGTTGCCGAGCTCGGGATGCTCGTGCAGCCACCGGCTGAGGGCCACCAGCGTGGCCGCGCGGCGGCCGACGGAGTCCAGCACGTCTTGCCGGTACCGGGGGCGTTCCAACGCAGCGTCCCGCCCTTCACGAGAAATTGCGGATGACGAGCTCGGCAATGGGGCCTCGCCTGTCGCCACGGCAGTTGATGGCGCGCCTTGCGTAGACCACCCGGATGTCATAACCGGCGTAGAGCCCCCGGATGAAGGGGGTGTCGGAATTGCTCAGCATCACGAGGCACCCTCGCCGGTCGAGCTGCCGGAAGACGTCCGCCAAGCGTCTTTGGTCCTCTTCGCCGAAACCGGCCCTCGTGTAACCGGTGAATCGGGCCGTCTCCGAGAGAGGGTGATAGGGCGGGTCCATGTAGACGAAGGTACCGGGCTCCGCGTAGTGGAGAGCGAGGCTGAAATCTCCGACAACGATCTCGGCACGGGCGATGGCCCTGCTCACCAGGCGCAGGTTGGGCTCGTCCACGATGTTGGCGTGCTTGTATCGACCGAACGGAACGTTGTGCCGTCCCTTGCCGTTGACACGCCAGAGCCCATTGTAGCCCGTTTTGTTGAGATACAGGAAACGGGACGCCCGCTCCACGGGCGTCAGCTGCCCGGGGTCCAGGGCACGGATGCGATAGTAATACTCCGCGGTGTTCTCGTGTCTGCGAAGGTCCACGAGCAGCGCTTCGAGGTGATCCCGGACGACCTGGTAGAAATTGATGAGTTCCTCGTTGTTGTCGATGAGCACCGCACGCCGGGGCAAGAGGTGGAACAACACCGCCCCGCCGCCCACGAAGGGTTCCACGTAAAGGCTCCAGTCAACCCTGGGGAACAACGGCTCGAACTGTTGAATCAGGCCGGCTTTGCCGCCCGCCCATTTCACCGGCGGCCTGGGTTTGACGACTTCGTCCGCGGTCTCAGGGTGAGCGCTGCTCGACCGGTCGAACAGTCTCGCCAAGAGCCTGCCTCCCTACGTCCGCTGCGCCATCCGGCTTCACCGGCCCCATTATACCTGGAGCGCATCGTTGTGCTCCCGGAGCGGGCAATGGTATGGTGGGGCCGGGCATACGGGCGGCATCGGGCCGGGAATGCGCCGGCCCGGTGTGACGGCAGCCCGGATGGGTGACTGCACAGGATGCTTCTCCATCGTCCTGGCCCGGGCCTCACCTGGCAGGGCGTGCCGGAGGACCTGAGGGCCATCGCCCGGCGCCTGACGAGCGCCGGATATCGGGTCTGGCTCGTGGGCGGGTCGCTGCGCGACCTGCTCCGGGGCGAGTCCCCCGTCGACTGGGACCTGGCCACGGAGGCCGTGCCCCAGGAGGTCCTGCGCCTGCTGCCCGGCTCCCGGCCCACCGGGGCACGGTTCGGCACCGTCACCGCCACGCAGGGTGCCGTCACCGCCGAGATTACCACGCTGCGAGGCGAGGGCCCGTACTCCGACTTCCGACACCCCGATGAGGTGACGTTGGCCGGATCCATCGAGGAAGACCTGGGCCGGCGCGACTTCACCATCAACGCCATGGCGCTCCCGTTCCCCGAAGACCCGGCGGTAAGCTCGCAGCTCATCGACCCCTTCGGCGGGCGGGCAGACCTCGCCGCCCGCGTGATCCGGGCGGTGGGGCACCCACCGGCCCGGTTCTACGAGGATCCCTTGAGGATGCTGCGGGCGCTGCGCCTGGCCGCCCAGCTCGCGTTCACCGTCGAGCCGGCCACTGCCCGGGCGATCCGCGCCGCGGCACCGCTCCTCGGCTACGTTCCCCGGGAACGGATCCGCCAGGAGCTGGAGCGCATCCTTCCCGGGCGGGCCCTGTACGGCATTTTGCGCCAGATGGACGCGCTCGGGCTGTTGTCGCAGGTTTTCCCTGCGGTGGCGGCCACGAAGGGGCAGGCCCAGGACTCCCGGTACCACGCCAGGGACGTATTCGACCACACGATGCTGGCCGTGCAGTGGAGCGGCGAGGTGGCGGGGCGGCTGGGGACGCCAGGGCAGCTGGCCGTGCTCTATCACGACGTGGGCAAGCCGGCCACGTTTTCCGAGGCGGGAGGCGTCATCCACTTCTTCGGGCACGAGCACCTCTCTGCACAGCTGGCCCGGCAGGACCTGCGCACGCTCACGTTCCCCACGAGCGTCGTCGACGAGGTGGCGTGGCTCGTCGCCCACCACATGCTCGACCCGCATATCGGCCCCAGGGGGCTGCGCCGCCTGCGGGCGAAGGCGGGCAGCCGGGAACGGTTCGTGAGGTTGATGCTGCTGCGGGCGTGCGACGTGCTGGCACACCGGGCCCCACCCGAGCCACCCATCCCCGAGGGCGCCGAGCGCATGCTCGCCGTCATCCCCGGGCTCCGGGAGGTGCTGGAGGAGCCCGAGGGACACTTCACCCTGGCCCTCGACGGCCACGCCATCATGCAGGCAGCCGGCATCGGGCCAGGGCCCGAAGTCGGCCGCCTCAAAGAGGCGCTCTTGGAGTGGGCCCTGGAGGACCCGGCGGGCCGCAACACGCCGGAGCAGCTCCGCAAGCGGCTCGAAGCGGTCATCAGGGAGCGAGGGAGCTCCCCTGGCAGGCCCGGCCGCCGGGTGCCTTAGCGGCTGTCGAGCGCCTCCCGTGGCCCGGAGGTAGCCCGGAGGAGGTCAGCGCGCCAGCGTCTCCTGCGTGATGAGCCGGCCCGGCAGCGTGTACACCTGCGGGGCCCACCTCTGGCCGTCGAAGTACGCCTGGACGAGCTCCACGGTCCTGCGGGCGATGGCGTCCCAGTCCTGGGCCACCGACGACTTGAACGGCCCGCCCTTCTTGATCTCGGCAACGGCGAAGTCCGTCCCGTCCACGCCCACGACGGCGACCTCACGCCGGCCCGCCGCGTTGAGCGCCTGCACGGCGCCGATGGCCGGCTCGTCCCACGCGGCCCAGACGCCGGCGATGGAGCCCGGCTGCGGATAGGCGGCGAGCAGATCCTGCATCACCTTGCGGGCGTTGTCCACCGGGCCGGGCACGTTGATGTGACGCTTGGCGACCACCTTGATGCCGGGATACCTGGCAAACTCCGCTTCCGCCGCACGGGCCCGGGCGTTGACTCCCGGGTGCGGATCGTGCGTGAACATCACCACGTTGCCCTTCTCGCCGATGCGCTGGATGAGGTCGCGGGCGCTCATCCGGCCCAGCGCGGCGTTGTCCGAGGTGACGTTGGCCAGCACCCCCGGGCCCAGCCCGGCATCGATGCCGAAGACGGGAATGCCTGCGGCCTGTGCCTCCTTGAGGCCCTTGCTCATCTGCGCAGGGTCGCCCATGCCGAGCACGATGGCGTCCACCTTGAGCGCCACGGCGTTCTCGATGGCGCCGACGAGCCGGTTGAAGTCGCCGGCCGTGTCCGTGGTGGACACCTTCCAGCCCTTCTCCGCCGCGTAGCGCTCGAAGAGGCGGATGACGTCCCGCGTGGTGGCGTTGGCCATGTATGGCGTCACCACGGCGATCTGCCGGGTAGGGGACGCCGCCGCGGCCGTGGCCGGGCCGATGCCGGGCCCGAGGCTACCTGCGATGCCGCCCCAGACGTCCGGCTGCGGGCCCAACGCCGCCGCTGCCACGGCGACGGCCACCGTGAGAAGGGCCAGACTCCGCCGATGCACTCCAGCAACCTTCATTGCATGGACCCCCTCTTCGTTTCGAGATAAGGATTGACCTCACGGAACCGCCGGTACGAGCTCTCATACTCCGGCGTATCGGCACCCGGCTCGAACACCTTGTCCACGGGGAAAAATCCCGGCGCCGGGCGATAGGAGTTGAACCACCCCAGGGCGATGCCTCCCAGGATGGCGCCGCCCCGCGCTCCCACGTCCTCGGCCCGCGCCAGGCGGTGCACGGGCCGTCCCATGACGCCGGCAACGATGCTGCACCACACCTCTGAGCGCGCGCCCCCTCCCGCCACCAGCAACGGCTCGGCACTCCGCGCAGGCTCCCCCATGGCCTCTGCGATGGTGCGAAACGCGAACGCCACGCCCTCCATGACCGCCCGCACCAGGTGGGCGCGCTCCGTGGCCGGGTGGATGCCCACGAACGACGCTCGCGCCCCGGCGTTGCGGAAAGGGGAGCGTTCGCCCGCCGGATAGGGAAGGTAGAGGACGCCGCCGCTTCCCGGCGGGGCGGATCCGGCGAGCTCGGAGAGTTCGTCGTAAGAGGGCCCTCCCAGGGCCCGGCGGATCCACTCCAGATTGCCCGCCGCCGTCAGCATGGGCCCGATGAGCAGGGTCCTGCCGCGCTCCGGGTGGGCCAGCGTGAAGACCCCCGTATCCGGGTCGGCCCGCTTGCCGCCGGTGGTCCGGGCAAGCCATCCGCTGGTCCCGAGGTACAGGAAACTCGGGCCCGGGTCTCCCGCCCCGGCGCCCAGGGCCGTCGTGGCCGCGTCGCCGGCGCCGTGCACGACCGGGGTCCCAGCCGGTAAACCCAGGTGGCGGCCCGCTTCCCTGGACAGGGCCCCCACCACCGCGCTGGGTGGCACCAGCCTGGGAAGGAAGTCGCCCCGGAGGCCGACCGCCTCGAGCAGGTCGAGGGCCCATCGCCGGGTCGCCAGGTCGAGAAGGCCGGTCGTGGACGCCGTGGTGGGGTCGGTCACGACCGCCCCGCACGCCCGCCACGTGACGTAGTCGTGCGCGCCGAGGAAGATCGCCCGGGCCCGGCGGTACATCTCCGGCTCGTGGTGCTGCAGCCACAGAAGCTTGGCCGGGAGGCTCGAGGCGTCCTGAAGGTTGCCGGTCAACTGGTGCCAGCGGCGCGCGCCGACCACTGCGCGTATACGCTCCGCTTCCTGAGTCGCTCTCACGTCGGCGTACAGGATGGCGGGCCGCAGCACGCCCCATCTCTCCTGCGTCCCCGGGCCATCATCCGGCGCCTCGCGGCTCCCGCCCACCCTCTCGCCTTCCCCGGCAGGGACGCCGACCGCGATGAGGTCCTGCATCTGGCCGCCCAGCACCAGCGCCTCGACACGGAAGCGTTGCGGCGCGCAGGCTCGCAGCGCCTCGCCCGTCGCCGCCCACCATTGCTCGGGGTCCTGTTCCACTCGCCCGCCCGGGCCGGTGATGGTCGGATAGGCACGGCTTGCCGCCGATGCCGCCACGGCACCGTCCCGGCGCATCAGCGCCACCTTGGTGGCCGTGGTGCCCACGTCGACGCAGGCGACCACCTCCTCTCCTGTCACGCAGGCGCTCCTCCTTTCGCCTATGGCCTCAGCGGCCGGTGGCGGCTTCGGCGAGCCGGCGCACCGCCCGGCGAAGCGCTTCGGTGCTCGACGCGGCGGCCTCGACCAGGGCCGTGCCGACGATGACCCCGTCCACCGGCAACTCGGCCACCGCCCGGACGTCCCCGGGCCCCCGGATCCCGAAGCCCACGGCCAGCGGGATGGGGCGGCCGGCCCGGGCCGCATCCACGCGCCGCACGAGCATGCCCGCCTCGCCGGGGTCGATGGGTGTGCCCGTACGCCGTGCGCCGCTTTGCACGTAGACGAACCCGCCGCAAGCGGCCACCCTGCGCTGCAGCGCCTCTTCGGGTAAGTCCGCCGAAGCGAAGGCCACCGCTGCGACGCCTGCCCCGGCGGCCGCCTTCGCCAGGGCTTCGAACTCGCGTTCATCCAGGTCCGGCAGCAACACCCCGTCGATGCCGCGCTCCGCCAGGGCCTGCACGAGTGCGCTCGCCGGCTCCGGCAGTTGCTTGCCGTAGCCCATGGCCACCACGGGGATGCCCGCCGCCCGTCGTACCCGGCAGGCGAGCGCCAGGGCTTCCGGCAAGGTCACGCCGGCGGCCCGCTGCCGGGAAAGCGCGGCCTGGATGACCGGGCCGTCGAGATACGGATCGGCGACCGGCAGGCCGAGCTCCAGCACGTCGAGCCCTGCCCCCGCCGCCGCCCGGACGACGTCCACGAAGGTGTCTCCGTCGGGAAACCCGGCCGGCAGGTACCCGATGAGCGCCCGCCGCCCTGCGCGCCGCGCCGAGGCAAAGGCCTCCGAAAGAGACGTGCCCGCCCGCGGGGTGATCACGAGCGGCGCCCGCCCGTTCCGGCCAGCCGGGAGACGAGCACGGCCGCTACGATGATGAGGCCGGTGAGCACGTCCTGGATGTAGGTGTTGACCTGGAGAATGTTGAGGCCGTTGCTGAGCACGCCCAGGATCAACACGCCGACCAGAGAGCCGGGCACGTTGGGCTGGCCGTCCTTGAACATGGTCATCCCCAGGAACACGGCCGCGATGGAGGTGAGCATGAACGGCTCTCCGGCCAGGGGATGAGCGGAGGCGAGCCGGCTCGTCAGCACCACCCCGGCCACGGCCGCCCCGATCCCGGACAGCACGAAAGCCCCGAAGCGGAGACGCTGTACGTTGACCCCCGAGAGATACGCCGCCTCGGGGTTCCCTCCGACGGCGTACCATCGCCGGCCGGTGGTGGTCTGGGCCAGCACCACCCACACGGCCGCCATGGCCAGGGCCATCACGATCACGGGCGCGGGGACGGGCCCCACGGTGCCCTGGCCGAGCCCGAGGAAGGCGTCCGGCAAGCCGAAGATGGTGGAGCCGTCCGTGTACCACAGCGCCAGCCCCCGGAAGGCGGTCATCGTGGCCAGGGTCGTCACGAACGCCGAAAGCCCGAGGTAGGCCACCAGCAGTCCGTTGAGCGCTCCGGCCGCGGCTCCGAGCAGGAATCCGGCCGCGACCGCCGGCAGCACCCCGACCCCGCGCACGAGCAGCGAGGCGGTCGTCACCCCCGCCAGGCTCGCGAGCGACCCAACGGAGAGGTCGAAGTCGCCCGCCACCATGACGATGGTCATCGTCGCGGTGATGACGGCCAGGATGGCCACTTGCTCCAGAATATTGCGCAAGTTGGTCGGGCTGAGGAAAGCGTCCGGGCGCAGCGCTGAAAAGAGCGCCAGGATCAACAGGAACCCGAGGAAGGTCCCATAGCTCGCCGGGCGGAGCCGCCAGCGGTACCGCAAAGACGTCCCGGCGGGGGCCTCGGAAACGCTCGTCATGCGGTTTGCCTCCCGACCATGTGGATGGATAGCGCCTGCTCCGTGGCCGTCGCTCCGTCCAGCGTGGTCACGAGCCGGCCGTCTTGGAGCACCAGGATCCGGTCGGACATCTCCAGCACCTCCGCGAGCTCCGAAGAGACCATCAGCACGGCGGTGCCATGAGACTTGAGCTCCCGCACCAGCCGGTAGATCTCCCACCGGGTGGCCACGTCGACCCCCCGGGTTGGCTCGTCGAGCAGCAACAGGCGTGGCGGCCGCAGCAAGAAGCGGGCGAAGACGGCCTTCTGCTGGTTACCGCCGGATAGCTGCCAGATGGGCTGCCCCGGATCCCGCACCCGAATCTGCAGGCGGCTCACCATGGCCGCGGCGGCCTGGCGCTCCCGGCCAAGGCGCAGCCACCATCCGCCGGCTGCAAACTCCCCGAGGTGGGCCAGGGTGATGTTGTCCCGAACGGACGCTTTGGCGATGAGCGCGTGGGCTCGCCGCTCCTCGGGGACCCGGGCGATGCCGATCCTCAACGCCTGTGCCGGCGACCGAAGCGTGACGACCCGGCCTTCCAACCGGATCTCCCCCGCAGCCGGGCGCTCGGCGCCGCCCAACAGCCGCAGCAGCTCCGAGCGGCCTGAGCCCATCAGACCGGCCACCCCGACCACCTCACCCCGATACACCGAGAACGAGACGTCCCGAACCCGCCGCCCGCTCAGGTGACGCACCTCGAGCAGAGGCCGAGCCGTGGCCTCCGAGGGCGTCTTCGCTCCGGCCGCCGTTTGGGCGACAACGGCTGAGGCCGCGGCCCCGTCGACCCGGCGGCCCGTCATCAGGCGGACGGTCGCCGCGGCGTCCAGATCCGGGGCCGGGCGGCTCGCCACCACCCGTCCGTCGCGCAGGATGGTGACCTGGTCGCACAACTCGAGCACCTCACCCAGCCGGTGCGACACGTAGAGGATCCCCCTCCCTTCCTCCCGCAAGGCGCGGATCACGTCAAAGAGGTGCCGCACCTCTTCGGGAGCCAGCGAGGCGGTGGGCTCGTCCAGGATGAGGACGCGCGCATCCGCCAACAACGCCCGGGCGATGGCGACGAGCGTCTGGAGGGCCGGGGAGAGGCGGCCCACCGGCACGTCCACAGGGATGTCCGGGTGCAGGCGATGCAGGGTGGTGCGAGCAGTCTCGCGCAGCCGGCCCCAGTCGACCAACGGAGAGAGGCCACGGCGCGGGTACGGCCTTCCCAGAAACAGGTTTTCAGCGGCGTCCAGGGTCCGGACCACGCTGAGCTCCTGATGGACCACCGCGATGCCGTCCGCCAGCGCTTCGGCGGGAGATCGATAACGCACGGGCCGGCCATGCACCTCGATGCTGCCCTCGTCCGGCTGCATGACTCCCGTCAGGACCCGGATGAGGGTCGACTTGCCGGCTCCGTTTTGCCCCACGAGGCCGTGCACCTCGCCAGGGCGAAGGGTGAGGTTGACCCCGTCCAGTGCCCGCAGGGACGGGAACTGTTTGACCAGGCCTCTGGCCACCAGGAGTGGGTTCATCGTGGGCCCTCGCCTCCCGTGGGCTGTGCCGTCATGGCGCATACGGCCGGGGCCTTCCCGGTACCGGGGGGTAGGATGTGATACGAAGTGCTGGCGTGGATGCCCTCTTGGGCTATGCGCAGCTCCACCCGGTCCCCGCGCAGGACGGCCTCGTCGTAAAGAAACGGTCTGCCGTCCCCGTCGAAGCTGACCCGGACGGAGTGAAAGGCCGGGGTCGCGAGGGGCGCCTGCAACATGGCCGCCTCCTCGTGGCCCAGGGTGCACGGCCTCAGCATCTCGACGGAACGCACGGCCACGATCCCGGCGTGGTCCCTCAGGAACGCGTAGAGCGGGACCGCGGCGTCGTAACGAGCCATCAGAGCCTCCAGCGACCCCGGCAGAAACGAGCGCTGGTAAACGATCGGCACGCCGGCCACCCGGCGGACGCGGCCGAGCGCCACCACCCGGCCCCGGTCGAGCGGCAGCCTGAGCGCATCCGCCACCGCGGGGGAGGCCGCTTCCACCGCTCGGGACACGATGACGGTCTCTACGTCGATACCGCGTTGCGCCATCACTTCCGCGAAGCTGGCCAGGTAGATGGGGTCCTGCATGCTCCCCAGGTCGGCGACGAAGGTGCCCCGGCCGTGACGGGCCTCCACCAGCCCCTCGTCGCGCAACAGCGCCAGCGCCTGCCGGATCGTCATCAGCGTGGTGCCGAACTGGCGGGCCAGCTGGCGCTGGTTGGGTAGGCGCGAGCGCGGCGGGTACTCCCCGTCCAGGAGGCGCTGGCGCAGGGTGCGGGCAACGGATTGGTACCGAGCGGGAACCGCCGTGCGTCGCATGGTGTTCTAGAACTCTTCTTCGCCGCGCGACCGCTGTTTCCTTCCGCGGCCTCCGGGCGCCCGGGAGGGCGCCGCAGAACCTACACGGCCGAGCCGCATCGGAACCGAGCCATCATGAGCCTCGAGGGGGCCCCGACGACCACCCAGGTAGGGAACCGGGCGGCGTCCGCGACGATGCTCCGCCCAACCCGAGCGTGGTTCCCCACCACCGCTACAGATCGGACGGGAGCAGGTCGATCCACTGGGTCGGGGGGTAGGGGGATGGACGCGGCCACACCGCTCGGTATGGCGCTCGCGCTGGTAGCTCTCGTGGTCTCCATTTTCATGGAAGGCGGCAGCCTCGCCCAGCTCTGGAACCCCTCGGCGCTCATCCTCGTCCTCGGCGGCACCGTGGGCTTCACCCTCACGACGTTTCGTACCAAAGACTTCTCCATGCTGCCCAAGGCCGTGGCAAGGGCGTTTTCCGCCGCACGGGAAGACCGCGCGGCCATCGCCGAGGAGATCGTGGGAATCGCCGACACCGCGCGTAAGCAGGGCCTTCTGGAGCTGCAAAACCGGCTGGCCCAGTTCGGCGACCCCCTGCTGCGCCGGGGGCTCAGCCTCGTCATCGACGGGATGGATCCACAGGCGGTGCGGGAAGTGCTCGACCAGGAGGTCGCGATCCAGCGCCGCCGGCTGGAGTCCATGGCCGCCGTCCTGGAGCAAGCCGGAGGATATGCCCCCACGGTGGGCATTATCGGGACGGTCATGGGTCTCGTCCACGTGTTGAGCAACCTGGGCGACACGGAGCGGCTCGGGCCGGCGATCGCGGCCGCCTTCATGGCCACCTTCTACGGCATCTTCACGGCCAACTTCTTCTGGCTGCCCCTGGGTACCAAACTCCGGGGCCAGGCGGAACGCTTCGAAGAACATGCCCGGATGATCATCCTCGGCGTCACCGCCATCCACACCGGGGATACACCGAGCAGGCTGCGTGAAAAGCTGGAGACTTACCTTCGGGACGAATCGGGCCGGGCGCAACGGAGCACGTGGGCTCCCGCTCCTGCTGCACCAGGCGAGATGGATATGGCCACCGACCACCCGCAGCGTGACTGACGGGACGCAGCGACACGGGAAGGGGGGACGGCGCAGCCATGGCGGGCAACCCGCACGGTGGTGGCGGGCTCATGCGGTGGCTTCTGACGTACGCCGACATGATCACCCTGCTCATGATCTTCTTCATCGTGCTGTTCACCATGGCCAACATCGACAAGCAGCGGTACGCCCGGTTGGCAAGTTCGCTCCAGATGGCCCTGGGAGGCGGGGCGGGCCTGCTACCGGGAGAAGGCGGTGGGCAGGCGGGGGAGGGGGCCGGCGCGGTGCCGGTACCGCGGGATCTCCCCGTGGCTCCCGAGACACCGCTTCCCGGGTCCTCGGGCTCGGAGCATACGTCCTCGGACGAGGCGCCGCAGGCGGCGGCGTCCGAAGATCCGTTTGCCCGCCTGGGTCGTAACCTGGCCGCCGACTTCGCACAGGACGGACGGTTCGTCGTCTATGCCTCGCAACGCGGCGTCGTGCTGAGCATGCTCGGGAGCGCGCTGTTCGACACGGGGCAGGCTGTACTGAAGCCCGAGGCAAAGGCCACCCTCCACACCGTCGCGCTCCGGTTGCGGGCCCTCCCCTATGACATCAGCGTGGAGGGGTCGGCCGACGACCGCCCGATTCATAACGCCGCGTTTCCGTCCAACTGGGAACTCTCCACCCGCCGGGCGACGGAAGTGGTTCGCTACCTGGTCGAAGTGGAGGGGTTGGATCCACGGCGGTTCCTGGTGGTAGGGTACGCGGAGTACCGGCCGGCTTTCGATAACCGCACGCCCGACGGGCGGGCACGCAACCGGCGGGTCGACATCGTCGTGCTGAGGGACCGGGTGCGCGTGGGCTTCGGCGAGCGCGTCGCTCCGCCGCATTGAACGGGCCTGCGCCCACGCGCACGAGCCGTGATCTGGCCAGGGCCCCGAGCCCGGCGCGAGCCGGGCTCGGGGGGCTTGCGCTCAGACTGCGATGGGAGCGTAGACGCGGACCTCTGCCAGGTACCCTGCAGGGTTGCTGATCGCCGGTATGCCCGGCGTCGCGTAGTTGGCTACCGTGGTCGTCAGGGTCAGGGTGTTGGCCCCCACGGCCAGCGTCACCTCGGCCACGCCCACCACGACGTTGTCCCAGAAGTAGGGAGGCGCGTTGTCCTCCCCGAAGGTCACGACGGGACCGCCGTTGACGAGAGGGTTGACGACGGAGAAGGAGACCGGCACCCCGTTGAGGGCCAGGCTGGTCGTCGATCCGTTATCGGCGAAGACGGCCACGACGACGGTGGCGGCCACGGCCGCTATCAGGGTTGGCAACGCCAGCGTGGTGGTGAAGGTGACGACCTGCCCGGCATCGACGTCGGGTTGGGTGAGCGGGTCGACGTTCCAGAGGTAGCTCACGGGCGTGCCGTCGACGACGTTGTCGTTGATCCGGGGCCACAGCGGAAACGGTGCGCTGACCGCCACGGCGGGCGCGCCCGGCGGCGTCGCCGTAGTGTTGGCAGGAGTGGTATACGCCCGCAGCAACAGCGCCATGACGCCTGTTCACCTCCTCAGGCCGCTTCGCGCAAGGCAGGCCGCTGCGCCATCCTTGCGGGAGCGGCCGGCCTCATGCTATGCGCCCGCCCGAGGGGTGGACGTGGTGCCGCGAGCCCGATCGAGGTCGCTCAGGAAGGAGAAGGACGGCCCCGCAGGACGAGCCGCTCGACCTCTCGCCACAGCTTGTCGAACGAAGGCGAGCGGGATCGGGTGCGCTCGACGTCGATGAGCTGCGTCAGGGCCGGCTGATCCACGGTTTCAGAGTAGAAGCGCCCCGGCGTCATTTGCTGCTCGAGATACTCCTTGGCTCCCCGAATGGCCTCAGGGTCGTGGGGTACCCGGGCGTCTCTTCGAATGCCCCTCTTCCCGTGCAATTGGTCAAGACATGCCACGAACCAGGTCTCGTATTCCGCCTTTGCGAGCACCACCGCGACGGGCGCCTGTCGGCCCAGTACTTGCTCAGCCATTTGAAGAAGCCCGGGACCCATCGTTGCGGGACAATCGTCATCGGCATCGAAGAGCACGAGGATGGCGGGATCGTCTACCTTGACCAGAGCCAGCCGGAGCGCGCGCTCCAGGTGAACCCATGTTCTTGTAGTTCTTGAACGCTACGCGATCCAGGCGGGCCGGTTCCGAATTCCCTGCTGTCACCGATACGACACCCGCCGTAGCCAGTATGCAAGCCGGGAACGCCGGCGTCGAGCGTGGCTCCGACGAGAAAAGGCCGGCCCAACGACGGTCGCTGCGGGAAACTCAAGCGGGCACAGACAACCCACGGCGGTGCCAAACGTCCGGAGTGCGCAGGAGGCGTTTTTCACGTCCTGGCGACAGTGGCGCAGCCCCGCGCAGTCCCTGCCGCCCCGTCGCTCGGGAGCCTTGCCAGAAGTGGTGGGCCCGAAGGGACTCGAACCCCCGACCCGCGGTTTAGGAAACCGCTGCTCTGTCCGCCTGAGCTACGGGCCCACCCGCCGAACAGCAGTTTACCACCCGCGTCGGCCATGCGCCAAGAGTCCGGACCGAACAAGAGCCGGGAGCGTGCAGCAGCACCCTCCCGGCGGGGAACGTCCGGCGGGTCTTCCTCGCGGGCTCAAGCATGTGACGGGGCATTGGCCGGATACGGCGGCCCGCACAAGGGTACGCGCTGATCTGGCGGCGTGGGTGGACACGGCGGTTGCGCCTGGGTGCAAACCCTCGGGGTACACAGCTCGGCCGGTACGCAGAGCTTGATGGGGGCCTTGGACTCGAACTGCAGGCAGATGGCCTCCTCACAGCAGACCGTGCGGCCGTCGGCGGAGATCCGGCAGGGCCCGCACTCGCCCGATACCTCCACCTGCTTGGTGGTGCCCGGCGGCGCGAACAGCGTCGTCGTGTGGAACGACGTCGCGGTCACCGTGAAGGTGCAGCGGACCACCCGCGGCTCCACGGATTCGAGAATGGTGATCTCCTTCTCCTTGTCGACACGGGCCGTAACGGTGTGGATGTTCTCCGGGCCCGGCGTCTGGGCCACGATGCTCGCGGTGAGGCCGACGATACGGCATTCTACCGGGAGATCCGGGGGCACGGGTGGGGCGCACTCCGCCGGGATCGTGAAACAGTCCGTCTCCGTCAGCGGTTTGACGCACCAGTCGAAGACCTTCAGCGCGAGGATACACACCTGCTCTTTCTTGGAGAGCGACTCCGTTGGCTTCTGGCTTGCGAGAACGGAGGGCTCCGCGTCCTGCATGGGGTCGATTCTCCTCCTCTCGTGCGTCGCGAATCCCTGAAGCGGTGGCATCCTATGAAACCAAGCCCAGGTTTGCCTGGTGCGGGGGCACCATCTTCCCCACGGGGAGGATCGGGATCCGATCGGGCGGCCGCCTGGGTCAAGTCCCCACCGGCCTCAGCAATCCCCTAGTGAGCGGCCGGAGGTTGTCCCCTAGAATCGGCGGAGGAAATGCCGAGTTGGGGGGATCACCGAAGTGCCTCGCAAGCCCTCGTGCACCGTTCTCCTGTCGAGTCTGCTCCTGCTGCTGGTGACGGCCGCCCTCGGCCTGGTCGGGCCGGAGAAAGCAGCCGCATCCGGGTCTATCTACGACTGGACGTTCTACCAGCGGTATCGCCCCAATGGTTCCTCGGTGGTGCAGACGCCCGTCGCTCCGCAGACTCCTGCTGCTCCCACGCTGCCGCCGGATCAACCGGCGCCCCCGGCTCCGACTCCGAACCCGGCCGGGACGGACCAGCAGCGGATGCTCACCCTGATCAACCAGGCACGCGCTCGAGCCGGCGCGGGGCCGCTCCGGCTCGACCAGGGTCTCAGCAGCATGGCCCAGCAGAAGGCCGAATACATGGTGGCCAACGGATACTCCAACCATTACGTGCCCGGTTACGTCTACCCGTACCTGGCTGAGAACCTCACGGGAGCCCCGAACGTGGAGACGGCGCACTGGCTGTTGATGGGTAGCCCCTCTCATGCGAAGACCCTGCTGGACCCGCGCTACACAGAGGTCGGGATCGGTATCGCGAGGAGCCGCAACGGGGGCATCCTCGTCGTCCAGCTCTTTCGGTAGACGAGCCGCGACGAGCCGCGCCGCGCTCGTAGCGGTTTTTGGGAGCCGGGAGGGGGCCTGGCAAGACCCCCTCCCGGCTCACGTCTCATACCATGGAGCACGCCGGGCGCGAGACGGACGCGCACCGGCACTGAGATCCCGAAGGAGAGAACTCGTGACATGGGCTGCAACTGCAACCAGCGCCTGGTCGACGCGACGCCGGAGGGCAGCGGTGCGAACTCGTATCCGCGAGGCGGGGCGGTCAGGTTCCCCGATACGGACCTGACGGGCCTCTACCCGGAGCGCCTCGTCTGGGCCATGCTGGCGTCAGCCGCTCAAAGCCCCCCGCGCAGAGCGCAGAGGGCCGAGCCCGTCGTCCAGTCCGGTCCGAAGGAGGTTTCAACGGCGCCTGCGCCTCCCTCGCCGGCGGACACCTCGCAGCCAGACTCCCCTTCGTCTCCGGATGAACCGGCCGATTCGCCCCCGGCCAGCCGGTCACACTACCCGCGCAGCCTTCAACCCCGGGCCTCTTCGTACGTGACGCCGGAATCCCCCTGGGTCAGGGGCGCCACGCACTCGGGCTCGGCACCTCGCAGCGCGGAGCCCGCCGCGCGCAGCATGGCAACGTACCGCATGGGCCCGGCGCGGTCCCGGCCTCGAAGGACCCTGGCCGTCTCGCCCGACGCGACCGGCAGGACACCAGGCTAAAAGGCCGCCCGCAGCCCGAGGCTCTGGACGCGGTCCTGGGGGTGCGCTCCCCAGAGAGGGTCGCCATCGTTCCACGGCTCTGACGCCGCATAGTCGAGGCGCAGGCCCCCCAGCTGGAGGGAGGCGCCCACGGTGCGCCGTTCTTTGAGGAACGGGAAAGAGGAGTCCTCACGCTGCGGCCGGGAGCCGCCAGCCCTCAAGGCGATTGGCCCCAACCTGATCTCGGCTCCCGCTCGCACCACCGCCGGGGCATCCTCCCCCCACCCGGAGGGCGGCTGCACGTAGTCTGCCGCGAGGTTGGCAAAGCCGAGCCTCAGGGCCGCCCCATACGCCACCTGGCGCATGCCCGAAACGTCCCGTTGGGTCTGGTCTGCCCCCGTGAGGCTGCCGGCGGCGTTGCGCATCACGGCCCCTACCCGTAAGGGCCCGGCGCTGACCAGGACGCCGGCGTCGGCGCTCCAGCCCCGCTCCTGGTCGGCCCCGCCCATCGCGGACGCCAGGTAGTGGCCCGAGACGCCCAGGCCGACGACCCACATCCGGGCAGCGACAGCGGCGGTCGCGTCCCAGCTCTCGAGATCGCCGCCCTCCCCCGGCACGGCCAGCCGGGTCGCTCCCAACCCGACGTGCCGGGTCGCGACGAGCCCACCCACCCGGGTCGCCGGCTGCCCTCCCGGCGTCCCGGCCGGCCCCGACGCGTAGGCACCCTGGATCTCGGGTCCTTCCAGGAACGCCAGGCCGGCAGGGTTGTAGAAAACGGAGGCGCCGTCATCCGCCAATGCCACGAACGCCCCGCCCATGCCGGCAACCCTGGCGCTCGTGCCCAAGCCCCCAGGATCCGCCATCTCTGAAAGCGACACGATACCCGCAGATGACGTAGTGCCCGGAGCTGCCTGCGCACCGGTGGAGGTGCCGGCGACCACTACTGCCAGGGCGAGGGTCATCCCCATCCCGACTGCTCCGACCAGGCCTCGCATGCTTACCACCCTGGCCCCACCTCTCGTCTCCAGACGTCTCAGCGACTGCCTTCTCGGAGAGCGCTCGCCAGTCCTGTCGGAAATCGCCGGCAGTTGTCGTTGCGACGCCGCCGCCCGGTCCGGGCACCTCGCGACCCCGGCCCGGGTCATTTGGCGTGCGGGCGTCATCCTGTGCTTCGAATGCGACGGGATGCCCTCAACGCTGTGACGAGAAGGCAGGATCTCTATCGGTAAAGACGGCGAGGCTCTTTCGGGGGTGCACCCGCGCCGCGGGCAGCGCCTCCCCGGCCATCCAGCGCCGCAGCGCATCCTCCTTGGCAGTCCCCAACGCCAGGAAGAGGACGTCGTCGGCCCGCCCGAGCGCCTCCAGGGTGAGCGTCACCCGCTCGGGCGGCGGCTTGGGCGCCCGCCACACCGGCGCCGCCCATCCCCTCGCCTCGAGGGCCTCGTCCCCCGGGAACAGGCTCGCCGTGTGCCCGTCCTCCCCCAGGCCCAGGATCGCCGCCCGGATGGGCGGCACGCCCAAGGCCACCTTTTCGAACTCGGCGGCCGCCACCGCCGGCCCCTTGTGGGCGGGGATGGGCACGAACCCCCCGGGCTTCACCGGCAGCCGGGAGAGGAGGGCTCGGGCCAGCATGACATCGTTGCGCTCAGGGGCTCCTTCGGGGAGGCACCGTTCATCGCTCGGCACGAGCACCAGGCGCTCCCAGGGGATGGGGGCCTGTGCCAGCCGTTCGTAGAGGGCCACCGGTGTCCTGCCCCCCCGCCAGCACCAGCGTGCCCGTGCCGGGGCCCGGGTCGCGCAGGCGCCGCACGAGCCACGCCGTTGCAGCTGCGACGGCTCGCGCCGAGTGGCCCAGATGGTACCAGGTCACTTCAGGGGAAGCCACACGTGCCCCCGGTGGAGGAAGATCCGGCCGGCCTCTGCAGGCCCTTCCGAGCCGGCGGGGTAAGAGGCCAGCCCGTCCGGTCGGCGGTCCCAATACTCCAGCACCGGATCCAGGACCCGCCACGCCCAGTCCACCTCGTCGTACCGCAGAAAGTAGGTACGGTTACCTTCGAGGACGTCCAGCAAGAGGCTCTCGTAGGCATCGACCTCGGGGTCTCCCTGCGCCCGGTACGCCGCCTGCAGGACGACCGTCCGGGGCGTGAGCTTCAGTCCGACCTGCTTGGCCTGCACGACCAGGCTGAGGCACTCGTCGGGCTTCATGGACAGCACGAGCCAGTTGGGCTCGAGCCGCCCGAGCGTGGCAGGTTCCAGAAACTTCTGGGGAGGCACCTTGAACCGGATGGCCACCTCGCTGCGGCTGGCAGCCAGGCGCTTGCCGGTCCGCAGGTAGAAGGGCACGCCCAGCCACCGCCAGTTATCCACCAGCAGCCGCAGCGCCACGTACGTCTCGGTCCTGGAACCCGGACGGACGCCTTCTTCGTCCCGGTAGCCGGGCACTCCCCGGCCGTCGACCTCCCCGGGGCCATACTGCGCCCGAACGACCGCACCGTCCACGTCCTCGTCGACGGGGCGCACGCTTTTCAGCACCTTGACCTTCTCGTCGTGCAGGTCGTCGCCGTCGAGCCGGGCCGGCGGCTCCATGGCCGTGAGCGTGACCAGCTGCAGGAGGTGGTTTTGCACCATGTCGCGCAAGGCCCCCAGGCTGTCGTAGTACCGGGCGCGGCCCTCCATTCCCAGAGTCTCGGCCACCGTCACCTGGACGTGGTCGACGTGGTCGCGATTCCAGACCGGTTCGAGAAACGCGTTGGCGAACCGGAACACCAGCAGGTTTTGAACGGCTTCCTTTCCCAGGAAATGATCGATCCGGTAGATTTGCGCCTCCTGCCAGTCTCGCCGCACCTGCGCGTCGAGGTGCCGGGCGCTGGCCAGGTCCCGGCCGAAAGGCTTCTCCACCACGAGCCGACGGAAGCCCCCCTCCTCCCGGTGAAGACCCGCCCCTGCCAGCAGCCGGGCCGCCTCGCCGAAGAGCCCCGGCGGAAGGGCCAGGTAGAAGACCGCCTGCCCGGGCACCCGGGCGGCTACCGCCTTGACCGCCTCCTCGTCCATGCCTCCGGCGACGAACCGAAGGCGCGCCTCGAACCGCGCCCGCTCCTCCCGGTCGTGCCCGGACACGAACTCCTCCAGCGCGGCGCCGACGTGCGCGCGGAAGGCCGCATCGTCCCACCTCCGGCGGGCGACCCCGATGATCTCCAGGGCGGGCGGCAGCTGCCCCTGGCAGTCGAGCCGGAAGAGCGCGGGGAAGAGCTTGCGCCTGGCAAGGTCGCCGCTCGCGCCGAAAATGACGATGGCGAGATCCCTGGGCCCCGCGGTCCGCCTGCGACCCATCAGGCGCGCTCCTGCCCTTGATGCTCCTGCTGCGCGGGGTCGGTGGCGTCGCGCACGGCCACGGCGTGCCCGCCGAAGGCACGCCGCAGCACGGCCAGCACTCGGTAAGGATAGTGTGTTGCGTCCTGACTCTTGAACCGCTCGTGAAGAGCCAGCGCCAGAAGCGGTGCTGCAACCCCGAGGTCGATGGCCTCGTGCGCGGCCCAGCGCCCCTCCCCCGAGTCGGCGACCACCGGCGCGACACCGGAAAGCCGTGGATCCGACCGGAGTTCGGCGGCAATCAGGTCGAGCAGCCAGCTCCGGATGACCGTCCCGTGCCTCCAGGCCTCCGCCACCGCCGCCAGGTCGATGTCGAACTCCTTGCGCCTCAAGAGTTCGAACCCCTCGGCGTAAGCCTGCATGAGGGCGTACTCGATGGCGTTGTGCACCATCTTGGCGTAGTGGCCTGCCCCGACCGGGCCAGCGTGGACCCACCCGCGGTCCGGAGCAGGGGCCAGCGCTTCGAGGAGCGGGCGCAGGTGGGCGATGACCTCGTCGGAGCCGCCTGCCATGAGGCCGTAGCCGTACTCTCGCCCCCAGATGCCTCCCGACACCCCGACGTCTGCGAACCCGATGCCTCTGGGGTGCAGCCGTTCGGCGTAAGCCATGGAATCCCGGTAGTAGCTGTTGGCCCCGTTGACCAGGACGTCTCCCGGATGCAGCCGGCGTGCGAACTCTTCCACCGCGTGGGACGTGACCTCGCCTGCGGGCAGCATCAGCCAGGCCACGCGGGGCGGCTCCAGCCGTTCAACGACCTCATCGAAGGAGCGGGCAGGCTCGGCGCCTTCTTTCTCCAGTGCTTCGAGGGGGCCGGGCGATCGGTTCCAGACGACCACTCTGTGGCCTTTGCTCAGCAGGCGCCGGGCCATGTTGCCCCCCATCCGGCCCAGCCCGATCACCGCGACTTCCATGCGTGCGTCCCCCTTGTCCCCGGTTAGTCTCCCCACCGGCGCCCGCCCTTTGCGGGAAGGCGCCCGGAGCGCGACATAGAAGCTGGGGAAGAGGGCGAGGGAGTCGATGGAGGAGCGGGAGAAGGCGGTGCCGCAGAGCGCGGCCACCCGGGGACGGGGACTTCTCGACAACGTCGTGGTCGTACTCTACCAGCCCGAGGACCTCGTCAACGTCGCGAGCGTCGTGCGGCTCATGACCAACTTCGAGGTGACGGGGCTCCGGCTGGTGGAGCCTGCCGCGTGGGACCCCTGGCGGATCGAGGCCATCGCGCACGGAGGGCAGGAAGTGCTGGCCGCCGCGCGGCGGTTCGCGACGCTGGAGGAGGCCCTCGCGGACTGCAGCCTGGTGCTCGCGACGACGGGGCGGCCCCGCGAGCTCGTGAGGGAGAGGCTGACGCCCCGCCAGGCCGCCCGGGCTTTGCTGCAGGCCGCCTCGGCCAATCCGGGCGCGCCCGCGGCCGTCCTCTTCGGGCGCGAGCGGGACGGCCTGCCCAACTCCGTCATTGACCGGGCGCACGCGCTGGTCACGATCCCCACCGACCCCGGCCACCACTCGCTCAACCTGTCGCACGCCGCCGGGATCGTGCTCTACGAGCTGTACGTGGCGTGGTGCGAAGAGGCGCGCCCAGAGAGAACGAGAGCCGAGACGGGGCACCCGATGGCGGTACCCGTCGACCGGCCCATCGCGCCGGGGTCCCAGCGCGCCGAGATGGTGGGGGCGATCGAGGAGCTGCTCGAGACACTGCATCCACACACCAGCCCCGCCCGCCGGGCGGCGGCGCTTTCCCGCCTGGAAGCTCTCCTGCTGCGAGCCGTGCCCGACCCCCACGAGGTGGAGCTGCTCATCAACCTCTTCCGCCACATGACCCGCATCGCCCGAGCGGCCGGGCAAGCGCCTCGGCGTTAGGCGGACGGGGCTTGCCCCGTCAACGGCGGCACAGGTCCGTCCAGCACCGGACGCCCTGCTCGTACCACCGCCGGAGCGTCGCTTCCAACTGGGTGAAACCGGGCTGGCGGCTGTGGGCCGTCGCCTCGATGGCCAGCACCACCACCTCGGGTCCCATGCCCCGCGTCGTCATCCACCCGAGCAAGCAATCCGCTTCCGCGACCCTGGGTACGCCCAGGCGCGCTCGGTACCAGTCCAGCACGGCCCGGTGCTCCGGCCGTACCAGCGAGCGCCCGGCGCCTCCCGACCAGACGTCCATGATCCGGGCCGCCTTGAGCGCAGCCACCCAAGATCGCAGCAGCGCCGACGGCCGCAACCTCGCCAGACCGGGCCGTCCCGCCCTTCCGACCCGGTGCATGCCAGCTCCCCCTTCCTCGGTCGCACCGGCCTCCTCGGCTTATGCAGGATCCCCGGCCGGTGGACACCGCGGGGCGCCCTGTTGGGGTGGGTGTGCTGGTCAACGAAAGCCGGGCACCGGCGCCACGGCAGGATCGCAGCGCCGGTGCCCAAGTTCGTCTCGTCTATCCCACGCCGGCCCAGAGCTGCCTCAACCGGAGCGCGGGCTCGACCCCGCCCTCAGCCGGCCAGGCCGCCCGGCGGCGTGCTGCCGGAGGCCGAGGCT